>PNBE01000061.1 GCA_003135895.1 Candidatus Dormiibacterota bacterium
GAGGAGCCGCTCGACCGCGCTCACCTTGCGCTCGATCTCGCCCGCATCCACGCCCGTGCGGTCGTCGATCTTGATAACGGTCGACGTTCGGTGTACGCCCGGAGCGGTCGCCAGGGCTGTATGACAACGTGCCAGCAAGGCGAGCACCTCGTCGCGCGTCCCCTCCACCCCGGTACCCATGGCCCCGAGCCGGTAGCGGAGGCCGCTCGCCTCGACCATCTGCACGGCCGCGGCCACGTGTTTGGAGTACGACCCCGACCCGTCGTCGGGAGCGATGCTGAACCACGCGATCATGTTTGCACTGCCTCCATTCAGAACCGGCTCACAAGAGTTTGGGACGATGGCTGTATCCGCAGTTACGGTCAATATCGTCATCTATGCGGCAATGACAGCGTGGAGTCGAGCCCGCCGGGCCGGCCGACGAGAGAAGAGACTCCAGCGCTCAGGCTGCGCCATGTGTGGGTGGCGAACAGTCGCGACATCGGCCACTGGCGTGAGTGCGTTCATCGCCCACGATGCAGCGGCAGGCTTGGCCCACTACCGCAGTGCGTGGGACGAGACTGGGGGCCGCACCTGGAGACGGCGAGGTCAGAGTGAACGTGCCGTTGGGGCCATCGTCGGCGCCGGGCGACCACACCCGGACCACGAACGTCTCGATGGCGCGACAGCCTACCAAGCTGCCTTTCGGCGCCCTTGACGTTTCGCGAAAGCGCGGTGGAACGGCCCCTGGCTGCCCCTCCCGGGGGCGTCAGCGGATCCGTCGCACTGCGTCGCGAGCCCGGCGCTGCTCCACTTCACCGCGGTGGCCGGGCTGGCTCACGAGACGCTCCATCATCGCTCGCGCCTCGGCAATCAGCCCGACCGCGGAGTCGTCGGCGGCGGTCGCCACGGCAAAGAGGATGTCGAGGCGGTGGAGGACGGCCCGGGCGTCGCGGAGCAGCATCGCTGCCCGCTTCGAATCGACAGCGCTCAGGTGAGCTGCCGGTCAATGATCAGCCGGCGGCTACGGCGTAGACATTGGTGGAGAGGTGGCTCACACGTGAGAGCCAAGTTGCGCCGCCGTTGGTCGTCGAGTAGATCGCTCCGCCGTAGCCAACGGCCGTGGCATCCCCCGCATCAACATCGACGATCGAGTAGCAATTCCGATGGGTTGGCAGGCTCTTCGATGTCCACGTTGCTCCACCGTTGGACGTGACGAGCATCATGCCGTTATCGCCGACGGCGTACCCAGCGGTGGACGTGACAAACGACACTGCCGTCAGGTCCTGGCCGGTTCGCGACGCTTGTGCCTTCCAGGTCGAACCGCCGTTGGTGGTCGCGACGATGACCCCGTTGTGGCCCACCGCATAGCCAGTCAACGGACTTGCGAAGGAGACGGCAGTGAGCTCCTGTTGCGTGCCCGACTTCTGCGACTTCCACGTGCTGCCGCCGTTAGCCGTCCAGAGGATGGTGCCGTGATCTCCCACGGCGAAGCCGAGCGATGGGCTCACGAAATCGACGCCAGTCAGGGTCTGCGAGGTACCGGACTTCTGCACCTTCCACGTGGCTCCGCCATCGCTGGTCGCGAGGATCGTCCCGTAGGCACCCACCGCGAAGCCGGTCGTCGAGCTGACGAACGACACGCTCGTGAGGTCCGAGCTGACCGGTGACTTCTGCACCGTCCACGTGACGCCTCCGTCGACGCTCCGAAGAATCGTGCCGTGCTGGCCGACGGCGACAGCGAAGGAGTTGTTTGCGGTTGCGACAGCCAAAAGATCCCGCCCCGTTGGCGAGTGCTGCGCACGCCAGGTCGCACCACCGTCCGAGGACGTCGCTATACCGCCGTTCGCACCAACCGCGAACAGTGTAGGTGGCCCGACGAGCACCGAGGTGCTCGCGGTCCCGCCGGCATAGTTCGTGTTGGTGCTCCTGAACGATGCGATCAGACTGTAGGTGCCTGCACCGTTCGGTAGCAGCGAGGCGCTGAGCGGCATCATCACGGTCACGGTCTGACTAGTCGCCGGAGCCGAGATACTCACGGGGGCGCTGATCCCGGACGCCGGTTGGTTCTGGAACTGGACGCTCAACACGCCGGACACGGCGCCGCAGCAGGCCTTCGCCACAGTCACCGTCGCCCGGACATTGACCGTGTCACCGAATCTGCTGGACGTTGCCGGCGTGATCGGGGTGACGGTCACTCCAGTCACCCGCACCGGCATGGGATTGACCGTGAGCTTGGCCGCAGAGGTAGTCACGGAACCGCCGGTGTTCGTGAACACCGCACGATAGAGGTAGCCACTCTGCGCGACGGTGAGGTTGGTCATGGTCAGTGTTTTGGAGGTCGCGCCGGCCACATTTGTAAAGGAAGTGCCTCCGTTGGACGACACCTGCCACCGCACTGTTGGTGTCGGCGTGCCGGTCGCCGCGGCGGAGAATGAGGCCGTCTGACCGGCCGTCGTCACGGTGTTGGCCGGCTGCAGCGTGATCAGAATGGCCGTGGCCACCACGTGCAGTGTCGCCGTCCCGCTCGCGCTGCCGTCGGTGCCGGTCACCGTGTAGTCGCCCGGCACGCTCGCCGTGCAGCTCGCCCCGGTGCAGGTCCCGCCCGCGCTGATGCTGAAGGTGGTCGCCCCGGTCACGTCACCCAGGCTGTTGTCCTGGCCGTCGTAGCCGGTCGCCGTGTAGGCCTGGCTCGTCCCCGCGCTCACCGTCGCCGACACCGGCGCCAGGCCCAGGTGGTCGAGCCCACCGAGGGTGACGTGCAGTGTCGCCGTCCCGCT
>PNBE01000140.1 GCA_003135895.1 Candidatus Dormiibacterota bacterium
CGATGACCTTCGCCTCCGGACTCAGAGGAGCCGCTCGCAAGGCGAGCTCCTGCTGAACCACGCGATCATCTTTGCACTGCCTACTTCAGAACCGGTTCACAAGAGCTTGGGACGATGGCCGTATCCGCAGTTACGGTCAATATCGTCATCTATGCGGCAGTGACAGCGTGGAGTCGAGCCCGCCGGGTCGTCGACAAGAGAAGAGAGTCCGGCGCTCAGGCTGCGCCATGTGTGGGTGGCGCACAGTCGCGACATCGGCCACTGGCGTGAGTGCGTTCCTGCCAATCACCGCGCCGATATCCGCCAGCTTCATGTCGGAGGCGAACTTGAGCGTCATGGCGACGCGCTGCGACGGCGGAAGGCTATCGACGGCCGCCCAGACGCGCGCCGCTTCGGCGTTGTCGACCGCCGTGTCGTCCACCGACCTGTGAGGGTCCGCGATGATCTCCACTCCCTCCAGGCTCTGCAGCGCTCTGCGACTCCGGAAGTGATTCACCATCTTGACTGCCTCCAGCGTCACGGTAAGCTCTCGGCGAGCCGGTCAACAGTGCGGACCGACCCTACGACGCGGGCGGCACGCGCGAGTTCCACCGTTCCTTCAGCGCCGCTGGCCAATGCTTGCGCCACCGCAGGCGGCGACGAGGACGGCGACGGTGGTCAGGGCTTTCCACATGACTTGAGGGTAGGCTCGTCCCGGGCGGAGGCGCAGTGCCGATTGGCACGTCCCGCAATGCCGGAAGTCCTCCTGGGTGGCGTCCAAGCGCATCCGGGCGGTTCACGGGGATTTGGCCCATCTCTTGGTGCGCTCGATCAGCGCTTCTGGCCGCTCCAGCACTGTGGCCAACTCACCCGCGTAGATCTGACCGGTTGTGCCGTCGACGCTGAGCGGCTCGCCCTCGGCGATGATGCGATTCCCGAATCGGCACACTCCCTCGTCTGCGGGGACCACGAGGTCACCACACCCGACGACGCAGACCAGGTCGAGTTGCCTGGCTACGACGGCAGCATGGGAGGTACGCGCGCCCCTTGAGGTCACCAGTGCGGCGCAGACGCTCAGGCCAGCGATATCTCTTGTGGTCGGCTCGGCGCGAATTAGGATGGCGGGCCTGCCGGCCTCGGCAGACCGCTGCGCAGTGTCGATGTTCAGGGTCATGGGACCGCAAGCAACGCCGGGTGAGGCGGGAATCCCGACAGCGAGCAGTGAGCCGCTGACGCCATCGGCAAGGCGAGTTCGCGACACTGAATCGAGATCGATCCCGGCGAGCAGCCCAAGCCCGGCTTGCTCGTCGATGAGGCCCTCGTCGACGAGATCGCACGCGATCTGCAGTGCGGCCCACGGGGTGCGCCGTGCGGCGCGCGACTGTAGGATGTGGAAACGTCCCTCCTCGACCGTGAACTCGAAATCCTGCACATCGCCGAATAGCGCCTCGAGCCGTCGCCGTACCCGGCCGAGATCCTGGGCGAGCCCGGGGACGGCTGCGATCGCCGCCGACGAGTCAGGCGTTCCGCGGCGCCCGGAGACGAGATCCTCGCCCTGTGCATCGACGAGGAAGTCGACATAGAAGTGGTCCTCGCCGGTCGCGGGATCGCGGGTGAAGCCGACGCCCGCCCCGGAGGTCGCGCCCATGTTGCCGAACACCATTGCCTGCACCGTGACGGCGGTGCCGCCCTCATCGCTGAGCTGCTCCAGTCGCCGGTACGCGGCTGCGCGCGGACTGCTCCAGGAGCGCAGAACGGCCAGCGTTGCTCCTCGCAACTGTGCGGTCGGAGACTGGGGGAACGGCTCATCCACGAAGAGGGCGAGGGATTGTGCTGTCAGTTCTCGCAATGCGGCAACGTCGAGCTCGTCGACTTCGACCACTGACCCGCGTCGCATCAGCGTCGAGATGAGATCGTCGAAGTGGGCGCTGTCGAGACCACACACGACCTCGCCATACTGGCGCACCAGGCGGCGATACGAGTCCCAAACGAAGCGCGGGTCCCCCGAAGCACGTAAGAGCCCGCTGATGGTCGAGTCGCATAAGCCGATGTTGAGGACGGTTTCCAGCATCCCCGGCATCGACGCGGCCGCTCCAGATCGCGCGGCAACGAGGAGCGGCCGGCGGCGGCCGCCGAACTCGAGGCCCGTGGAGCGCTCCAGAGTCGTGATACCGGCGGCAAGAAGAGCGTCAAGGTCGCCTGGAACCCGGTCGCGCGTGTGGTAATCGCGACAGACCTCGGTGCTCAGCACGAAGGCAGGAGGCACGGGAAGCCCCGCCTCGGTCATACGCATCAGGTTGAGCGCCTTGCGCCCCACCTCTTCCGCGCCAAGGCGTGTGGACGTACTCTCGCCGATGACGATGAGGCGAGGCGACGGCTCGATTGACGTGATCATCGCCCGCTCACCCGGGTAAGCACGCTCTCGCGAAGGATCATCCCCGACCGCATGAGCGCATCGGTTGCGCGCTCCAGGCCATCGGCGATCTCGCCCGCAACCTGCAGAACCCGGAACTCGCCAGCCGTGCTGAAGGAGGTACGGCGCGTATCCCGCCGAGCAGCGTCCGCGTCGTGCTCCGCTGCTACGACGCCGTCGACGGCCTCGAGCAGGTCCTGGAGATCCGCGTCGGCGGTTTCGACGGTGAGCATTCGCGCGCTCTCCATGGCGCGCATGTGCTCGCGGGCTGAGCGGACGGTGATGCCAGCGAGTTCTCGCAGCGCGTCGAGCGGGGACCGGTCGTCGGCCCCGCCGATGACGCTGAGCAGTGACAGAGCCTCTTCCAGTTCATCGATCGCATCGTCGGCCTCGACCAGCATCTCCACCGATCGGCCTGCGCCAGAGATGCGCTGTGCTGTAAGGCGCACCCGGTTCACGAGGTCATCCGCGGCGTGCTCCCAGCGCACGGCCCGGATGGCGGCTCGTTCGGCGAACCCCTCGCCACGAGCGAGCGTCGCGCACTGAATGGCGTCTCGGAGCGCCTCTGCGGCCTCAACCACGAGCGACGCGTGGTCGGTGGCAGCGTCCAACAAGGTCTGGTGGGCGAGTTGCATGTGCTTCATGAGTTCGACCCGCAACTCATCTCGTACGAGCTCATTCGATCTTCCAGCAAGCTGCGCGACGGAGCATGCGCGAAGCGCGAAACGTAAGACATCGAGCACCGCTGCGTGACCAAGCAGCTCGACCAGAGGTTCGCCGTAACGCACGCGTACGGGCGCGGCCAGCTCCACGGCGTCGTAGACGAGACGCTCACCGCCCATGAGGAGAAACGCCATATGTCCGAGGTTCTCCTCGGCCGCCCAGTCGAGCAGGGCGATCGCGTCGCGTTTCCCCACAAGTCCGGTCAACCGCTTGCGCGCTCGATTCCAGTCGATGAGGAAGACCAATCGCGAGCCGAGCAAAGTGAGGTATTCGGCGAGCGTGTCGCTGTCGGCGGCAGCGAACGTTCCGGTGGTGAGCTGATACGCGCCGGCGCCGGTCGCGACGCCCCCGGTTCGCGTTCGAATGTCGCTCCAGGTTGTCGGGAATCGCTCCAACATGCGTTGAAAGAAGGCGAGCCGCTCGCGATGTACATCGGTGTACGTGACCGTAACGACGAGATGCTCGACGGCGATGACCAGAACGTGTGCCTGCGTGAGGCCGATATCGTTCTGGACGATGAGACCGTGACCGCTGCGTGTCGCGGTTGTCCCGAGTCCGGGGTGGTCGAATCGAAGTGATGCTGTGCGGTGCAAGCCGATCATGAACGCACGGACGAGGGGGCGATCGCCGGCGTCCAATCCGTAAACAGCCGCACCGTCGATGGTCTCGGTGGCGATGGATGCCTGGAGCCGGTTGAGCGCGCGGTGTGCGTCCATGATCACGAGGTGCAGGGAGTCGCCGTGGTCGCGCTCCGCGGCCGCGATCTCGTTGAGATAGGAGCCTGAGATGCGGTCGGTCGCGATCTCGGCAGACGCGGCAGCGGTGATCGCACTGAGACGGTCGGCGAGGGCCGTGCCCTCAGCACTTGTGTTGCGAAGCGGCTCGAGCATTGCCACCACTTCGGCGAGCAGCCGCTGGTACACGCGACCCGCCTCGGGGATCAGATAGGTGCCGTCTGGCGTCCGGCGTGAGGCTGCGACAACACCATCGAGCACGTGGTCTGTGATTCCCGCGGCGAGGCGCTCATCCGCCAGCGTCGGTGCCGCCAGCGAAGGGTTGTCGCTATGGGCTCGCGCCTCCTGCAGGAGCGTGAGCAGGTACTTGGCGCGTTCGTTTGCCTCGAGGGCGGCGTTCACCTCTGCTGGGAGCAGCAGCGCTCCGACGCCGAGTTCCGTGATGATGCCGCGCTTTGCCGCAGCGTCGGTCTGATTGATCATGGCCATCCCATTCTTCGGCGTCCCGCCCCCCGAGCAGAAGGGCCGAAGGTCATGACTGACGGAATGCGCGCCGCATGCTCGCCAGCCGGACATGCAGTCTCTTGAGCACCTTGCCCAGGCGACCCCGGATGCCAGGCCCGGCGGGCCGGGGCTCCCACTGGAAGAAGAGCACGGTGACGGCAAGGGCGCCGGCCGCCCAACCGATCATCACCCAGAGGTCGGTTCCACTCAGCACCGCGCTTCCTGGCGTCGCCACAAAGATGCTTTCGAGTGCGTCGGCAAGGTGCTTGACCGGGAACACGCTTGTGGCGGTGGACAGCCACGCGGGAGCTCCCCCGGTGGGGAGGAACACGTCCGAAACGAAGCACAACGGGAGGAGCGAGCCGTACGCCATGGGAAGCGCCACGTCGGTGCTACCCACCAGCACGGTGGCCGCCAGTCCGACCGAACTGAAGCACAGCACGCCAACGATCACCGTGAGCACCATCGCCCCAATCAGCGGTGCGTCGATGTGAATCCGGTAGAAGGCGAGGCCGACGAGCATCACCGCTACCACAGCCAGGGCGGTGGTGAGCGCCGCTGCACCGATCCTCCCGGCGAAGTACGCGGATGGGGGGAGGGGAGTGCCGTGCAGGCGCTTGAGGATCCCGTCGTCGCGTGCGATGACTGTGCCCGTGATCGTCGTGATGTAGCCGGCATTCATCACGGCAAACGCAATCATTGCCGCGGTGAAGAACTGTGCAGCGCTGACACCCGCGATCGATTGCTGACCATGCAGGAATTCGAGGGCTGCCAGGATCATGACCGGCATGACGAGCGCAAAGAACGCGCCGGCCGGGGACCTGATCAGCAGCATGGTCTGGTACCTGACTTGCGTGACCACGAGGCGGGCGTAGGACGGACGTCGCGGTGCGCGTGGCGCGATCGTGGCGATCACCGCTGTTCCGTCGCATCCTTGGTGAGCTCGAGGTAGACATCCTCGAGCGACGGCCGCAGGACGCGCAGCGCAGGCAACTCGCTTCCGCGAGCGACCGCCCAGGCGGTGAGCACATAGAGCGCTTGGGTCGGCGTCATCGTGTGCACGACCACGAATCCGTCTTCCTCGGACGCGGTGCGGCGCACGGCTTCGGGAAGATCGCTCCAGCACTGTCCCTCAGGAAGACGGAAGACGATCTCCGCTTCCGAGACGTCGCGACCGCCGAGGGAGGACGGCGGACCCTCGGCCACGATCATTCCGTCGGCGATCACCACAACCCAGTCGGCGAGCCGCTGCACCTCGTCGAGGTAATGGCTCGTGAGCACGATGGTCTTGCCCAACGCCTTCAGGCGCTCAATCGCCTCCCACGAATGCCTGCGCGCGTTCGGGTCGAACCCTGTGGTTGGCTCGTCGAGAAAGATGAGATCGGGGTCGCCGATCAGAGCAAGCGCGAGATCAAGGCGGCGGCGCTGGCCGCCGGACAGCGCCTTGGTACGAGCCGAGCGCTTCTCGTCGAGGCCCACCAGGGCAATGACGTCATCAGTCCGGCGTGGATGTCCATAGAAGCTGGCGAACAGGCGAACAATCTCGCTCACCGTGAGTTCACGATCAAAGCCGGCGGACTGCAGAACGATGCCGAGGCGTTCTCGCAGGTCTCGGCCGCCGTGTTCCGGATCCACGCCGAGAACGGAGACATCACCGGCGGTGCGTCGACGGTGACCCTCGAGGATCTCCACCGTCGTGGTCTTGCCAGCCCCGTTTGGTCCCAGCAACGCGAAGATGGCTCCGCGGTCAACGGTAAAGCTGATGCCGCGCAGCGCGTCGATGTCGCCGTATGACTTGCGCAAGCCGTCAACGGAGATGGCGATGGGGATCGTCCCCGACGCAGGCGGGTCCACCGGTGTGGCGAATTCAGCGACAGCGCGATGTCACTGCGTCACCGGGGTCCGACTCATAAGGTAGGCGACGCAGCTGTTGAGTGTCGACACCTTGGTGTAGTCGCGCTCGGGAACCGAAATGCCCGTGGCACGTTCGACGTCCACCATCATGGTCAGCAGGTTCATCGAATCGAGGTCGAGCTGATCTTGCCATTCGACGTCCGGGTCAAGTGCCGTCAGGTCGGCCTCGGGTGCAACGCGGGCCAGGATGCCCAACACGGTGGCGCGAATCTCGGATTCATTCATAGCGATGCCGGCTCCTGCAGGTAGTTGCTGATGGCGGAAAGAAAACGGCCGCCGATATGCCCGTCACTCACGCGATGGTCGGCGCTCAGCGTTGCATGCACAACCCGGCGCACGCCGAGCAGGCCGTTCTCCGCCCAGGGGCGTTCGATGACGCGACCGAATCCGACCAGCGCGACCTGAGGTGCGTAGATGACACCAAAGACGGTCTCGACGCCCTGGTCGCCGAGGTTTGTGAGCGTGATGGTGGGGTCCGACATCTGCGAACTGCGCAGCGTGCCGCTGCGCGCTCGCTCCACCACGTCGCGAAGGTCCTCCATGAGTTGGTCGAGTGACTTCTGATCCACATCGTGAATGGCAGGGGCGATGAGGCCACCACCTCGCAACGACGTGGCCACGCCGACGTGGACGCCATCAGCCTTGCGGAACTCGTCGTCGACCCAGAAGCCGTTCATCTGCGGCACGTCACGGGCCGCACGGCCGGCCGCCTTCAGGAGCAACGCCGCAGGGATGAGCCGCTGGGCGATGCTCCGTTCCAGGTTTGCCTCCTCCATCCACCGCAGGGCGTGGCCCAGGTCGATGTGCGTTCCCAGGTAGTAGTGAGGGATCTGCTGCTTTGAGCGTGCCATGAGCGCGCCGGTCGCACGCCGCATCGCCGCCCGGCGGTCGGCATCGACTCCGTGCGTTGAGGCGGGCACCGGCCCGTGTGCCCCGACGGATGTCGCCGGCGGAGGGAGTGCTTCGGCAGGGGCTGGCGTTGGCGATGCCGCTGGTGGATAGGCCGGCTCGGCGGGCACTGCCGCAGACGGTGCTGCCACGGGTGTCGCCGGCGGTGCGGCCGCGCTGACCGCACTCGCCGCCTGCTCGACGTCGCCTCGCGTGATCGCACCCCGCGGGCCGCTCCCACGCACGGCACCGAGGTCCACTCCCAGCTTGGCGGCGAGCCGTCGTGCCAGCGGTGAGGCCTCAACACGGACCGGCTCCACTGCCACGCCGTCGTGGGATGGTGCGAGCACCGGGCTCGGGGTGAGAGCCGCTGCGGTCTCGCCAGCCGCAACCAGCACCGCGAGTGGCGTGCCCACGGGCACGGTCTCGCCTTCATGGACCAGCAGGTGTTCGACGATGCCGCTCTCGAACACCTCCACTTCCATCGCCGCCTTGTCGGTGTCCACGTCCGCGATGATGTCGCCCTTGGTGACATGGTCACCCTCGCTCACGCGCCAGCGCGAGAGGGTGCCACGGTCCATGTCAGCGCCCAGCACGGGCATGCGGAACTCACCCATCGCTGGCGACGCTCTGCCGGACGGCGGCCATGATGGTCTCGACCTGGGGCAACGCGGCGTCCTCGAGGTGCTTCGCGTACGGGATGGGGACCTCGGCGGTGCAGACGCGCAGCACGGGCGAGTCGAGCCGGTAGAAGGCCCCTTCGACGATCCGTGCCGACACCTCGGCAGAGATACTGCCGCTTCGCCAGCCCTCGTCCACGACGACTGCGCGAGTCGTCCGGCTCACCGACGTGACGATTGCATCAGTATCGAGGGGACGGAGGGTGCGCAGGTCGATTACCTCGCAGTCGATGTCCTCCTTCGCAAGGCGTTCTGCCGCCTCCAGTGTCTTTGGCAACGTGCCGCCGTAGGTGATCAGCGTGAGATCGTCCCCATGCCGCCGCACCGCCGCGTGCGAGATCTCCACAGGACCGGCGTCGTCCGGGAGATCACCCTCCATGTTGTAGAGGACGCCATTCTCGAAGATGAGCACCGGATCGGGGTCCTCGAGGGCCGTCCAGAGCATCCCTCGTGCGTCCTCGAGCGTGGCGGGTGTGAGCACTTTCAGCCCCGGAATATGCGCGTACCACCCTTCGAGGCTGTGTGAGTGCTGTGCGGCCAGCTGGCGTCCGGCTCCGGTGGTCATCCGGATCACCAAGGGCACGGAGCATTGACCGCCGGACATGTGCGAGAGGGTCGCCGCATTGTTGAGAAT
>PNBE01000209.1:0-6400 GCA_003135895.1 Candidatus Dormiibacterota bacterium
AGCTGGAGATGTACCCGCCGATCGGGACCGAGCTGCTCGCCTGCTGCCGGGAGGAAGGATCCGGCGCGGTGCGCGTGCTCGGCAACACATGGCGGCCGTAGCAGGCGTAGGAGGCGGTCACGTCACCCCGACGCGGAGGCCAAGCGATGGGGGACCTCACGTTCGCGCGGCCACCTCGTCGAGGTAGTCGCCGAGGCGGCGATACGCTTCACGCTTGCGCCGGTCGGTGATCTCGGTGTANNTCCGTGTAGACCTTGAGCGTCTCGAGGGTCGCGTGCCCGAGCACCTCCTGCACGAGGCGGACGTCGCCGTCGGTTGCCTCGAGGAGCGTCGTCGCCGCCGTGTGCCGGGCGGCGTGCGGGGTGCGGAGGTCACTGAATAGCTCGAACATCTCCGGGTCGACACCCATCCGCCGCCGCAACGCGGTCAGCGCCTGGCGGGCGCCGTCGGTGGTCAGGCGGTTGTGCGGCAGGGCACGTCCGCGAGGCACGTCGGCGCGCGCAACGCTGATGAACAGGGCAGGGGAGGGGTCGGGCCCGCGCATCCTGAGGTAGTCCTCGACCGCGGCGAAGGCATCATCCGTGCAATACACAGTTCTGTATTTGCCACCTTTGCCGAGAACCCGGAATCCCTGCGGCCGGACATCGCCGCGATCCAGGCCGCAGGCCTCGGCGATCCGGCACCCGGTGCTCAGCAGCAGGTGGATGAGCGCCCGGTCGCGGCGATCGCGGAGCGTCTCCCTGGGCAGCGCGGCGAGCAACCTGGGCACATGGTCGGTCGGCACCGGGTGCGGGTCGCCCACCACGTAGCGAGGCACCGACACCTGGCGGCTCAACTCGGCGCCGATCCACCCTTCGTCGTAGGCGTAGGCGAGGAACCGGCGCAGCGCGACGAGCGCCCGGGCTCGCGACCGTGGGTTGGGCAGCACGTCGGCGAGCTCGATCTGATAGCGGCGCAGCATCGGGCGATCGACCCCGGAGAGCAGGTCGTCGGTGAGCGGGCGGGTCCGCAGGAACGCCACGAACTTGGCGAGGTCCTGCCGGTAGGCGCGCACCGTCGTGGTGGGGCGGTTGCGCTGGACCCGCAGCCAGTCGAGGAACTGTTCGACCTGGTCGGGCATCGAGTCGGTCGGGCCCGGCACGTGGCCGGCCCAGGCAGGGCCACGCCGTTCGTGCGGCGCGGTGGGTCGTCGGGTGGAGCGAAGCCGAGCCGCCATGCTCAGTATTATCAGGAGCTTGGCGTCACGTGACCGATTCCGGCCTCCTCGAGGGTGAACCTGATGAAGTCGAGGGTGGCGCCGCGCTGATCCGTTTGCACGCCGCCCGGGTAGGCGATGGCCGACTGAATCAACGGATGCCAGACCTCCAGGTACGGACCGTGTGTCGCCCAGGAGGCGGCTTCCGGCTTGGTCACGACCTCACCGGTGGCGAGCAGACACAGGGCCCGGCACATGGTGAGCACCGCGTAGGCCTGGTAGAAGCGCTTGAGGAACTGTCCGGGGTACTCGAGCTGGGGCAGCCACCATTCGCGGAGGGTGCCGATCTGGGCATCACGAAGCTCGCCGGTCGTCACCGGCGCCACGATCTTGGCAATCCTGGGGCCGAAGAGTGTGATGCCCTGCTGGCGGAGGATCCGCTTCTGGATCATGAAGTCCGAGCCGAGAGGTTGCACCTTGAAGCCCTCGTCCGGGTGCAATTCCAGGACGGCGATGCGAGGGACGCCGGAGGTTGCTAGCGCCTTGGCCGGGACGAACATCGCCTCGAGCCGGTCCGCCCAGCGATCGTCGCCCCAGCCGTGCATCGCCCGATGGACCTCGTGGATCCGCTCGTTCGCCGGCCGGTCGGTGAGCGCTCGGGTGGTGACGAGGACGTCAATATCGCTGGTCCGCGGGTTGAACGCCCCGGTCGACAGGGACCCGTGGACGTAGACGCCGGTCAGCTCACGTCCCAGCGCGCTCCGCCAGGAGGACACGGCCAGAGCCAGGAACGAGCCGAGGTCGGGGCCGCCCGCCTTGATGATTCGCGCGTCGATATCCATCGCCCATAACCCTATCCCGGATTACGTCGAGTCCAGACCGGGCGCGGCGACGATGCCCGCGCTCCGCCCATTCGCGCGCGGATGAGCGGTCACAGCGCGCTCGAAACGTCCGCGCCGGCCGGATTCACGCCAGCCGAGCCGCCGCCAGGCCGCCAGCGCTCGAGAATTGTTGGCATTGACGTGCAGCCGCGCGACGCCCGTCCCAAGCCTGTGCATCCGAGCGCCGGCCTCGGTGACCAGCGCACTCGCGAGGCCGAGGCGGCGATGGGCAGCGAGCGACCAGCCCTCAGGGTCCGGGCGCTGAGCCCGTGCCAGCGCGAGGATTCGTGGCAACTCCGATGCGGCGTCCGTCAAGCGCAACTCCCGGAATACGTCGAATCGACACGACGAGCGGGCAAGTGTAGCCGCCTCCGACCGACCGATAGAACTCGCCAGAGGAGGGGGGAACACGTGCACCAACTACCCGAGCCATCGCTCTAGATCGTGAGAATATGCATTATCAGGAGCTTTATTGGAACACTGACGGGACTTGTCCGAGCACTCCTCTCGCGGCTGCGGCCTCTGACCGTGCTGAAAACGTCCCGACGACACCCCAGCAGACGAAACGTCCTGGGCGACCCGCAGCTACGCGGCGGGACTGAACACCGGAATCGCCGGCGCCGCACAGCCCGGGCACGCCGGAGCGACCCACAGCGTGTTGGAGCTGGACCGCCACACGACGTCGATGGCGCCGCCACCGGCGAACACCACGGACGACGGGTCCGAGTACGCGGTTGCCCCGAGCCCCTCCGGGCCCACCAGGCCGCTCGCCGACGTGTACAGCGAGGACGCCATCAGCCCTGAGGGCTCGCGCGAGTTGACGATCACCGACCCGGGAGCGAGCGCGACCACCGACGGGTTGCCGGCGACGGTCTCGGTGCCGAGCGCGCTGGCGCCGCTCCAGGCGCCGGCGCTGAGGGCGCCGTGCCACAGCTCACCGCCGCTGTTCCAGAAGACGTCGATGTTGGTGCCGGCGGCGCTCACCGACGGATCTGCCGACAGCGCGCCGGAGGCGAGCCGCTGTGCGCCCGACCAACCCCAGGAGGCGCCGGTGTCGGCCCAGAGGCCGCCCGACGCGTCGCGCCAGAAGACGGTGTCCGAGCCTTGCCGGGCGCTCGCCACGACCGGGTTGCCGCCGACGGCACCGGTGTTGAGCGGCGTCGCGCCGCTCCAGCCGGCACTGTAGCGGTCGACCCAGAGGCCGCCGTCGGAGCCCTTCCAGAACACGTCGATCAAGCCGAGAGCAGGCGACACCGCCCGGGGCAGCGACCCAAGCGGTCCCAGCCCGAGCGAGGTCGGCGCCGACCACGTCCCGCTCCCGAACCATCCCCCGGTGAACGCGCTGTACCAGAGGTTGTGGTCCTCCCCTTCCCAGAACGCGTCAATCCGGCCAGCGCCGGCGGAGACGACCGAAGGGTCGGACACCATGGCCGCGACGGTGCCTCCGGCCGCGCTGATGTCAGCCGAGGCGGTGCCCCACGTCCCGTTGCGGAATCCGAGGCTCCAGAGGTGGTTGTTCGTCCCGCGCCAGAGCACGTTGATGTCACCCGGCTGGTCGGAGACGGTCTGCGGGGTCCCGCCCACGTTCACCGCTTGCGGCAACGCCAGGGGATCCGGGAATCCGTAGTACGGGAGCGAGCGCACGCCGCCCCGGTCCAGATCCACGCGCCCGGCGATCCCCGGCACGACCCCGGCATCGCTGTACTGCCAGACCTGCCAGCCGGTGCCGCCCCAATTGTTCTCGGGAACGGATGGCTGGCTCACGAACCAGTTGGCCACCCAGAGCGGATCCAGGGTGAACGCCGCCGAGTTGATGTTCCCGCTCCACCACGACGGCGAGGAGTAGATCGCCGGCAGCGACCCGATCGCCGCGCTGACGGTGTTCACCAGCGTGCGGAGCTCGGCGACGACGAGCGCCTGGGGTTCGCCGTCGGTGGTCTCCACATCGATGGTGGGCACCAGGTCGCCGTGGGTGAACCCGACCGACCGCAGTTGAGAGATCAGGAGGTTGGCCTGGGCGACCGGACTCTGGTTCGGTTCGAAGAACAGGTAGGCGCCCGGGGTCACCCCCGCCGCCGCCGCGCCCCGCCAGTTGGTTCCGAACTGCCCGTCCGGTGATGCAGCGCCATCAGCGGCGCGGATATAGGCGAATGAGATCCCGGAAGCGGCGACCGAGTGCCAGGCGATCGACGAACCCTGGTAAGCGCTGACGTCGATCCCCTCCCGCGTCGCCGCCGCCCGGGCGTCCTCAGCGCGCAGGAACCCGCCAGGCACGCTTGCCAGGAGGACGAGCAATGTCGCGGCGGCGGTGATCCGGTACCTCACGCCACCTCCGAAGGGAGACCCACCATGGCGTTGAGGATAGACACGGTTGTCGAGACTGCCGAGTTCGTCACCGTATCTTCATGTGCGATCTGAGCGGGCGAGATCGGTCATCCGCGGCCTGGACACCCCCGCGAAAGGTTGGTCCGCTACTCTGGTGCCGTGGAGCAATCGACCCCGCGCAAGCCGGTCGGCAAGCGACCCGTACCGACCGGCAAATACCCCGCGAAATCAGTCAGCAAGAAACAACGCCGCAAGCAGGCTGCCACGCGGTCGCTTTCTCTCGAACGCCGTCCACCCTGGCAGTCGCCCACCTTCGTGACGGTGTCGAGCGTCGCGGTGGTTGCGGTTGCGCTCATCGTGATCGTGCTGATCAACCTCGGAGGCGGTGGCAACGCGACCGTGGCGACCCCGGTTCCGCAGGCGGTCCTGAGTGCGGTGGAGAACCCGCCAGCGTCAGTGGTCAATGCCGTCGGCACCGGCGGGCAGTCCGGCGAGATGGTCCGCTTCCCCGCCTCCGCGAAGCTCGTCGGCACCGACGGCAAGCCGATGGTCGTCTACGTGGGGGCTGAGTACTGCCCGTTCTGCGCTGCCGAGCGGTGGGTGATGGTGATGTGGCTGTCCCGCTTCGGCACGTTCAAGAACCTCTCGGAGATCCAGTCCTCATCCACTGATGTCGACCCCAACACCGCCACGTTCACCTTCCACAAGGCGTCCTATTCGAGCCCGTATATCGATTTCAGCGCCAACGAGATCGAGGACCGGAACCAGCAGCCCCTCGATTCGATGACCACGCAGGTCTCGAACATCTTTACCAAATATGACAACCCCCCGTACACCCTGCAAGCAGGCCAGTTCCCGTTCGTCGACATCGGTGGGGTGTTCAACCTCTACAGCACGAGCTACAACCCCAAGACTCTCGCGAACCTGTCGTGGAATCAGATTGCCGCAAAGCTCAGCAATCCGAACGACCCGGTGACCAAGGAAATCGTCGGCAACGCGAACATCCTCACCGCCGCAACGTGCATCGCCACGGGCGATCAGCCGGCATCGGTGTGCTCCCCCACCACCTCCTCCACCATTCAGAGCATCGAACAAACACTGAAGGCGATCAAGATCCCGGCAGGCTGACCGGGTTCGACCCGCATGGCTGTTGTAACGTCCTCGCAGGTCATCAACACCGGCTACGCGGTGCTGGCACTTTTTGCCGACGCACTGGTGCTCCTGATCGTGCTGGGTTTCATCCTTTCACGAACCACTCCGGCAGCTCGTGAGCGCTGGGCGCGTGTGCGTGACGGCGTCACCCCCTTTGCGCTGCACGTCGCGTGGATCGTTGCGGTACTTGCGACCTTCGGAAGTCTGTTCCTGCAGTACGTCGAGCACTTCGATCCCTGCGAGTTCTGCTGGTTTCAGCGGATCTGCATGTATCCGCTGTCGCTGCTGCTTGGTATCGCCGCCTTCCGCGGAGATCTGCAGGTCGCCAAGCGATATTTCATCGGCCTGTCGTCGGTCGGTGCCCTGCTGGCCATCTATCACTACCAGTTGGAGCACGTGCCTAACGAGGTCAGCGTGTGTGGAACCGGTGCGGGTGACGTGCCGTGCAACGTCGCGGTTTTCAACATCTTCGGCTTCATCTCCGTGCCCTTCCTCTCGATGGCGGCATTCCTCCTCATCACAACCCTGCTCCTCATGGCGCGCCGCGTCGATGAATTCGACGACGACGAAGACGTCGAGGTGATCGAGGGCGCGGCGGACGGCGAACCCGACAGCGACGCTGTGCCTGCCCGGGCCTGACTCCCCCGCTAGAAGCCGGATCGACGAAAGGTCACACCAGCTCCTCGAGATACGTCGGCAGCATCTGACGCCAGGTCGACCAGTCGTGGTCGTACTCGAGGCCCCACGAGTCGACCCGGTTCGGGATCCCCTTGCTGCCGAGCACATGGGCGAGCCGCCACGACTCACCGATGTTCTCCCAGCGACCCTCACCGGACGCAAGGATCGC
>PNBE01000209.1:6432-26299 GCA_003135895.1 Candidatus Dormiibacterota bacterium
CTCTCGCAGTCCATCCGGATCATCGGAATCAGCTCGTGCCGGACGAATTCGATGAAGCCGCGGGTGACCGCCGCCCGATAGCGCGAATCGCCGTCCTCGCGGAGCATCGCCTTGCCGGACACGCTGTCGCAGGAGTAGATCTTCGCCCGCCCGGCCTCGAGGTACTCCCCCACCGAGTCGACGAGCCACATGCGCTCGATCTCCTCAGCGTCACCGCCGGCAGTCGGGAACACGATGACCGGCCGGCCGAAATGCCCCCACCGGGCAACCGTCACATCGCTCTCGACACGATTCGAGTACCAGCGCTCACGCCGCTTCATGGCCGCACAGTCTCGCGCATCCATGACGACTGGCGCATCACCCCGGATAGATGAGTCGCGCGTCCCCTGGAAAGAGCCAGGCGAGGCCGTCCCGGAGCCGGTCTCGCCAGCTGATCCAGTTGTGACCGTCGAGCGCTTCGACAACGCGCAGTTCATCGCACATCCGCTCGAGCACCTCGACCATCGCGCGATCCGGCACTGCCAGGGGCTCGAAGGCTCCGAACGTCAGGAAGATGCGCTTGGTGACCTTCTCCGGCCTGGCGCGCACCGAGTTGACGAAACGGACCACGGGCTCGAACACCCCGCCGAAGGTGGCCGGCGCGGTCGCCTCTGTGAAACGCAGGGACGGGGACTCGAGCAGCAGCGCTCCGTAGAATCCGGGCGCACGGACCGCCGCGGCGAGCGCGGCCACGCCACCGAAGCTCGCCCCCATGAGCACCCTGCCCCGGGGCTCGCCGACGAGCTGGAGCGAGCCCTCGATCTGCGGCACCAGCTCGGTGGTCAGGAACCGGCTGTGGGCCGGGCTCGCCGCATACTCGCGAAGCCGGTCGCCTGGGTGTGTGAACGCGACCACGCAGTCGGCCATCAACCGGCGGTGCATCAGATTGTCCAGGACCGTCGCCATTGACGAGTAGCGAAGGAAATCGCCGCCATCGTGTACGACCATGAGCGGCATGCGACGGTCGCGGCGCATTCGTGAGGGGATGTACAGGGTCACGTGCGCCTCGCGTCGAAGTGCCCGGCTGGCGATTCGCAGATCCACCAGCTCTCCCGGAACCGCCGCCGGGTCCGGATACGTCCAATCGGGAGTGACATACCCGTCGGCCTCGAGGACCGACTGCGAGCCGATCGGGTCGCCGGCGACTCGCGGATTGAGCGGGTCGTCCATGCTCTCGATCTCGTCGCCGCGGCGCACCAGGATCCGGTATTGGATTCGTGCCCCTCGAGGGAGCTCGACGCTGGCGTACCAGAGATCGGTGCCCTTCAGACGGCGAAGCGGCAAAGGAATCGGCACCGCCGTCATGCGATGCTCGATGCCCACCCAATCCGCCTCCCCGCGCCAGAGGAAGGTGCACGTCGATCCTTCGACGATCGGGATTCGCTGCTCACGCAGTAGCTGATCGATCCTCTCGGGGGAACTGCCCTCGGTGCGCAGGCGGGTGAGTGCCCGCTGACCGCGGGCTGGGCCGGGACTCACAGTCAGGCGGCGGCCGCCCCCCGGAGCACCCGGCCATCGCCGTCCACCACCCCGACCGAGCCGAGGTCGGCCGGCTGCCCGGCGTGCAGCTCCAGGCGATCGCCGGCGTCGAGGAGCACGCAGACGCTCGGGGCGCAGCGCCGTGCGAGCACGGCAAGACCGTCGGCGTCGTGCATGTGGAGACGCGAGGCGGCTGCGGGCAGCGCGACCATCCCATGAGCGACGCCGATGCCGATGTCGTAGATCTCGTCCGGCCTTCCTGCCGGGTCGCCGTCGTCGACGACCACGATGCGTTCCGATACCGCCATGCAGCCGGACGACCATGCGATCAGCGGCCGGTCTTCGATCAACACCGCCAGGTTGCACAGGTGAAGGCAGTCGTTGAGCACGCCGACGTGTCCACCGGCGATGGCGATGGCGCCGCAGCCGGCGACGATTTCCGCCACCTCCTCGCGATGCCGGGCGATGCTCAGGCGCTCGTGCGGCACGCTCTGCGAGTAGAAACGTTCGTAGGCTGCGCCGATGGCCGCCGCATGCGATTCGTCGAGCGTCCGCACGGCGTCGATCGCCCCGTCGAGCTCGGGCCCCGGGCGCCGCTGCGCCTCGGCGAAACGTCTGCGGATCACGTCGACGCCGTCGAGCGCGTGGCGCACGCGAAGCAGATAGAGCTCACGCAGGTCATCGAGCTGGGTGCGCAACAGTCGCTCGGCATCGGCGTATGCGACGTCACTCTCGAGCACATCGAGGCGGCGGCCGTAGAGGTTGAGGTTGCGCGATCCGCCTCCCAGCCGCCTGTCGATCTCCGCGTCATTGCGCTCACCCTCTTCCCACCCGGCGGTCACCAGGGCCACCGGTCCCGCGGCGCCACATGCCTCGACCTCCGCCGCCAGGTCGACCCCATCGAGCGGCCCGAGCAGGGTCACCTGTCTCACGAGACGTGGACGCGCACCGTCTCTCCCACAACGTTGAGCATGTGGTGGACCGTGTCGTAGTCCGGGTGAGCCATCCGTATCCACGCGTTGGCCATGTACCCCGCCTCCACCGGCTGCGTCGCCGTGCCACTTCCAGGGAGGTGACTGTCGAGGATCCACTCGCCGAACTGGCGCTGCACCTCGTCGACACCTTCGTAGTGGCTGATGGTGCCGTCCCGATCAGGACGCAGCGCGACGATCCCGGCGGCACGGCGCCGTGAGAGCGGGCGCTCCACGCTGTGATGCACGATCGAGTTCGCCCACTCGCGGTAGATGTCGATGTCATTGCCGGCGGCGTAGAGGTCCCAGGCGCGAACGCCCGGCGGCCTGCAGCCGATCTCGCTGAAGCGCAGGCCTTTGGGGCCGAAGAACCACTCCATGTGGGTCGCCGACGTCCCGATGCCGAGCGCTTCGATGGCGCGCAGACCGAGGTCGCGCACCTCCGCGTAGTCCTCGGCCGACTCGACCCGGTTGGTCGAGATGAACTGAGGGCTGATCCAGCGCTCGCGCATCGCCTCGAGAACGTTCGGGTAGTAGTGCGAGATGAAGTCGTAGGCGGGGCGTCCGTCGATGCTGATGGTGTCGTAGAAGCCCTCGTGACCCTCGACGAACTCCTCGACGGCGATGTCCGTCGCGCCGGACGAACCCAGCTCGGCGAGCGCGCGGTCCAGCTCGACGTCGGAGTCGACGCGGCTCGTCCCGGACGCCCCCGCAGCCGCGCGAGGCTTGAGGATGATCGGATAGCCGACCGAGGCGACAAAGTCGCGCACCTCCGCCGAGCTGGTTGCCCCGGTCGACTGGGCCGTCTGGATCCCGACGGCACGCAGCGCCTCCTTCATCGCGGGCTTGTCCCGGCACAGGTATGCGGTCCGCACCGACGTCCCCGGGATACCGCAGGCCTCGCGAGCGTAGGCGGCCGCCATCGTGTGCGACTCGATGGTCGACTCGAGCGCATCCACCCACACCTTGCTCTGGGCGAGGCGAACCGCATCGATGAGCGCGCCGACATCGGTGACGTTCGGGATCTGCTGGTAATGGAGCATCCAGCCGCGCAGGTCCGTGTCGAGCCAGTCTGCCGGGCGCTCGCCAATCCCGATCACGTTCGCCCCGGCCTCCGCGAGGCCGCGCACGAATTCGCGCTGGTTTGCAGGGAAAGCCGGTTCGACAAAGATCACATTCACGGGCAGATCCTACCCGCTCGGCCCGACCCGCCCCCCGCCACGTGTCTAAACTCGCGAGACGCTCAATGGCGAACGCGGTCTTCGTTGCTCCGTTCCTGCTTCCGGCCACCGTGCCGTTCATCGCCGCGGCCGCGTTGCTGCCGGACGTCCGGCTCGGGTTGATCAGCCAGGATCCCGAGGACCGGCTCCGCGACGACCTCCGCGCGGCGCTCTCCGGGCACTACCGGGTGACCGACGGCACCGATGCGCAGCAGATTGCCGACGCTACCCGGGTCATGGCCCGGCATCTCGGCAGCGTCGATTCCCTCCTCGGCATGCTCGAGCAGCTTCAGGTGCCGCTCGGCGAGGTCCGCGACGCCCTTGGCATCAAGGGGATGGGAGCTGAGGTTGCGCGCAACTTCCGCGACAAGGCCAGGATGAAGACGGTCTTCGAAGCAAACGGCGTTCCCTGCGCCCGGCACCGTCTCGTCCATTCCGCTGTCGAGGCGCGCGCGGCGGCCGCCGCCCTGGGATACCCGCTGGTCGCCAAGCCACCTGCCGGAGCCGGAGCCCGCTCGACCTTCCGGCTCGATGGTGACCACCAGCTCGCCGCGTGGCTCGACGCCGACGGGCCGGGTGACCTGAACCCCGTGCTGCTGGAGCAGATGGTGGTCGGCGCCGAGCACAGCTTCGACAGCGTGGTCATCGACGGCGAGCTGATCTGGCACTCGATCTCCCGCTACCTCCCGACCCCGCTCGAGGTGCTCGAGAATCCATGGGTCCAGTGGGCCGTCATCCTCCCGCGGGATATCTCCGGCGCGGAGTACGACCCGATTCGGCATGACGGACTGCGCGGTCTGCGCGCCCTGGGACTCCGAACAGGACTCACCCACATGGAGTGGTTCCGGCGCCCCGGCGGTGATATCGCCATCAGCGAGGTGGCGGCGCGCCCGCCGGGAGCACAGTTCACCTCGCTGCTCTCATACGCCCACGATGTGGACATGTACGCTGCGTGGGCCCGCCTCGAGATCTTCGGCGAGTTCTCGCCGCCGGAACGGCAGTATGCGGTGGGCGCCGCGTACCTCCGCGGCCAGGGCAGCGGGTCAGTGGTCGCGATCCACGGCCTCGACACCCTCCAGCATGAGCTCGGCGACCTGGTTGTCGAGGCGCATCTTCCCGTGCAGGGCCAGTCTCCATCGGGGACATACGAGGGCGAGGGGCACGTGATCCTCCGCCACCCGGAGACATCGGTCGTCGAGGCCGGGCTGCGACGGGTCGTCGAGGTGGCGCGGGTTGAGCTCGGGGAGGTCTCATGACCGCGACCGTGTTGATGATCTCGCCGGGCTACCCGGCGGAGATGCCCTTCTTCACACGTGGTCTGGCTCGCGCGGGCGCCCAGGTCATCGGCGCGGGGGACCAGCCGGTATCGGGGCTCCCCGATATGGCGCGTCAGCACCTGGCCGCGTACTGGCAGATCCCGTCGTTCGCCGATGAGGATGCGATCGTGCACGAGGTCGTCCAGCGGGCGGCCGGTGTGCACGTGGATCACGTGGCGTCACTGTGGGAACCCACGATGGTGCTCGCCGCGCGGATTCGCGAAGCCCTGGGCATCCCGGGGATGACCGTCGAGCAGACCATCCCCTTCCGTGACAAGGAGCGGATGAAGCAGGTGCTTGACGCTGCCGGGATCCGAACGCCGCACCATTACCGATGCACGACGGCCACCGGCGTCCGCGAGGCGGCGGAACGCATCGGCTACCCGATCATCGTCAAGCCCATCGCCGGTGCGGGATCGGCGGACACGTACCGCGTCGACACTGCGGTCGCGCTGGAAAGCGTCCTGCCCAAGCTCGTCTGGTTGGACGCGGTGAGCGTCGAGGAATTCGTCGAGGCATCCGAATACACGTACGACACCATCTGCGCCGGCGGCGAGGTGATCTTCGACAACGTTGCGTGGTACCGGCCGCGTCCGCTGATCGCGCGTCAGCTCGAGTGGATCAGCCCGGTCACCATGGTCCTGCGCGACATCGACGCACCCGAGCTGTCGAGTGGTCGAGCCATGGGTCGCGACGTGTTGCGGGCACTGGGATTCCGTGATGGGTTCACCCATATGGAGTGGTATCGCCGCGAGAACGGCGAGGTCGTCTTCGGAGAGATCGGGGCGCGCCCGCCCGGCGCTCGCACCGTCGACGTGATGAATTACGCAGACGATATCGACCTCTTCCAGCAATGGGCCGAGGCGCTCATCCACGGACGGCTGTCCGAGCCGATCGAGCGCCGCTACAACGCCGCGTCCATCTTCAAGCGAGCCCAGGGCCAGGGCCGGATCACGCATATCGAAGGGCTGGCGCGCCTGCTGTCGGAATACGGTGAGTGGGTGTGCGCCATCGATCTCGTCCCCATCGGCGCGCCGCGGCGCGACTGGATGATGACGCTCATCTCTGACGGGATGGTCATCGTGCGGCACCCCGACCTGGACTCGTGCATCGAGATCGCGGATCGCTTCGCGGCCGAACTCCAGATCTACGCCTACTGAGACCTCCGATCGCGGAGCGTCTCAGTCAGTCGCCTGCCGCGACCGCCTGCTTGCCCACCTTCTCGAGCACCGCGGAACGCGGCGCCGGCATATCGGCACGCAGCTCCGCGATGAGGCTGTCAACGACATCGACGAGTGACCCGCCCGCCTCGACGACCTCTCGCTGCCGGATGCAGCTCGATCCCCGGTCCATGATGTCGATGGCACCGCGCAACTCGCCGATGCATCCGAGGCGCGCCGCAACCGGTGTCAGATCCTCGACAAGCTCGCGAATCGCCTGACGCAACGGCACCGTGGTGCCGCCTTCGTCGACGATGATCGAGGCATCGAGGCCGTGCCGTGCGGCTCGCCATTTGTTCTCACGGACCAGCCATGCGCGCGGCGTCGGCAGCGTGTACCCGCGGTCGATCATGACGTCGAACTGGTGCACCAGGCACTGGCTCAATGCCGCGACCACGCCGACCTCGCGCAACGTAGGGATGCCGTCACACACCCGGATCTCGACGGTGCCGAAGCTCGGGTGCGGGCGGATGTCCCACCACACCTCGCGAATCGTCTTGATGGTGTGCGATGAGATCAACGTGTCCATCAGCTGCTCGAACTGCGGCCATCCGCTCAGGTACCAGGGTGGGCCGGCGGTCGGCAGACCCTCGAAAACCTTGGAGCGCCAGGACGCCATTCCCGTGTCATGCCCCATCCAGTACGGGCTGGATGCCGACAGCGCGAGGAAATGGGGGATGTACGCGGAGAGCGCGTTGACCATCGCGATCGCCTTCTCCCCGCTGCGGACGCCCACGTGCACGTGGATGCCGAAGATCTGCATCTGCTTGGCCGGCCATTGCATGTCGTTGACGAGTCGCAGGTAACGGGGATCTGGGCTGATCTCCTGCAGCGCGGGGTCACTGAACGGGTGCGTGCCCGAGCAGGCGATCTCGAGGTTGCGCGGCTCGGTGTGCTCGCGCAGCTCGGCCATCGTTGCGGCGAGATCCGCCTGCACGTCGGCTGCGGTCTCACAGATCCCGGTGATGATCTCGACCGTCGACTGAAGCAGCTCCTTCTTGGCCTTGGGGTGACCGGCCTCGCCGTGCGGAGCGTTCATCTCCCCGAGGATCTCGTGGGCGCCGCTCACCAGCTCGCGGGTGTCGCGATTGATCAGCTCCAGTTCCATCTCGACGCCCACGGTCGGCCTGGGGCTCGAGACGAACTCGATGTGTGTCATGGGAGATCCACTCTACGCCGCCGTTGCGCGTTGATCACGGGCCCACGCGCCGAGCAGGCCACGGAAGTGCGCGATGAACTGCTCGTGCTCGTGGGGCGGGAATGTGTTCCGGACAGTGTCCACGATGATCCGGTCGAAATCCGGGCTCTCCACCCACGCCACCGACACCTCGTCGACATGCGCCAGGTGCTGCTCGCAGAACTCGCGGTACCTGTCGACGTCGAGCTGTTTGTCGGCGAGCTTGCGATAGCCGGCGAGCTTCTCCTCGTAGCTCAGATCAGCGCGGTCGGCGATGGCGAAGTACTGCTCGGTGTTGAGGTCCACGGTCTGCTGACGTCCCGTGACACAGCAGAACACGACCCATTTCAAAAGGCTGCGGATCGCCCACGGGAAATAGTAGTGCAGGCTCGTGAGCGCAAGATCCGGGGTTGCGTTTGCGTAGTCGATAGGATAGACGTCGTCGCCGCGGATCAACGTTTCGCAGCTGTTGAGCTCCCAGCGGAAGAAGGCGTTGACAGTGCGCAGAATCGTCACCACCTCGTCGCCGGCGCGGGCGGTCAGGAAGTTGTGCTCCACGGAATAGCGCTCGTGCATCGGCTTTTCCGGATGGAAGTTGAGCACGANNTAGGCTCGATATAGCGTCTCGGCGCTCTCGATCCGGCTCACGCCGACCCATGCGCCACCGTCGAATGGCTTCATGTACAAGGGCATCCCCACGGCGCGAGCCACCGCCTCGAGGTCGAAGTACCGCAGATAGCGCTGTGCCGTTCCGGCGAAGCGCGGGTTGTCCGGCGGCGTCTTGTTGGGCAGCATCCACGTCTCCGGCACCTTGAGTCCGAGGCGGATCATGGCGCAGTACGCGGCGTGCTTCTCCATGGCCTGGAACGTGAACGGGTTGTTGAGCAGATGGACGCGATCCATGAGCACGACCTTCTTCAACCACTCGCGGGGCATCGGATACCACCAGCCCAGGCGGTCGATGACCAAAGAATGGCGAGGCTTCATGCGCAGGTCGAAGGGCTCGATGGTCACCCGCTCGGTGGTGAAATGGTGCGTCTCGCCGCCGTCGCGCACAGCGAGATCCGCTCGCCCCAGCAACGCTTCGAACGCCGCCGGCCAGTCCTCCTCTACCCCGAGCAACATGCCGACGAGATGGGTTCTGGGCATCGTGGATGGGAGTATTGCAGGCCCTGCGCCGTTCGGTCAGGCCCTCGGAGGACGGCTCGTGCGCTGCCGGGTTGCGGTGGCGGAGTCGGCTGGGCGCTGCTCCAGGGTTGCCTCGATCCGCAGCGTTCGCTCGAACGCCGCCCACACGGCATCGCTGACCACCGTCCGCAGACCACCACGCTCGAGCTGGTACAGGGCCTCGGCCGACGTACCGCCCGGCGAGGTGACCATGTCGCGCAACTCGGCAACGTGCTTGCCGCTCTGGAGCGCGAATTCGGCACTCCCCTGCATGGTGTCGAGGACGAGTTCCCGGGCCACGTGCCTGGGAAACCCGAGGTGGACGGCGGCGTCGGTCAGCGCCTCGATGAATAGAAAGATGTAGGTGGGTCCGGTCCCGCTGACCGCGGTTGCCATGGCCACCTGGCGCTCGTCGTGGACCTCGAACTCGCGCCCGAGCGCGGCCAGCATGGCGCGGGTTCGGGCCTTGCCCACCTCGTCGACGCTCTCGGTCGCGTACCACACGGTGACCCCGCGCCCGATCTGTGCGGGGGTGTTGGGCATGCAGCGCACCACGGCCGGGTGCTCGAGACCGTCGCCCAGCGCCGTGGTCGTCGCCCCGGCGATGATGCTGATGACGAGCTGCTCCGGGTGGAGCGCCCCGCGCAGCTCCGCCATGACCCCGGCCAGCATCTGCGGCTTGACGCCAAGCAGGACGACATCCGTGTCCACGGTTGCCTCGAGGTTCAGCGCCGCGACGTTGACGTGGTAGGTGGCCACCAGGGCCTCGCGACGCGCTGCGCGCGGGTGCGTGCAGACGACATTCCGCGCCGGCACGAGGTCGTGCTCGAGCAGGCCGGCGAGCATCGCCTCGGCCATCACGCCGGTGCCGACGATCCCGATCCGTATGCCCCGGAGGCTCTCCGCACTCATGTGACGGCACACCTTACCGCCAACGATTCACCGGCGGGTTCAGCAGGGCGTGCCATGATCGATGCAGATGAGCCAGCTCCCTCCGCCTGGCGGCGATCAGCCCCCGGTCTATCAGTGGTTGCCCGACAGCTCGGTGACCACCTCCGGCGACAGCGCGTCCTGGCTGCCGCCGCCGGGGCCGGCGCGGCCCGCCACTCCCCCGCAGCACAGCCCTACGGCACCGCGCCAGCAGCGGCGCCGCCGCGAAGGGGCCGCGGGCGGCATCGTGGCCGCCATCGTCGCGTTCCTGAAATGGGGACTTGTTTTGGTCAAGTTCGGCACTTTCGGGCCGACGCTCATCACCATGATCATCGCGATCTGGTTCTACACGCTGTTCTTCGGACCGGCGTTCGCGATCGGCATCGTCGCGCTGATCCTGGTGCACGAGCTCGGGCATTTCATCGTCGCCAGGTGGATGGGGCTGCCCGCGCGTCTGCCCATCTTCATCGGACCGCTTGGCGCGGTCACCAGCCTGCGCCGCTCGCCCGGCGACGCCGGCAAGTCGGGGATCATCGCGCTTGCCGGTCCGGCGCTCGGCACGGTCGCCGCGCTGCTCTGCTTCCTGCTCGCCGGGGTCGCGAACCCGGGGTACTTTCGTTACCTCCTGCTCGCGCTCGCGTATTTCGGGTGCTTCCTGAACCTCATCAACCTGATCCCGGTCGGATTCCTCGACGGCGCGAAGGTCGCGGACGCGATCCCGAAGTGGATGAACGTGGTCGGCCTGCTGGTGGTCGCGGGGGTCGTGCTCCTGTTCGGCAACCCCTTCGGGTTGATCTTCCTGGTCCTCGGCATCTTCCACACCATCGGCCGGTTCCGCAGGAGCAACCAGATGGCCGACCCGCCCCAGGCCGCAGCCGCACGCCGCCTCGGCCTCGGCGCCGCCTACGTCGGGATCCTGCTGGTCGCCGCCGCCGGCATGTCCATCGCCAACACCTCGATCGTCAACAGCAACTCGGTCCCGGGTGTGAACCACAGCACCGGCACCACGGTTCTCTAAGGCTTCGGCGTCGCCGCCGCGGGCGCTTGACAGAGTGGGAAGGGGAACGCCACCGAGTTGTACAGCGCTGAGAACACATCGAGCTGGCTGCTGTTCTGATAGTTGAAGCCGATCAGCATCGCGTGGCTCGCGTCGATCTTGAACCGAACCTCGGCATAGAGCGGCTGCCGAGCAACCGGGAGTGGCGCCGGCGTCGGGCCGGTGTATGACGGTTGCTTCGCGTAATAGCCGAGCGTGGCGGTGTACCCGCATACGAGGACCGGGACGGAGCTGGATTGGGTATACCCCGGCAGCCCGGCGACCCCGAATGACTTGACGCTGTTGGCGATCTCGAGCACGGCGCTCTCGGTGGTCCCCTGCTGTGGGACGAACAGCGCCCCGAACGATTCCTGCTGGAACCCCCACGTCTGCGGATAGAGCGCGGAGACGCCGTTCGCCTGCGAGTACGAGTTGAAGGTCCCCGCCGCGGTGAGGGTCGGGTCGGCGACCACCCACCCGGCCAGCGTGCGGCCTTGAACGTGGAACCAACCGCCGCCGCCGCTCTGGTACTCGAGCACGGTGAAGATCCTTCCCTGCGAGAAGCCGCCGATGACGTTCTTGGAGTCGAGCACCGGAGCCGAGTGGATGCGCAGACCGAGGGGGCTGAGCACCGTGCGCGTGCTGCCGACAAGTGGCGGAGTCGGGATCGGTGTGGGGCTGGTGACGACGGTGGTCGGCCTGCTCGACGGCGTCCGCGACGGGCTCGACGGAACCCCCGCGCAGCCCGCAAGCAGCACTGCCGCACCTGCCATCAACGTGGCGGCAGTCATCGCCGGCATGCCGGCTCGGGTCAGGCGGCGAGCACGTGCAGGCAACCCGCCACCGAGGCGGCGATTGCTCGAAGGTCGTAGCCGCCTTCGAGGAGCCACAAGGATCGTCCTTCGCAGTGCGCGTCGGCGAGCGTGCGCACGCGATCCGCGATCGACGCGTAGGTCTCGTCGTCCAGGCGCAACTCGGCGAGCGGGTCGTCGCGATGGGCATCGAACCCTGCGCTGACGACCACGAACTCCGGGGCAAACGCGACCACCTCCGGGCCCACGACTTCGTCGAAGAGCTCGAGCCAGCGGGTGCCGTCGGTCCCCGGTGGTACCGGCACGTTCACCGTCATCCCACTCGCGCCCGGGTCGCCACGGTCGGATGCGTGCCCGGTGCCCGGGTACCAGGGGAATTGATGCACTGATGCGTACAGCACCGAGGGGTCTGCGTAGAAGATGTCCTGGGTTCCGTTGCCGTGGTGCACGTCGATGTCGACGATCGCGACCCGCGCGGCGCCGGCACTCTGGGCGGTGCGAACCGCGATCGCCGCGTTGTTGAAGAGGCAGAAGCCCATCGGCAGGTTCGGAGTCGCGTGATGCCCAGGTGGCCGGATCACGGCGAAGGCGGCGCGGGCCTCCCCCTCCATCAGTGCTTCGGCGGCGCGCGAGGCACACGACGCGGCGTTCAGCGCGACGCTGTACGAGGCTTCGGTGCAATAGGTATCGGGGTCGAACCACCCCCCGCCCCTGACCGCCAGTCCCTCGACGCGCCGAACCTCATCCTCCGAATGGACCATGCGCGGCAGATCACGACGCCCCGCGGGCGCGTCAAGCCAGGGCAGGGTGGCGAGCTCGCTATCGGCCGCGATGCCCTCGAGGATGGCCACAACCCTGTCCGGCCGCTCCGGATGCCCCGGGCTCGCGTGCTCGGCCTGGTCGTCGTTGCGGATGAGCGCGAGGGGGACGGTCACACGTGTGCAACCGCTGCGCGGACCTCCTCGATACGCTCGCGGAACCCCCGGGCTGCGCGCGCCGCACCTTCAGGAGCCGCCGCGATGCCCCGGCTCACCGCGATGATCGCGCCACGACCACGGGCGTCGAGACCTGCGCTCACCGAATCCTCGAGTGCGCCGCCCTGCGCTCCCACCCCGGGGAGCAGCAGCGGCGCGTCTGGCGCGGCCGTGCGGATCGCGGCGACGGCCTCGGGCTTGGTGGCGCCGACAACGAAGCCAACCGCGCCACCGGGATCCCAGTGCAGACCCAGTTCGACGATGCGGGCGCTCAACGGCATGCCCGACTCGAGACGGGCGTCGAGCAGGTCGGCGGCACCCGGGTTGCTGCTCCGCGCGACCAGGAGGGCGCCACGATCCTCGCGCTGCAGGAAGGGCAGCACGGAGTCACTGCCGAGCAGCGGATTGGCGGTGACGCAGTCGGCACCGAGGACGTCGAAGAGAGCCCGCGCATACGCCTCGGCGGTGTTGCCCATGTCGCCACGCTTGGCGTCGAGGATGAGGATGCGATCGCGCGGAACCCGAGCCCGCAGCCGCTCGAGGATCGCGTAACCGGCGGATCCCAGTTGCTCGAAGAACGCGAGGTTCGGCTTGAATGAGCAGACGAACTCGATGGTCTCGTCGACGAGCTCGAGGCATCGACGCTCTGCCTGCACGGCGCTCGTGAATCCATCGGGATCAAGGCCGCAGCAGAGCAGCGACCCGGATGCTTCGACGCACGCGTCCAGGCGTGCGGCGAATGTCACGGCGCTACCAGACCTCCCTCGACGTGCTCGGCTGGATCGCTCCTTGATCCACTCGCGGCGAGTACGGCATCTCGATGCGGTCCTTGTACGTCGACGCACAGTGCGGACAGACGCGAGCCATCCTGCCATCGAGGATCACCGCGGCGAGACGGAAAATTGGCGTCTCCTCTCCGTCGCAGTCGCACCGAGCTGTCACCGCCATGAGTACTGCGATATTGCCACGGACGCGCGCCTAGCCGGTAGCCGGAAGCGGGGCCGGGTTCGCCGGCAGGGGCGGCGGCATCCGCCGTGAGAGGCGGGCGCGCTCGCTGATGTGACGCACCATCTCCACCGCCTCATCCTCGTCGCGGCACCGTGCCGAGGCGTGCCATCGCCGCCCGGCGGTATCGACGTCGACGGTCGCCACATGAAACGCGCGCTGCAACGGCCCGGATTTGAGACGCACACTCTGCACCTTCACGAGCGGCACGATGATCGTCGACCGCTGCACGCGCCCGGTGCGTGCGTAGACGTAGCGCTGCCCGAACCATGCGGCCAGGAAGTGAAACGAGAGCGGGGCTTTGAGGCGCGCCCGCGATGGCGGGCCCGCGTCGGGCGGTGGATTCGGATGCGCGTCGGGCATCACGCGGGCGAGCAGCCACAACGCCTGGTCACGAGACGCCACCGGGATGAGCGTCCTGGCGACCTGCTGCGCATCACGATCGGCCTCCCGGGACACGCTCTGACGAGCGACGTCGACCTCGAGGCGCGCCCAGCCGAGCGCGCGCCAGAAGAGCGGCTCGACGACGCGAACCGCTTGTATCCGGCCGTAGGGGATGGTCTCGTGGCGGCGTTGGAGGAGGCCGCGATCCAGTCGAACACCGTCACCCGCCTCGCTGATGGCGAAATCGAAATCCTCGTTGAAGGCGCGGGCGACACCGAGCCCGGTGATGACCAGCACGGTGACCGCACTCCCGAAGGCGCCGGCTCCGACCACCGGGGCGGCCGCGATCGCGGCAATGCCGGCGATGGCGATGAGCCCCGGCGCCAGCACCTGTAAGCGCATCAGCAGCGCGGGGAGCAGCAGCCCGTTCTGGACATGCAGGAGCGGCAGCGCCACCGGCTCGGGGGTGCCGACCTCCAGACCATGGGCGAGGGCGAGCAGCCGGGCACGCACCACCGGCGCCTGGGCCGCGGTGAGATACGCGAGGCGACCGTGCTCGGCACCCCGCCCTGCGGAGACGACTCGGACCTCGGCCAGGCCGAGAAAACGGCCCGAGAGCGGCGAGATGACGTCAACCGCCTGGATGCGCGCCAGTGGGATGCGCAGCGACTGGCGGCGTATGAACCCGGTCTCGATCTGCAGGTTGCCCTCCGCGATCCGCCAGCGGGTCACCAGCCACGAGATGAAGCCGCCGATGCCACCCAGAAGGAGCAACCCCGCATACACGATGACCGAGACCGGGAATCCCCCCTCACGGTGCAGGGCGGGCTGCTCGGCGATGGAGGGCACGGCGACAACGATCACGCCGATCAGCACCCTGCCGAAGCGGACGATCGGCGAGAGCGGATGAAGACGGCGCCAGGTTTCACCGACCTCGAGCGGCCCGGCCGTTGCGATCGGCGGCGGCATGGCGGTCACAGGCCGGTCGCCTTGGCCTCCCCCACCAGCGCCAGCCGGTCGCGAAGCACGTCGGCGTCGACGCGGAGCAGGCCGGGGATGCGAGCGTCGGTCGCCGCCGCCGCAGTGTGGAGCTGGACCGTCGCGAGTCCGAAGGCGCGATCGATGGGACCGGCGGTGACGTCGATGAACTGCATGCGTCCGTAGGGCACGACCGAGACGTGTCGGAACATGAGGCCCCTGGTGACGATCAGGTCGTCCTCGCGCTCCGCGTAGCCCCACGACCGGTATCGACCCCGCTCCACCAACCATGCGAAGCAGGCGATGAGCGCAACCACCACGGGCAGCAGATCGGCAGCGCTCACATTGACGATCAGCGCAACCACGATCGACGCAACGAACACCGGTCCCCAGAAAAGGGCAAGCTGCGTCTGCCGCGCCAGCCAGAACCGGGGCGAGAGTCGCTTGAGCTCCCCGGTGCCGAGGATCTGGCGAGTTGCAACAGTGCTCATGTCATTCCACGATAGACTGAAGGCAGGAGAACAGAGATGGCCCCATTCAAAGAGCGGCTCGCAGCCCTGTTCAGACGGCTCGAGGGGCGGCTCGGTGTCGATCGCGAAGGACGAACCGTGTGGGTCTGGCTCCTGCCACCTTGTGTCGGCGTCGTCAGTGCGGTGCTGGTGGCATTCATGCCGGGGTTGCCGAACGATGTCGGGTGGGTCTACCGCCTGCCCTTCGCGTTCTTCGCACTGGTGACCATGACCGCGATCGCCGGCATCTACCTGATCACCTTCGACAACGATCACAACCAGCAGGCAGCTGTCGACGATGAGCCCCGGCGCGGTGACGACGGTCCCCAATCGCCGCCGGTTCCACCGGGATCGCCATCCCCTCAGTGGCTCAGCGCAGTCGACAAGGTCTGGGACGAGGTGCCGAACCATGCCGATCACGCCGACGAGGGGGCGCCGCGTGAGCGAGCCCCCGTCAAGGCGTCTCGCTAGCTAGACCGGGTCCCTCACCGGGAGGACGATCGCCGACGGGTGGTCGGGGTCGTGCCAGACCTCCTGGTCGGCAACGTGCATGGTCACCGCCGTGGCGAGCGGCTCTCCCCCACCGAGATTGCGAGCGAACCTTGGGTGCGCGCCACTGGAAACCTGCACGCGAATGCGATGGCCGCGGCGGAACACGTGCGCGGCCGGCCAGAGTGGTACCTCGACGACCGTCACACCGTCCGGCCCACGCCGCCAGGAGGCGGAAGTCAACCGCACCAGCCCGTCGCAGATGTTCCGGGATCTTCCCGATGCCTCGACGTCGCAGAGCCGGACGAAGAAGTCCGTGTGCGCCAGGCTCGATCGAACGTGCAATTCCGCGGCGATCGGACCGATCACCTCGACGTCCCGAATCAGCGGCGCAGTCGTGTAGACGAGCACGTCGCTCCGTCGCTCCAGGTCGCGGTTGTCGCGCGGCCCTCCGGACCTGGAGAGGAGGCNNAGACCCTCCGGCTGCAGATGCCAGCGCTCGCTCCGCGCCGGCGGTGGCCACTCCTCGACCTCGAGCCATCGCCGGACCCCGCCCACGAAGAGCCGGACCCGCTTGCGCGTTGTCCCGCTTTCGCGGCCGAGGACATGCCTGCCGAACCAATCGAGCGAGTCGCGCAGGCTCTCGCCCGCCACGCCCGGGTCAGTGTGTTTCCAGGGGCCTATCGTCAAGCGCGCGTCGCGACCGGCAGCGCGGAGCGCTCGATAGTCGGCGACCTGCGCGGGCAGGAACATGTCATACCAGCCGCTCACCATCGTGACCGGCACTGCAAGCGACTCGAGCTGGCGGTCGAACTCGACGGGCGACCAGAAGGCGTCATCGTCCATCCGCGACAGCCAGTCCTGATAGAAGGGCACACGCTCACCGATGACCACCACGTCCGCCTGGCTGAGCGGGATCGCCGCGAACCCACGCGCCATGCGCTGACGCGCGGCAAGCTGATCGCGAACGCCGATGCGGCCACCGCGACGCTGGCCCGCCAGCAGCACCAGCCAGGTGAGCGTGCTCTCAAGCGAAACTGCGCCGCCCGGGTACGTGAAGGCGCGCACCCGTGCGGATGAGATCGGCGCGGACATCGCGCGCAGCGAGGGCGGCGGGTCGGTGGCGACTGCCCACTGCACGATCCCGAGGTAGCTCGGCCCGACCATCGCGACCTTGCCGGAGAACCATGGCTGCTGGTCGATCCAGGCGAGCGTGGCGAGCCCGTCCCCGGCCTCGTGCCGGTAGGCGTCGAACTCGCCGCCGGACCCTCCCGTCCCCCGGCAGCTCTGGATCACGACCTGGTAGCCGCGCTCGGCGAAGAGCCTCGCCCCGAGGCCCCAGACACCGCCGCGCCCGTACGGGCTGCGCATCAGGATGATCGGCTCGGTGCCCTTGCCGCGAGCCCGATAGCGATCGGCCAGCAGGGTCACGCCGTCGGCCATGGTGACCTCGAGATCGCGACGAACCGTGACGGCACGCGTCTGAGCCGGCGGGATCCGGGTGAGCAGCTCGACCGCGCGGGTGGCGAGGCTCATCGCACCGACCCTACCTGGCGGCGGGTCAGTCTCGCGAGGAGACGATGTCGAGCCCCGCTTCCACGGCGCTGCTGAACTGGTCGCTCACCACCATCACGTCGCGCCCGGCGCGAGCCAGCAGTGAGCCCGCCACCGCCGCCCGATAGCCGGCGGCGCAGTGCACCCAGACCCGTCCTGCCGGGACCTCGTCGAGACGGTCGGGCAGCTCGTGGAGGGGAATATGCATCGCGCTCGCGAGATGACCTTCGCTCCACTCACGGCCGAGACGCACGTCGACGATCACCTCACCCGGTGCGCCGATGTAGGGCTTCAAGTCACGAAAAAACACCACCGGATAGGAGGTGGTCTCGAGGCCGGCCCACGGGTCGTGTCCGTTCTCACCTTCGCTGAGACCGCAGGCCACGATCTTCTCGATACCGATGCGTGCCAGCGCTCGGCGCGCGGCGGCAAGATCGCCGGACGACCGTCCGATCAGGCTCAGCGGGCTGCCCCACGGGAGCAGCCACCCGAGGTACGTGGTCAACGGGTCGGAGAGTTCGAACGCGAGCGTCCCGACGAGGTGCCGGGCCGCAAACGCCTGACGGTCGCGGAGGTCGACGACCCACTCCCCCGCCCGTGCCCGCTCGGCGAGCTCGCGGGCATCGCTGGGAGGCGGCAGGTCGAGATCGGGCCTGCCCGCCCCCTCGCGATTTCTCGGAGCGATGTACGCGTAGTACCGAGGAAACGCGTCCATCCCGGAGACCAGACGGGTGACGAACGCCTCCTCGTCCATGAGCAGCGCGGGATTCTCGGCACGCTGATGGCGCGCGTCCGCGGTGTCCGACGCGCCAACCGGGAAACCCGCAGAGCAGAGGCTGCCGAAGCCGTGGGTCGGCAGGATCGCGGCGTTGTCGGGAAGCTCGTCGGAGAGGCGCCGGGCAGACCGGTGCTGGAGATGGCTCAATCGATCGGTGACCCAGGGGCCGGACAGGTCGGTGCGCCCCACAGAGCCGAGCAGCATCGAACCGCCGGTGAAGGCCGCCACGGGTCGGCCTGCCTCCTCCAGGACATAGGTCATGTGCGTGGCGGTGTGGCCTGGAGTGTGGCGTGCGACGAGCGAGACGTCACCGAGGGCGATCCGATCGCCGCCGGCGATCGGCTGACGTGGGTACGCGACGGACTCCCCCGCCGGGATGACCAGCGTTGCCCCGGTGACCCGGCAGAGCTCGGGCCCCCCGGAGATGTAGTCGTTGTGGATGTGGGTCTCGACCACGTGGCTCAGCCGGACACCATGCGCGGAGAGCAGCTCGAGCACCCGATCGATGTCGCGCTGGGGGTCCACGACCACCGCGTCGGTGCCGGCGAAGATGACGTAGCTCCGGTCGCCGAGCTCGGGGGTCTCGATCGTCGCGATCTCCGCAGGCACCACCGAACGATCCCACATGCACGCGCGAANNGGGCTGAGTTGACCCATCTCCCCAGGTTCTGCCAGTGTTGGCCGACGCCCATGCGCCAGCTCACCAGCCTCGACGCCCAATTCCTGGCCCTCGAGACAGCGCGAATCTACGGCCACGTCACGGGAGTCCTGGTGCTCGACCCGTCGACGGCTCCCGGCGGCAAGCTCGGGCTCGCCGACCTCCAGAACCTGATCATCGAACGTCTTCCGCTGATCCCGATCTTCAAGTGGCGTCTCGCAGAAGTTCCTTTCGGCCTCGATTTCGGGTATTGGGTCGACGACCCTGACTTCGACATCGACTTCCACGTCCGCGAGCTGGCGCTCGTGCCGCCCGGCTCCACCGCCCAGCTCGAAGAACAGGTGGCGCGCATCTTCTCCCGCCCGCTGGATCGCAGCCGCCCGCTCTGGGAGATCTATCTGATCCACGGCCTCGAGAACGGGCGCGTGGCGCTCATGACCAAGGTCCACCATGCCGTGATCGACGGATTGTCGGGGGCAGAAATCCTGGGGTCGCTGCTCGACCTGACCCCCGAAGGGCGTCCGGCGCCGGAGCCGCTTCCCAACGGCGTCGACCGCATGCCCTCGCAGCTCGAGATGCTGGCGCGCGGCCTCATCGGAGTCCCCCAGTACCCGCTGCGCCTGCTGCGCTCACTCCCCGCCGCGCTGCCCAACTTCGAGGAGGTCGGCATCTTCAGCATCCTTCCCGGCGCGAGCCTCGTCGGTGCCGCCGGACGGCGGCTCCAGGCCGCGCTGCGACGGAGCCCGATCGTCAGCGGGCGCAAGCTCGCGACTCCTCCGCACACCTCGTTCAACGGCCGGATCTCGGCGCACCGGCGCATCGTCTTCGGCCGGCTGCCGCTTGATGCTGTCAAAGATGCCAAGAACTTGCATGGCGTCACCGTCAACGACGTTGTCGTGTCGATGTGCGCTGGTGCAGTGCGCCGCTGGTTGCTGAAGCATCACGAGCTGGGCAAGGAGCCGTTAATCGCCCAGATCCCGGTGTCGGTGCGCAGCCCGGAAGAGCAGGGAACCTTCGGCAACCGCATCCTGCTCATGGGCGTGGAGCTCCACACCGAGATCGCCGACCCCGTCGAACGCCTGCGCGCAACCCACGAGTCGCTCGCCGAGATGAAACAACGTGATGAAGCCTTGCCGGCGTCGCTCCTCCAGGACGCCAACAACTTCATCCC
>PNBE01000129.1 GCA_003135895.1 Candidatus Dormiibacterota bacterium
GACACCGGCGGATCGGTGCGCGTTCCGGCTGCGTTCAACGGGGTCAGCGCGCTTCGGCCCACCTACGGCGCGATCAGCAACCGCGGCGTGCTCTCCCTGTGCCCGTCGCTGGACACCGTCGGACCGATGGCGCGCAGCATCGTCGATGTCGCACGCATCGCCGCCATCGTCACCGGCTATGACCGCGATGACCCCTACGCGGTCGCGCCCCCCGCGGTCGCCGCTCCGCGCACCGACGCGGCGCCCGCAGCCGGTGAGGAGGCCTCCTTGCGCGGGATCCGCATCGGCGTGGCCGNNCGCGGCAGCGGACGTGCTGGGCGACCTCGGCGCGGGCATCACCGAGATTGCGGTCCCCGACGCCGACCGCGCCGGGCACGACTGCGCGATCCTGATCCGCGCAGAGGCGCTCGCGGAGCATCGTGAGCGCCTCGAAAAGGATCCGGGACGCATCGGCGAGGACGTGCGGCGCCGGCTGGCGCTCGGGTACGAGGTCAGCGGTGTGCAGGTCGCCGAGTCCCTGGCCCGCATGCGGCGCTGGCAGGCGCAGCTGCGGCTCCAGTTCGACGATGTCGACCTGATCCTGACTCCGTGCACTCCGGTCACCGCTCCCCTGATCGAGGGCGCCGACATGATCGCCACCAGCGCGCTCGTGACACGCCTCTGCTACCCGTGGAGCCTCGGCGGGCTGCCATCGATCGCGGCACCGTCTGGCCTCGACGAGCGCGGCCTGCCGACCGGACTCCAACTGGCCGCTGCGCCCTGGGGCGATGCTCTCGCGTTGCGGGTCGGCGCCGCCTACCAGCGCGCCACGGACTTCCACCGGCTGCGCCCAGTCGGCACCGACGGCGCTTAGCCCGTGGGGGATGTCGCCNNGCGGCCCCAGCGGCACGGCGCCCTCGCCGGAGCGGACGCTGACGCTCACCCGTGGACCCAGCGCCAGCATGGTCATCGCGGCCAGCACGGCACCGCACGCCACGGCCCACACCGTCGACCACGACCGGACGGTGTCATGAAGCGCACCGAGCAGCGGCGGCAACACCACCACGCCGCCGTAGAGGAACATCAGGCCGCGTCCCGTCGCCTGTCCGAGCTTGACGTCGCCCGCGCGGTCGGTGAGCAGCGCCATGTAGACGCCGTTCCAGCCGATCGAGCAGAAGCCGACGAGCGCGATCACCAGCCACAGCAGCACGCCGTGCACTCCGGCGCTGATCATCGCCAGGCCGACCAGGCTCCCGCCCGAGCTGATCACGAGGGTGGTGGCGTGCGAGGCGAAGAAACGATCGGAGATCGAACCCCATGCGACGCGTCCGACGCAGCCCGCGCCGAACGCCACGCTGAGTGCCAGTCCGGCGTTCGGACGTGAGAAATGATGCGTGTCCACGAGGAAGACGGTCAGGTACGCGGCGACGCTGAGCTGGATTCCGGAACTTACGAAACCGAACACGGCCGTGACTTTGAGGCCCGGCACGCGCAGATGCACAATCGTGCCGGCGGAGGCCTGCGCGGGGAGATCGAACCAGCCGATCGTCTCGCGCCGGGCCACCCACACCGCCGCGAGCGCGCTCACTAGGAGCATCCCGATCGGCACCAGCAGCGCCTCGCGCCAGCCGATGGCGTCGGCGAGTCGGGGGAGCGCGATCCCGGCAATCAGACCACCCAGCGTGACACCGGTCTGTTTGACGCTGAGGAACAGCCCGCGGCGCCGGCGCGGCACCAGCGACGTTGACAGAACGTTCGTGGCCGGGTTGACGGCGCCGTACCCGAGCCCGGCGATGCCGACACCGATGAAGAAGAGCGTGCGGCCGGGCGCGAGTGTGGCAACGCCGATACCCAGCGCGACCCCCAATTGGCCCCCGACCAGCGCCCGCCCGGCGCCGATCCGATCGGTCAGGCGTCCCGCTCGCACGGAGACGACCAGCGCCCCGAGGAAGACGAGCGCCGGCAGGGCCCCGACCTCGAAGGTCGAGAGATGCAGGCTCGCGCGCAGATAGGGAGCGAGCGCTCCGAGCCCGAGCGTCGTGAACGTGCTGGTGCCGATCGCGACCAGCGAGATGACCAGCCCGACGACGGCGGCTCGAGAAAGCCGGCTCCCGATCGCGGGCGGCGCCGAACCGGGGGTCAGGAGGCCGACAGCCGCGCCGCCATCAGGGAGTGGAACTTCTCATCCTGGATCACCTCGGGGCTCTTGTAGGCGTGCTTGGAGTGCGAGAGCCCGAGCAGCACGAACATCTCGGCCATTTTGATCGCGAGCGGGCCGGGGTTGATCACCGGTACCTCGAGGCTGCGCCGCAGATGCTCGACGGCCTGATGCATCGTCGTAGAGCCGATCAGCAGGACGTCGGCGCCGTCCTGCTCGATGGCGGTGCGGCCGGCGCGCTCGAGGGCCTCGAACACGAGGTCCTCCTTGCCGGCGAGCAGCTGCTCCTGATCGGGGCGCACGTCGATCGACCGGATCGACGCGCAGAACGAGCGGGTCCCGTACTCCGCCATCGTCTTCTCGTACATGCTGATCCAGCGATCCCACATCGTCAGGATCGAGAAGCGCTTGCCGAGCATCGCGGCGACGTGCTGCTGGACGAGGCCGGGTCCGAGCACGGGGATCGACAGCCGCGAGCGCAGGGCGGCGAGACCCGAGTCCGACACCGTGTCCATCACGACGGCGTCGAAGCCCTCCTGCTCGCTGCTCAGTCCAGCCTCCGTGACGTAGGCATCGAGGATCAGCAGTTCGTACGCGCTGTCCGCGTTATGGCACGAGTTCTTGACCGGAACGAACGCGTACTCCACCCCCGGGGTGCGCAGCTCCGCCGGCAGCTGCGCGGCCCGATTGGCCAGGCCGACCTCGTCGAACGGGAACGGCACGATGTACTTGATCCTCACGGTGCTCCTCCTTCGGCCGCGTTGTTGGCGCCGGGCCGCGGGGCGGCCGCAGGCATGCTCGCTCGCCGGGCGGCGGAGATGCGGCGGTCGATTTTGCCGGTGGCGGGATCGATGACGACGCCGTAGTCCTCCAGTGCGTTCTCGGTTGTGATGAACTCGTCGAGCCAGTCGCGCAGGACGGCGTCCGGCTCGCGCTCACGCGGGTCGCCATAACCGCCGCCGCAGGACTGCTCCCAGCGGAGCGCCGACCCGGGCTCCATCGTGACATTGGTGTTCTTGGAGTAGAGCGGCGCCGCGGTGCCGTCGGGGGCGATTTTCGTCAGCCGCAGCGTCGTGCCGGAACGGCCACCGAACAACCCTGCGGGCGGGTCATAGGCCCGGTCGGTCTCGGTCGTGAACGCGCCGCCCTTGGTGAAGCGGTTCTCGCGCACGATCCCGAGTCCGCCGCGCCAGCGCCCCGGGGCGGGCGCGACGTCATCGCGCAGCTCGTAGCGCTCGGTGTGCAGCGGGAACAGCCAGTCCGTCTCCTCGATCGGCGTGTTGCGCGAGTTCACCGTGAGCACGTCGATCGCGTCCAGGCCGTCCTTCCCGTAGCGACCGCCGTAGGAACCCTCGTTGATCTCGACGTGCACCCAGTACTCGCCCTGCTCGGGGATGTAGCCGGTATACACGCCGACGCCAACGGCACTGCATCCCGCGCAGACGCGATCGGGCACCACGTCGGCGAGCGCCTGAATCGCGCAGTCGGAGGCCCGCATGATCGGGCATACGCGCGAGAGTGCGGAGCGCGGGAATGTGGGGTTGAAAATCGAGCCCTCGCGCGCGATCACGTTGATCGGACGGAAGATCCCATCGTTTTGGGGGATGAACTCCGGGAAGGTCGCCTCGTCGAGGAAGATCGATCGGATCACCGTGTAGATGCCGGGAAGGACACTGCCGCCAAACGGGACGTTGAACCCGGTTGGCACGTTGTCGCAGGACTCAGACAAATCGACGGTGATCTCCGATCCGGCGATCGTCACCCGGGCCTTGACGTACAGGGGCACGTCACGGTTGCGGCCGTCGTCGTCGAGCCAGCCGTCGGCCTCCCAGGTCCCGTCCGGCACCAGTTCGATCTGCGCGCGCATCATGCGCTCGCAGTAGTCGAGGAACTCGTCGATCGCCGCCATCACGGTCTCGCGCCCATATTTCGCGAGTAGCCCGAGGAAGCGCCGCTCGCCGAGGCGCCCTGCGGCGATCATCGCCTCGGTATCGCCGACGACGTAGCTGGGCGTCCGCGTGTTGTCCACGAAGAACTGCCACAGCTGCTCGTTGCGGACCCCACGCTCGTAGAGCTTGAGCGAGTCATAGATCTTTGACTCGGCCCATACGTCGTGCACGTCGATCGCGATGCCCGGGAACACCCCGCCGGTGTCCGAGAGGTGGATCGTCGACGCCGACCACGCCACAAGGTCGCCGCGCTCGAAGATCGGGATGGCTACGCACAGGTCGGGCGAGTGAGACGCGCCGTGGTAGGGGTTGTTATGGATGATGATGTCGCCGGGGTTGACCGACCCCTGCAGGCGGCGCATGAAGCCGCGGATGTACGCCGGGATCGAACCGATGTGCATCGGCGTCGTATCCGACTCGCAGATCTCGCGACCGTCAGCCGTGAACAGGCCCCCGCCGAGGTCCTCTACCTGCTGGGCGGCGGGACTGTACGCCATGCGTTTGAGCGCGTGACCCATTTCGAGGCCGATCGACTGCAGCGCGCCGCCGAGCACGCCGAGCATCACGGCAAAGGAGAGCCCGGGGTCGATGTAGCCGCGCCGGAGGTACACGCCGGCGCTGGCGGCGGCGGTCACGCCGATCATGAAGTTGCTGGTCGTGGTGGAAACCTTGAATGGCAGGTGCATGGCGTTGTCCATGGCGAGCACCTTGACGGCGCCCGATCCGATGCCGAGCAAGCCGGACAGCACGCCGGCCAGGAGCATCAGGGCAAACCCTACCGGCACCTGTTGCACACCGTACGCCCGGAGTCCCTCAGCCGTGGGATAGGTGGAGTTCATCCGGAACTGCTGCGCCCATCGATCCGACATGTCGAGGGTGAGGTGTTCCACACGCGGTCTACCGGAGAGATAGGCCGAGTACAGCAGCACACCGGCGAACACGATCGCGATGAAGTTGGTGGACACCATCCCCGCGATGAACGCACCGACCAGCGCACCAATAGTAGTTGCGATCTCGAGGAACATCCCGAGCCGGATGTTGGTGTAGCCTTCCTTGACGTATGCGGCGGCGGCGCCGGACGACGTAGCAATGACGCTGATCAGCGACGCACCGATGGCGTAGTAGATGTTCACGCCAAATCCGATGGTCAGCAGCGGCACGATGATCATGCCGCCACCGAGCCCGGTGAGGGCGCCGAGGAGTCCGGCGGCAAAGGCGCCCACGAAGAGAAGGCCGCTCAGTTCGGCTGCATGCACGTGGTGGCAGAATCCTCAGGTGGTCGGGCGGCGCGGACGTTCCCGCACAAGCTTAGCTGGCGGCGTGGCCGTGCGCCAAAGGTTGAGCCGCGCGAAGTGCGGACGAGGGATCGTCCGACCAGCACGAGTCCAGTCTTGGAATCCAGTCGGGAAATCCATGCGAGTCCGCGATGCGCAAAGCGCCCCGATGCCCAGCGGCACCGAGGCGCTTCGCGATCGCACTCCCACGTGGCACTATTGCGGCAACGACCGCTCCACTACTACGGCGCCCGCGTTCCCTCGCCCCGCAATGCGACCAGCGAGTCCGGTCCCGTGACGGTGTAGTGAGCCATGGTGGTGCCCATCAGCTTGTCTCCCACGACGTGGAATACGCTGTTGGTGGTCACCTTCACGCCCTTGCGCAGCACGCTCTCGTACTGTGGGGCATCGGCCATAACGCTGTCACCCGAGACCGTGACGTGCAGCGTCATCGGCTTCCGCTTCGGCAGGGTCATGATCCACCCCGTCG
>PNBE01000085.1 GCA_003135895.1 Candidatus Dormiibacterota bacterium
GCAAAGCTCGAGTCGGCGCAGGTCTGGCCGGCACGTGAGCTCGACCTGAGCCGCGAGTCCTTGGCTCGAGCCCTGGAATCGGTTGCCGGTCTCGATGCCGGCGCATTGCGCGAGGACGTGCGCGAGCAATGGGAGAGCGACCGCGAGTTGCTGGCGTCGGGCGTCTACGAGGAGGGGCTCGACCTCTTCTTTCCGTACCTCGGCGGTGAGCGTGTGGCCACGTTGCTCGACCACCTGGACAACCCCATCGTGCTTCTCGACGGCGGGCGCGAGCGGCTCGTCGCCGCTGCGGAGCGCCACGCGGGCGAGATCGAGGATCTTCGGGTGCAGGAGGAGACGAGAGGCGAGCTGCCACACGGCGCCTCGACAGGCCTGGTCGACGTCGACGCCCTGTTCACGGCACTCGATCGCCACCCCTGCTTCGAGCTGGTCCGCGAAGCGCCGGGCGCCGCCGCGCCGGCGGCAGACCTCGGCTGGCACGGCGTCGAGAGCTACGTCGGCCGTTTCGACGCATTCGTGCGCGAGACCGTCGCTGAGCGCGACGAACGCGGCTGTGTGCTCGTGGTCTCGCGCCAGCAGCATCGCGTCGAGGAGCTGGCAGCGGAGCACGGCGCGGACACGATCGATGCGACCGACTTCGGCGCCGCGTCGACACCGCTGCCGTCCGGGGCGATCGTGGTCGCGTCGGCCGACCTCACCCAGGGGTTTGCCGTCGCCGACGGGTCGGTGCACGTGTACACCGATGCCGAACTGTTCGGCGCCGTCAAGCGGCGCCGCTCCGTGCTCGCCAGAGGATCACGCCGCGCGGTGTCCACGTCGGCGCGCGGCTCGCGACGTGCGGCCAGCGGCAACGCCGCGCGAGAAGCCTTCGTCCTGCAGTTCGCCCCGGGCGACCTGGTGGTGCATCGCGACCACGGAATCTCCCGCTTCGTCGAGATGCGCGCGGTCACCGACGACGGCGGCGCCGTGCACGAGTACATGCTCCTGGAGTACGCAGAAGGCGATCGACTCTTCGTGCCCACCCAGCACCTCGATCGCGTTGACCGCTACGTCGGTGGCGCCGAGTCGCATCCCAAGCTGTCCCGGCTCGGCAGCGGCGAGTGGGAGCGGACGCGCCGGCGAGTCAAGGAGCGCACTGAAGAGGTCGCGCGTGAGCTGCTCGGCCTCTACTCGCGAAGGGAGCAGGCACAGGGCCATGCGTACGCACCCGACGGCGCCTGGCAGCAGGAGCTCGAGGGGTCATTCCCATACCAGGAAACGCCCGACCAGGTGCTCGTGCTCGAGGAGATCAAGCGCGACATGGAAGCGTCGCGGCCGATGGATCGGGTCGTGTGCGGTGACGTCGGCTTCGGCAAGACCGAGCTTGCCGTGCGCGCGGCATTCAAAGCCGCGATCGAAGGCCGTCAGGTGGCAATGCTCGTGCCGACGACCGTGCTCTGCCAGCAGCACTTCATCACTTTCACCGAGCGCCTGGCCGCGTTCCCGATCACGGTGCGCCAGCTGTCGCGATTCGTCAGCGACGAGGAGATTGCGCGCACGCTCGCGGGCCTTCGCAGCGGCGCTGTCGACATCGTTGTCGGCACCCATCGCCTCCTGCAGAAGGATGTCGAGTTCAAGAATCTCGGACTGGTCGTCATCGACGAGGAGCAGCGTTTCGGGGTGCTGCAGAAGGAGCGTTTCAAGGAGCTGCGTGTTGCTGTGGATGTCCTGTCGCTCTCGGCGACGCCGATTCCACGCACGTTGCACATGTCGCTCGCGGGCATTCGCGATCTCTCCGTGATCCAGACGCCACCCGAGGAGCGGCAGCCGATCAAGACGTACGTGACCGCGCGCGAGGACTCGCTGATCCGCGAGGTGATCACCCGAGAGCTTGCGCGCGGCGGCCAGTGCTTCTTCCTGCACAACCGGGTTGCGGGTATCGAAGCGGTTGCGGACCGGCTCCGTAACCTCGTGCCCGAGGCTCGTATCGAGGTGGCGCACGGTCAGATGCCGGAAGGGATGCTCGCGTCGGTGATGCGCCGCTTCGGCGATGGCGAGATCGATGTGCTGCTCTGCACGACCATCATCGAATCAGGTCTCGACATTCCCAACGCGAACACGATCGTCATCGATGATGCGCACCGGTTGGGACTCGCGCAGCTGTATCAGCTGCGCGGCCGTGTGGGGCGTGCGGGGCAACGCGCCTACGCCTACATGATGTATCCGCCCGCCAGGTCACTGACGGAGAAGGCAGACAAGCGGCTCGACGTCATCGGCGATCTGCAGGACCTGGGTGCGGGCTTCAAGCTGGCGATGCGTGACCTCGAGATTCGCGGTGCGGGCAACCTGCTCGGCGAGGAGCAGCACGGGGAGATCGCCGCCGTCGGCCTCGAGCTCTACAACCACCTGCTTGCCGATGCGGTGACGTCGTTGCAGGGCAAGCCGGTGCTGGAATCCCCCGCCCAGGTGACCGTGACGCTCCCGGTTGCGGCCTTCCTCCCGGCGGAGTATGTCTCCGATGAACGCCTCCGGCTCCGGTGCTACCAGGAGCTCGCCGCCTGCGTCAGCGAGCAGGAGTTGGAGCAGCGTGCGCGCGGCCTCGTCGATCGCTTCGGTCCGATGCAGGCGCCCACCTCGGCGCTCATCGACTCGTTGCGCATCCGCCTGCTCGCCGCCGCAGCAGGCGCGCTCGGCGTCGAAACCGAGCGCGGTCGCGGCGTGGTGATCCGCCTCACGCTGGATCATGGTCTCGACCTGCAGAGCGTCGCCGCACAATTCCGCGGGATCACCGCCACGCCGTCGCAACTGCACCTCGGCGACGCCTGGCAGACAACGCTCACGCCGGTGCTTCGAGAGCTCGGCCGCCTGGTGCGAGCACGCCAGCGCGAGCCGGTCGGGGCTCAGAACGCGCATGCGTGACCAGGCCGTCGACGCGCTCCGCGCGCTCAACGAAGTGGTGGAGCGGCTGCGCGCCCCGGGCGGCTGCCCGTGGGACCGCGAGCAGACGCATCGCAGTCTTCGCCCGTACCTCCTCGAGGAGACCTACGAAGTACTCGAGGCAATCGACAACGGCGAGCCGGGAACCCTGCGCGAGGAGCTTGGTGACCTGCTGCTCCAGGTGCTGATGCACAGCGCGATCGCGATGGAAGACGATCCCGGATTCGACATCGGGGACGTCGCCGACGATGTGCGCGCCAAGATGATCCACCGGCACCCGCACGTGTTCGGCGACGTCGAGGTGGACGGGCCTGCGGGCGTTGTCGTCAACTGGGAGAAGCTCAAGACCGCCGAGAAACGCGAACGGTTGTCACTCCTCGACGGTGTGCCCGCGGCGATGCCGGCACTGGCGCACGCACAGGGCGTCCAGAAGCGTCCGGCACGAGTCGGGTTCGACGAGACACCCACCGTTCCAGATGCGCTCGACGGGGTGCGCCTTGCGCTCGGTCGGGTTGAGGCTGTCGCCGGCGGCCTGGCCGAAGCCGAACGCGGCGAGGATTGGGCGGTGGCGGCAGGCGACCCCGAGGTCGCGATCGGCGACCTGCTCTTCGCGGTGGTCGCCCTGGCGCGACGCCTGCGGGTCAACCCCGAGGAGGCGTTGCGCACACGCGCGCTGGGCTTCGCGACCCGGTTCCGGGCCCTCGAGGCGCGCGCTCGCGAGGACGGCGTCGACCTGCACGACCTCGACGATGCCGACTGGCGCGCCCGCTGGGAGGCGACCCTGCCCTGACCGAGGGCCGATGGTCCCTTGTCAAATCCGGCGCTGGGCCGCATTCTATCCCGGCACCCGGCGTCACATCGTCCCATTCGTCTCACTCATCGCCGGGAAGAGGACCGAGCCATCCGTCCCACCCCACGTCCAGCGATCGACAGCCCGATCACGCTGCGCCGGATTGCAGTCGTGCTCATCGCCGGGATCTGCGGACTGGTCGCATTCGCCGTGTACGGACAGGTCTCGCAGAGCCGTCATCTCGACGCCGAGGTGAGCACGCTCGCGACCCAGAATACGGCGCTGCAGCAGCAGATCTCCGACCGTGAGCGCGGGATCGCCGATGCGCAGACCATCGCGTGGCTTGAGCAGGAGGCGCGTCAGCTCGGGTACATCTTCCCCGGCGAGCATCTGTACGTGATCGTCCCTCCTGGTGGAGCTCGCGCATCGACGGGCGGTGTCTCGGTGCCAATCCCGACCTTCAGACCATTGCCATCGCCAACCGTGAAGCCGTCGCCGAGTGCCAAGCCCAGCGCATCGCCCAGCCCCAGTCCGAGCAACGGCCCCACCGCATCTCCGAACCCCACGCCGACACCGCACTGATCGCCCTTTGCGCCGAGGGCGCAATGCCGCGTGCGGTATCCTCTGAGGGCGGCGTGGAGCAGTGGAAGCTCGTCGGGCTCATAACCCGAAGGTCGTCGGTTCGAATCCGACCGCCGCAATTTCTTTCTCCCGCAATAGCTACGCGTCCGAACTCGGACCCGGGACCTGTCTTCGGCGGGTACGATGGTGCGTGTGGAGTTCGCACGAACGGGCGTCTCCGCGACTTCCTTCCCCAGCACATTGCTCGGCGGTTTAGCTCAGGTGGTAGAGCAGCCGGTTCATACCCGGTATGTCCCTGGTTCGAATCCAGGAACCGCCACCATGCACAGAACATCCGGGACCCTGTCGCCGCGCGAGCGGACCGCCGCCGTCGCCCGGGTACGCCGCGCGGTCGCGACTGCAGTCGATCGTCGGGGCGTCATCGCCCCGGGCGAGCACGTGCTGATCGCGTGCAGCGGTGGACCGGACTCGACGGCGCTGCTCGACGCACTGGCGCGTCTCGGACCACCGCGTGGGTGGCATCTCTCGGTCGCGCACGTCGACCACGGGCTTCGCTCCGGTTCGGCGTCTGAAGCAGCCCTCGTGTCGCGACTCGCCGGCGACCGGGGACTCGCGTTTCAGGCACTCTCGGTCCAGGTCGCGCCCGGTGCATCCCTGCAGGATCGGGCTCGCACGGCACGCCATGCCGCGTTGCGAGCTGAGGCGGCGAGGGTCGGCGCTGGAGCGATCGCCCTGGGCCATACCGCTGACGACCAGGCGGAGACGGTGCTCATGCGCGCGCTCTCGGGCGCATCCCCTGCGGGGCTTCCGGCGATGGCAGAACGTGAGCGAGGACTGGTCCGCCCCCTGCTCCGCGTCTGGCGTGAGGCGACCGTCGCCTACTGCGCCGCGCTGGGCCTCGAGCCACTCGACGATCCGAGCAATGCCGACCCGCGGTTCCTCCGCAGCCGGGTCCGCCACCAGGTCATTCCCGCACTCGAGGCGGTCTTTCCCGGTGCCCGACGGCGGCTGGTCGTGCTCGCCGAGCGTCAGCGCCGTCTGCTGAGTTCAACGGCTGCCGCCGCCGCGCCTTCCGCGGGCGCGGGGGTTGAGATCGTGGACCCCTGGTAGACTGAGTTCGTGCCCACGTCTCGACGCAGTGTCACCTATATAGTCATCGCGCTTGCCGTGATCGTGCTCGCCGCGGTCCTGTACAAGACCTTCCCGAGCAGCAATGCCTCGACCGCCACCGCGGGCACGCTCGACCAGGCGATCCACAACCTCAGCGTCCCCGGCGCCGACCCTGCGTCGACGATCAGCACCTCCAAGTCACAACCGGCGGAAATACAGAGCGACGGGCAGACAGTTACGTGGTACTCCGCGAGCGGTAACCAATTCACCACCGTAGAGTCGTCCGCAGATACCGTTGCCAAGGAGTTTCAGAGTGCCGGCTATTTCAACTACAAGGTCGACGCCGCCGGCGGAGGGAATTTCTTGCTGAGCGTCATTCTTCCCAACCTGATCCTCTTCGGGCTCATGGCGCTGATCCTGCTCTGGATCTTCCGTCAGACCCAGAGCGGTAACAACCAGGCGATGTCGTTCGGCCGCAGCCGCGCCCGGCTGCTCGCGGGCGACAAGCCGGCGATCACTTTTGTCGACGTCGCCGGTGTCGACGAGGCGAAGCAGGAGCTCAACGAGATCGTCGAGTTTCTCAAGTACCCGGACAAGTTCGTCGCGGTCGGTGCTCGCATCCCCAAGGGCGTTCTCCTGGTCGGGCCCCCCGGTACCGGCAAGACCCTGCTCAGCAAGGCTGTCGCCGGGGAGGCGGGTGTCCCGTTCTTCAGCATCAGCGGCTCGGAGTTCGTCGAGATGTTCGTCGGCGTCGGCGCCAGCCGCGTTCGCGACCTCTTCGACCAGGCCAAGAAGAATTCGCCCTGCATCGTCTTCGTCGACGAGATCGACGCCGTGGGACGCCAGCGCGGCGCGGGNNCCACCAACCGGCCCGACGTCCTCGACCCCGCGCTGCTCCGGCCGGGCCGGTTCGACCGGCATGTGATGCTCGACCGGCCGGACATCCGCGGCCGGCGCGCGATTCTCGAGGTCCATTCGCGCAACAAGCCGCTCGATCCTGGCGTCGACCTCGAGGTGCTCGCCAAGCAGACCCCCGGGTTCAGCGGCGCGGATCTCTCGAACCTGATCAACGAGGCGGCGATCCTCGCCGCGCGCGGGAACCGGAAGGTCATCGTCATGAACGACCTCGAGGAGTCGATCGCGCGCGTCATCGCCGGCCCCGAACGGAAGAGCCGGATGATCAGTGACAAGGAGAAGCTGACCATCGCGTTTCACGAGATGGGCCACGCGCTGGTGGGCACGACCCTCGAGCACACCGACCCGGTCCACAAGGTCACGATCGTGAGCCGCGGCCAGGCGCTCGGCTGGACGATGAGCCTGCCCATCGAGGATCGCTACCTGGTGAGCAAGGCCGAGCTCGCCGACCAGCTCGCCCAGATCCTGGGCGGCCGCTGCGCCGAGGACCTGATCCTCGGCGAGGACAACATCACCACCGGCGCGTCGGACGACATCCGCAAGGCGACCAACCTCGCTCGCAAGATGGTCACGGAGTGGGGGATGAGCGACAAGCTCGGCCCGCTGACCTTCGGCGAGCGCCCGGAGATGGTCTTCCTCGGACGGGATCTCGGCGAGCAGCGCAACTACTCCGAGGGCATCGCCTCCGAGATCGACCAGGAAGTGCATCAACTCGTCGCCGACGCCTTCCAGCGTGCCAAGAAGGTGCTGCGGGATCGGGAGCACGTGCTCCGCGCCCTGGCGTCACGGCTCGTCGAGGTCGAGACCATGGACGCGCCCGAGATGGAACGGATCATCAAGGAAGCCGAGTCGCGCAACGGCGTGGCCCCGGTCAACGGCAGCGGCCCGGCGCCCGACGCACCGCCCGCGCCCCCGGACTTCGTCCCCCCAGCCGAGGCAGCAGCCGGAGCGTAGCGGTACACTCAGGCCGAGCGGCCACCGTGGCCGTCGACGGCTCAAGGCGACCCGGGGACGCGTAAAGAGCGCCTCGAGGCCCGCCGCCGCCGGCGGGACAGGTGACCTGGCTCATAGAGCGCTTGGATCCACCCAGGAGGACCGAGACGTGGAGGGAGTAGGCACGCCGGCACTGGCGATCATCGGCGCGGGCCGGGCCGGCTCCGCGCTCGCGATTGCCGCCCATGACGCCGGGTATCGCGTGGCTGCCGTCGCAAGCCGTCGGGGTGAGATGGCAGCGCGGCTGGCGAGCACCGTCGGGGCCTGCGCCGTTGCGACGCCACTGGCGGCAGTCGCCGCGGCCGACCTCACCCTGCTTGCGGTGCCGGATGGGGCGATATCGACGGTGGCGGCTTCGATTGCCGCTTCCGGTGTCTCACTCCAGGGGCGCGGCATCGTCCACCTCGGCGCTCGCTTCGGTCCTGAGGTCATCTCGTCGCTGCGCATCACCGGTGCCGAGGTGGGTGTGCTCCACCCGCTCCAGGCGCTCGCCGGTCCGGACAGTGCGTCGCTCCTGGAGGGCGCCTTCTTCCGCGTCGACGCCGGCGGGCTGCTCCGCCGGCGTCTGCTCGCATTGATCGCGGCACTGCGCGCGACACCCCTCCACATCGACCCAGCCCATGCGCCGCTGTACCACGCGGCCGCGGTGCTCGCCGGCAATGCCCCGCTGGCGCTGCTCGCGGAAGCGACTCACTTGCTCGAGGCCGCCGGGCTGAACGCCGAGACCGCGCACGCCGCGCTTGCGGCCCTGCTCGAAGGCGCTGCCCACAACGCCCGGCGCGCAGGGCCCGCCGCCGCGCTCACCGGCCCGGTCGCGAGGGGCGACCAGGGGGCGATCGCCGCGCACCTCGATGCGCTGGCGGGCTACCCGGACGCGCGAGACCTGTATCTGCATCTGACCCGCGCGATGGAATCGCTGGTTGCGACCCAGCCGGTCGCGGGTGATGCCGGCGCCCAGGTGGCCTGACCATGGGGGTCACCATCAAGGACCTCGCGGCGTGGAAGGCCGCGGGAACACGCTTCGTCATGCTCACCGCGTACGACTACCCGACCGCGCGGTTGCTCGCTGAGGCNNTACCCCAACACCCTCCCGGTGACCATGACCGAGATGCTCCACCATGCCCGAGCGGTGGCTCGCGGCGCACCGGAGCGACTGCTGGTCGGGGACCTCCCGTTCGGCGCCTACCAGCGCTCGTGTGCCGACGCCATCGACAGCTCCGTCGAGTACCTCAAGGCGGGCATGCACGCCATCAAGCTCGAGGGCGGTGGGTGGGTCGTCGAGACCGTCAGCCGTCTCACGCAGCGAGGCATACCGGTGATGGGCCACCTCGGACTCACGCCGCAGTCGGTCAACGCCTTCGGCGGTCTGAAGGTTCAGGCGAGGAGCGCGGGCGACCGCGAACACCTCATCGCCGACGCCCATGCCCTCGAGGACGCCGGGGCCTTCGCGCTCGTGCTCGAGGGGATTCCGCGCGACCTGGCCAAGCAGGTGAGCCAGGAATTGACCATCCCCACCATCGGCATCGGCGCCGGGCCCGACTGCGACGCACAGGTCCTGGTCATCCACGACCTACTGGGCATCACCGGTCACCTCCGCGGCTCGGTGCCGAAGTTCGTCAAGCCGTACGCCGACCTTGGCGATCGCATCGTCAGCGCGGCGCGCGCATTCGCGGACGACGTCCGCGAAGGTCGGTTCCCGGACGATGCCCATTCCTTCCACTGACGCACCGGAGCTGCTCGCGACCCCCGCAGAGCTCCGCCGGTGGTCCGCGAAGTGGCGCGCCGATGAGCTGTCGGTCGGGATGGTGCCGACCATGGGCGCCCTCCACGCCGGCCACCGTGCGCTCATCGACCGCGCGGTTGCGGACAACGATCGGGTGGTGGTGACCATCTTCGTCAACCCGGCGCAGTTCGGTCTCAGCGAGGACTTCGCCCGCTACCCCCGATCCATCGAGGCGGATCTCGCGATGCTTGCCGCGGCCGGGGTGCACGCGGCATTCGTTCCGGCTGTCGAGACGATGTACCCGTCCGGGCTCGTGACCCGGGTGGACATCGCAGGACCGCTCGGTGACCGGCTCGAGGGTGCCAGCCGCCCTGGCCACTTCAACGGTGTTGCCCTGGTCGTCACCAAGCTCCTGGTGGCCGGACTCCCCGACCGGGCCTACTTCGGGCAGAAGGACGCGCAGCAGTGTGCTGTCGTTCGCCACCTCGCCCGCGACCTTGATACCGGCGTCGAAATCGTTGTCTGTCCTACGGTTCGGGACCCTGATGGGCTTGCGATCTCGAGCCGCAATCTCTACCTCAGCCCCGAAGAACGAGCACGGGCATTGGCAATTCCCTCCGGCCTGGCCAACGCCATGGCTCGATTCGCGGCCGGCGAGCGGGATGCGACAGCGCTGGCAACAACTGTTCGGTCCTGCCTGGAGAACAAAGGACTGGACGTCGACTACGTTGCTGTGGTAAGGGCGGAAGACTTCTCCGAGGTCGAAACCGCTGTCCCCACAAACCAAATCGTACTGG
>PNBE01000201.1:0-3081 GCA_003135895.1 Candidatus Dormiibacterota bacterium
CTCCCGACCCGCTCACCGACGACGAAGTCTCCGGCTGGTTCGCCGGCCGCCTCCCCGAGGGGCTCTACAAGTCAGCCCCGACCATCAGCTCCGATCCCGACGAGATCCTCATCGTCGGTGAGATCGACGAACCCGAACTCCCCGCGGGTGCCGCTGAGGGCGCCCGCGCCGCGGCACGCAGCGCGCGCATCTCGCGCTTCCGCAGCGACACCAGAGACGCCCGCGTCAAGGTGGCCCGCGATGCCGAGCGGCTCTTCGGTCGCAAGGTCTCCTGGGGCGCGCGCTGCGGCGGCGTCGAGGAGCTCTTCACCACCCTCGGGGTCCCGGTCATGACCCGGCTCCGGCTCCAGGACCGGCGCGTGCTCGACACGCTGATGGAGGCCGGTGTCGCCCGCAGCCGCAGCGAGGCGCTTGCCTGGTGCGTGCGCCTCGTCGGCCAGCATCAGTCCGACTGGATCGAGACCCTGCGCGGTGCGCTCACCGCAGTGCAGAAGGCGCGGGCCGAAGGTCCCGATGTCGGCTGACCCGGGCGATGACGGCGAGGTGCTCGACGCATACTCGCGCACGCTCACCCAGGTAGCGGCGGCGCTCGCACCGTCGGTGGCGGCGGTGCAGGTCACTTCCAGCGGGGCGCGCTCCCCGCTGGGAAGTGGCTCCGCGGTCGCGCTCAGCTCCGACGGCTACCTGGTCACCTCGGCCCATGTGGTTGCCGGTGGTGACGGCGGCAGGCTCGACCTCGCCGACGGCCGCCAGCTGCGCTTTCGGGTGCGGGGACGGGATCCGCTCTCCGACCTCGCGGTGCTGGTGGCCGAGCACGGCGACCTGCAGCCGGCACGTCTCGGCGATGCAGCAGCGCTCCGGGTCGGCCAGCTGGTGGTGGCCATTGGCAATCCCCTCGGCCTCGCGGGCAGTGTCACGGCGGGCGTGGTGAGCGCCCTGGGCCGGTCGCTGCCGACGCGAGCGGGGGCGCAGGTTCGGGTCATCGACGACGTGATCCAGACCGACGCNNCGTCGGCATCAACACCGCACTGGCGGGCGTCGGCCTCGGCCTCGCCGTCCCGGTCAATGCGACCACCGAACGGATCATCGGCGCGCTGGTTCGCGATGGACGGGTCCGTCGAGCGCATCTCGGCGTCGCCGGCGTCTCCCGCCCGCTCCCGCCGCGCTGGGCCGCGAAGATCGGCCGCCGCAACGGTCTCGGGGTCGTCGAGGTCATCAAGGGCAGCCCGGCGGAATCCGCGGGCCTGCTCCCAGGGGACATCATCGTCGAGGTCGATGGCAGGCCGGTCGAGAGCCCGCGGGACGTGCAGCGCCTCATGGTCGACGGTCCGATCGAGCGCTTCCTGGTGATCCAGGTGCTGCGCGAGGGATCGAGTTACGTTGTGACTGCGATCCCGGACGAACTCGCAGCCGCGTAATACCCTGGGCCGGTGCCCAACGCCTTCACGCGTGTCCCCGATTCGCCAGTCCCGCCGCCAGGCCGATTCGGCTCCGCGGTGATCCCGGTCGCCGATGCTTTCATGATCGCCATGTTCTCCAAGCCGCCGAGCGGAACCCTGCGGACGACGTGGGTCACACCCTCGACGTACTGGATGACGCTCGCCACGTTCCTGGGCGCTGTGGTCATCGCCGGGTTGCTGCTGTCCGGTGTGATCGGCAGCGTCACGACGATTTCGCTCGTCGGCGTGCTGATCTGCCTGCTCTTTGCGATTGGTGCCGGGTCGGTCGCGTTGGTCGGCGCGGCGCAGCGCCGGGCCAGGGTGAGCACTGCGGCCTGACCGCTACTCCCCGGTCTCCCCGTCCACGGACTCGCGGATGAGGTCGGCATGGCCGTTGTGCCGCGCGTACTCCTCGACCATGTGGCACAGGATCCATCGCAGACTCGGGGTGGTGCCGTCGTCGTCGCTGCGCCGTGCGAGCGTGCCCATGCCACCTTCGGCCAGCGCTTCGGCGATCAGGGCGCGAGATCGGGCGACGGCGGCCTCCCAGAGCGCACNNAACCACCAGTCCTCGACCAGCGCCAGGTGCTTGAGCATCCCACCCAGGGTCATCGACGAGGCGGCGACCTTGGCCTGGAGGCCGGCCGCGTCGAGTCCCGCGCACTTCCAGGCGAAGGTGGCGCGCTGGAACTCGAGGAAGCCCACGACGGTGGCGGCCTCGTCGGCGTCGGAGGGAGGTTTCGGGCGACCCTGTTCGTCCAGCTCTGGCACGGCGTGTGAGTGTAGACACTGAACGCTTTGGGGGCGTAGAGTCGCCCGGCTGAGGGTAGCTCGCTCTCCATTTGGGAGCCGCGGTCCGGTACGCAGAGGGAGGCGTCAGGATGAGTGACGATAGGGGTTCTGAGGGACGTCGTTCGGTGAGGCGCGTGCTTCGAGTCACCGCGCTGATCGGTTTCTGCGCCGTGAGCTGGGGCGCCGGCGCCGCGTTGCTCGCCGGCCCCGTCGCCGCCTCCACGTGCCTCCCCAACGGGAGCACCTGCCCACCCGACGATTTCACCGGCTCGCCGGCCGGCACGCTGCTCGCCAGCCTCTCAGGCCCGTTTTCGGCGTCCGGTTCGTTCAGCGGGTCCTACCTCAATGCCGTATACCTCACCGCCGGCGGGACCCTCACCTTCCTTCTGCAGGTGTCCAATGACCCCGGTTCAGCCGATGCGCTCACCCAGCTCGGCATGTCCCACTTCCAGGGTGTGCTCGGCGACATGGGGGATCGCTCCGACGGCAGCAGCATCACCGGCACATCCTTTGTCGACGGAACCCAGATACCGACGGGTGTGACCCGCGGCACGACCGGCGATCCAGTGAGCTGGGACTTCAGCGGCCCAGGTGCCAGCAACACGCTGCCGCCAGGCACCACGTCGTTGGTTCTCGTGGTCGAGACCAATGCGACAACGTTCACATCGGGGACCCTCTCCTTCAATGGTGGCGCTGCCACCAGCGCCGGCTTCGAGCCCGTGGTCACGCAGATGTCGTCGGCGGCGAGCCCCAAGTCTGCACGCACCGGGACCACGCTCCAGGACAGCGCCACACTGGCGGCCACCCACACCCTGAGCGGGACGGGATCGATCACCTTCAACCTCTACGG
>PNBE01000201.1:3151-13571 GCA_003135895.1 Candidatus Dormiibacterota bacterium
GCCTGCGGCGACGAGCCCGTGGTGGTCACCCGGATCAGCCAGATCACGCCGGCGGCGGTGACCTGCAGCCAGTACGCGGCCAGTACCGCGCCATCGATGTCCCAGGTCTTCTACTCGGTCCACAACGGAAAGATCGCAGCGGTGGCACCGCACCTCTTCTCGTACTGGGCGGCGGTGACCTCGACCGGCGGTACCCAGACCTTCACGGTCGATCAGTTCACCAACGAGACGAGCAGGCCCTTCCGGCTTGCGCCCGGCAGCTCCGTGTTCACGGCCGCATGCTCGAGCATGGGCGCCTTGATGACACAGTCAGGAGGCGTGGTCACCGTGACATTCGGCGGCGGCATTGCGGGGACGACCTTCTTCATCGGGCTGAACTTCTCGACGTCGAATGTGGTCGGAGAGTCGCGGCCGATGCCGAGCTCGACGGTCCGCTATCTCTTCCAGCACGGCGGATCTTCCCGGGAGCTCGATCTCGTCAAGTAGCCGCCGGAGGTTGACCTGACGGGCGCTGGGGGAGAATCGACCCATGCGCCCCATCGTCGCCCGGCCTGACGGCGAGCTCGAGGTCCTCGGCGGATTCCGTCCCGCGGGCCGATCGGGCGGGAAGCTGCTCAAGCTCGAGGCCTCCGCGATGATCCCGCTGCCCGAGGGCACCACGTTGATGCACCTGCCGGGACGGCGGGCGCTGGCGCTGGATTCCAAGGATCGCCCGGTCGACGTCGAGGCGGACCTGCTCCCCGTGGCGGCGGTTCTCCCGGTCGGCCACCTGCGCACGCTCCTGCCGGCGTCCCGCCCGCTGCCGGGCAGCCGGCGGCTCCCGCTGTACGGGTATGCGGCGGTGGTGGAGCACCACGACCAGCTCATGGTCGCGGCGTTGAGCACCGACGCCTTCGGGTGGTGGGAGCCGCGGCGCTACACGGGCGGCGGCCTCGATGCCGCGATCGAGAGCGCGCGCCAGGCCTTGCCGGGCAACCGCCTGGTCGACCACCTGGCGATCTGCGCCACCGACCTGCGCTGCTACACGGCGCAGAACACGTTCCTGCGCCGGTACGAGGGAGCGCTGCCCGCGTCGCCAGCCTGCAACGCGGACTGCCTCGGATGCATCTCCCTGCAGACCGACGGTCAGGCGCCCGCGCCCCAACCCCGGATGCGCTTCGCGCCGACCGCCGCAGAGCTCGCCGGTATGGCGTCCTTCCACCTGGGAGGGTCCGATGCGGGCATCGTGTCCTTCGGCCAGGGGTGCGAGGGTGAACCGCTCACCCGGGACGACGTGCTTGCCCGCGCCGTCGCCCAGATCCGAAAGGACCATCCCGAGGCGACCATCCACGTCAACACCAACGGGAGCCGCCCCAAGGTGCTCCAGGGCCTCATCGACGCGGGATGCAACAGCGTGCGCATCAGCGCCATCTCGTTCACCGACCCGGTGTTCCGTGCCTACTACCGCCCCGTCGGCTACTCGATCGAGGACGTCATCGAATGCGGCCGGGTGATGTCCCGCGCCGGTGGCCAGGTGTGCCTCAACCTGCTGACCTTCCCCGGGCTCACCGACTCGAGTGAGGAACTCGACCGGACCGCGGGCGCGGTTGTCGAGATGGGCGCGCGTCAGATTCAGTGGCGCTCACTGAACTGCGACCACGACTGGCTCATCGACGTGCTCACGGCGCGGGAACTGCTCCCCGAGGACGGCATCGGCCTGGCGGCGGCATACCAGCACCTCGTCGATCGGCTTCCGGGAGTCACCCACGGCAACTTCACGCGCCCGGTGGCGATGGCCCTGGATTGAGCGCATCGCGGGCGTGGTATCGTCAGTTCGTCCCTTCCGAGTGAACCAAGGCGCCCCATGAAAGCTGCGATCCATCCCGTGTACCACGTCGACGCTGAAGTGCGGTGCCTCTGCGGCAACACCTTCACCACCGGCTCCACGCTGACCGAGCTGAAGACCGAGGTGTGCTCCGTGTGCCACCCATTCTTCACGGGCACCCAGCGCATCGTCGACACGGGCGGACAGGTCGAGCGCTTCCGCCGCCGCGCCGAGCAGGCGAAGAAAGGCCTAACCGGGCACCAGGCCGCGCCTTCTGCGGAGCCGGGCCTGCTCTAGCCATTCGACGCCGCACGGTGCGGCTGTGCCATCCTTCGCCGGTTCGACCTCAAGTCAGGCGGGGAGGTGTGATGGTGCGACAGGGGCGCGGCGTGCTCACGATGGTGCTGGTCAGCACGGCGCTGGCACTCGTCCCCTTGGTCCCCGGACGGGTCGATGCGGCCGCATCGGTCGGCGGTCCGTCGCTACCGCAGACCGGGCGGATGCTCCAGCTGTTCGCGCCCACATATATGTCGAAGACGACCGCAGCGTATTCCCAAGCCGACGCGGTCACCATCGCCGAGAACTACGACCTGGTCGCGGCCAATGCAAAGCAATTCACCAGCACCACGCTCGCGGCAATGCATGCGGCCAACCCCAACGTGCGTGTGCTCGTCTACCTCAACGGCAGCTTCGACGTGCACAGCACCCAGGCATACCCCCTGAGCGAATACGCCCGGGACGCCAACGGAAACTTCATCAAGTCCACGCAATACGGCAACTGGCTCATGGATATCGGTGATCCGGCGTGGGTGAGCCAGGTGTCGGCGCAATGCACCACCGTGCTCGCGCAGGCGCCCTTCGACGGCTGCTTCGTCGACATGCTCGGCGATGGCTCGCTGGGCGGCTCCTACCTCACCAGCCAACCCATCAATCCGGCGACCGGTGCGGTGTGGACTCAGGAGCAGCAGCTGACGGCCACGACCGCCATTGCGCAGACGGTGACCGCCGACCATCCCAGCGGCATCATCATGGCCAACGGTCTGCTCAATGGCGCCAGTTACTTCAGCCCGACGGCACCCACCTCGCAGTTGTTCGGCGGCGTGAACACCGCCCTTGCCGAGTCGTGGTTGCGAGCGGCGACCAACGCGGTCACCAGGTACGAGAGCCCTGCGCTCTGGCAGCAGGACGTCAATGTGCTCACCAACGCAGGTGGCAACGGGGATGCCGCGGCCGTCACCACCAAGGTGTGGATCACCGCGACCGCTGCTCAGCTCACTGCCTGGCACCGCTTTGCGCTGGCATCGTTCCTCCTGGGGACGACCGGCGCTGCCTATTTCTCCTTCACGGAGAGCCAGAGCCCGACCGAGTTCCAGACCGACGCGGGCAATCCCCTCGACCACACGCAGCTCGGTGCTGCCCTGGGCCCCTATCAGGCGCTCGGCAAGGCGTTCGGCCGCCAGTACGCGGACGCTGACGTGATCGTCAATCCGACCCAGAAGCCGGTCACCGTCGCAATCCCGGCTCCCTGTCTCACCCTGGATGGGGTGCTGGCGACCACGTCAGTGGTGATGCCCGCCGACAGCGGGCAGATCTGCTCGTATCAATAGCGGGTCAGAAGAGTGCCACGGCAAGCCCGACGGCACCGCTCTGGGCACTGCCCAAAACTGGTGAGGTTCCACCGGCGCCACCAGGGCCGCCTGCAGCAAAGCTGAGGGCGGCGCCCGTCGCGATGGTCGCCGTCGATGTGCCGGCGCGGAAGACGCCGATGCTGGGGCCGCCCGCGCCACCTCCCCCCGGTCCTGCGGCGCCGCCGGCGCCGCAGGGCCCGCCGGAGTTACCCGGGCCACCGGTGCCGAGCGTCGTAGCTCCTGGCCAACCCAGGCCGCCGCCACCGGCGGTCCCGCCACCACCGCCGGTGGTGGCGTTGCCGCCGGCCCCGCCCGCACCGCCTGCTCCGGCGGTGACCTTGCTCGACGCGTCGATGGAGAGCACTGAATTCCAGAGATAGATCCCGAACGAACCGCCGCCGAAGGCGCCGGCGCCGCCGGTTGAACTGGCAGCACCGCCGCCCCCACCGCCGCCCCCACCGCCGGATGTGGAGCCTATGCAGCTCAGGCCAAAGAGGCCTCCCAGATGGTCACTGCTGCCACCGGAGCCACCGCCCCCGCCGCCGGAGCCGTCGGTTCCTGGCGTGCCGCCGCCTGCGCTTGCCCCGCTCCACGTGATGGAGGCGCCTGCGGTTGAAGCGGATCCACCCAAACCGGGGAGGCCGTTTGATCCGGCCGTTCCGGAGCCACCAACGCCCCCGGCGCCTCCGGACGAAACGCTGATGGTGTTGCAGGACCCGGCGGCGCCGGCATTACCGCCACCACCCGGCGCACTACCCGCCCCCGGGTTACCCGTAGTCCCGGCGGTGATGTTGGTGACCCCCGCACCACCGGCGCCTCCAGTGGCACCGACGCCGCTGACCCCGCCCGCGCCCCCCGTCCCACCACCGCTCGACCCGGCGTTGGTTCCGGCCACGCCACCTCCGCCGGCTGCGCCAGTCCCCCCGGCGGATCCACCCGTTCCTGGAGTTCCGGCGGCCGCAGTGATGGAGACCCGCTCGAGTGTGAGGTTTGAGCTCACCACGCGTAAGCCATAGACGCTGGGGTCAACGGCCGCATTCGCCAGCCCGGAGAGGCTGAGCAGCTGGAGGGTTGCGCTCGAGACCCCGCTCGCCAGCGCCGCCTGCGGCGCACCCGTGATCGCGGTGATCGCCGTGAGCGACCGGACCCATGTGCCCGCCGTGTAGCCGCCGTCGACGTTGACACCGGTTGCGAGCGTCAGGCCGGATGGCTGGGAATAGGTGCCGGCGGACACATAGACGTCAGGAATCGGCGAGCGCGATGCCGCAGTCGTGATCGCTGCCTGGATGGTCAGCTTGGGCAAAGTCTTCGTCCCGGGGTTGGCATCGCTGCCGGTCGTCGCGACGTAGATGGCGCCGGTGGGCGCGGCGCCAACAGTTCCGATGAAGGTCTGAGCCGCGGCGGCCTTGCCGTTGGTTCCGACGACGGGATCGGTGGCCGGGACGGTGTAGGTGACGAAGGGCGTCACCGTCAGGTCCCCCGTGGTTCGCTCGGCAAGATGGATGGTCAGCTTGGTTGACAGCTTGGCGGCCGCGACCGACGTCACCACGTAGCCCTCGACCGAGAAGGGAAACGTCCCCTTGGTCTGGAGGGTGTGGTTGACCTGACTGGAGTAGGTCAGGACGAGCTCGTCCGCCTTGCCGTTCTTGTTGCTGTCGACCATCGCCGCCTTCTTGATGGTCGGAGCCACCGCCGCCGCAGCCACTGGGTGGACGGGAAGCGATAGCTCAATCGCGCACGCAAGCGCGATCCCGATGGCAAGTGTCAGCGCCCTTTTGAGCGGTGACGTGCGGGTCTGATGAGACAACGAGCCGACATTCGACTGCATATCCAATCCCCTTATCGGCGGCTATCGGACCCGCCAAATTCGGATCCTACCACGTGCAATTGACCTATTTGTTGCCTGATAACAACGGACAATTTGGCGTTACGTCGGGTCATCCGGGTTCACCGGATGCGCAGCAAGATATTGCTGTTCGGCGCGTGAGATCGCCTCGCGCTGCATGGGGATTCCCGCCAGCAGCGTCTGTGAGTAGTCGAACGAGTTGGTGTACGGGTACGCCGCGGCATCGTTGACGCTGAGAGGCGCAAGGCCGAAGGTCCGCTCGACGTAGGCGAGGATCGACGCGAAGGTCGCGGGGGTCGAATCCGTATAGCCCGCTTTCGCGTACGGGGACACGATCACCATCGGGATCCGTGTTCCCTGCGGTGTGCCGTCGGGATTCACGCCGGGGGCGACGTGGTCGTAGAAACATCCACAGTCGTCGTAGGTGATGAAGATGGCCGTCGAATTCCATTCCGGGCCGTTTTCGATCGCCGAGACCACCTGGCCGATCCAGCTGTCACCGGTCGCCATCGACATCCCGTTGTGCTGCACGATGTTGGCGTTGGGGGAGATCCCGCCGAGCACCAGCGAGTAGGACGGCAGGGAACCGGCGCCTGCATCGGTGAGCACCTGCGGCGTGGACACCATGTGCTGTGCCTGCCCGGTGTCGAGGCATTCGGCGAACGATGGGCACACCGCCCAGATGTATTCGGCGTCGGCGCTGGGCGCCGTATAGAGACGCCACGACAGACCCGCCGCATCGAGCCGGTCCATGATCGTCGGCACGTACCGGGCGGTCGTCGGCGCGAACGCTCCGCCATTGGGAAGGCCGAGCGACGGGTCTGGAATGCACGAGGGCTGCTTGCTGACTTTTCCTGTCGATGGATCGATCCAGGGGGTGATCTTGTTCGAGTCACAACCCCACCCGGGACCCACGACATATCCGGCCGGCGTCGGCTGTGGAGGCGCAGGGTTGTCCCCGGTGAAGTGGTCGTTGGTCGCCGCCACCGCGTACACATGGCCTCCCCAGGACGGGCTGTCGGACATGCTGAACGTCTGGTCGGAGACCACGAACTTGTTCGCAAGCGCCGCCAGGTTGGGGATCTGCGTGGGCGCGTAATAGGTCAGGCATCCATAGGGGATGGAGCCGGTGAGTGTGGAGGTTGCCCCACACCCTTGAATCCCTGCCCACCCATCCATGAGTCCACCGTCGATGCCGGTCACCTGCGATGCAACCGTGTGCAACACCTGCGGAACGACGTCGGGCGCCTGCTGCAGGGTGTGCTGCACACCGCCCTTGAGCGTGACCGGCTTGGTCACGTCGTATCCGCTGCAGCGGGAGTTGACGAAGCACCAGTTGCCGAGCACGTTGTCAAAGGAGTGGTTCTCCATGTAGATCACCACAACGTGCTTGATCGGACTCCCGGATGGCGTCGGGCTCGGTGACGCTGTGCCGCTGGGGCTCGGGGTCGGCGTCGGTGGCACCGATGCCGCCTCGAAGGTGGCGATGACCCCGGTCCACGCCACCGATGCGGACAGAGCGTCGGCGAACCTCTGCGTCCCGGTCGCGCTCAGGACCTCGACACCGGCGGCCTCCCCGGTGCCCTCGCCGCTGACTGTCGATTGCTGTGTCGGCAGCAGGGTGTAGCCGGCCGACTGCCGGCTTGGGGTGACCGTCCCCCTCCAGCCCGCGTCGCCAATCGATATCTCATTCGCGTCGATGGTCGCTGCTGACGGACGGACCGACGGGCTTGCGCTGACCCCAAAGCTCGACGCCCTGACATCGAGCGGGGCGCTGGTCGCGATCCCCTGCAGTTCCACGACCGTCGCGGCGATCGCTCCCGACAGCGCCGTCGTGATCGTGATGTTCCCTGAGGTGGAGATGCTGTGCGCGTTGGCGACGTACCAGAGCTCCTCATCTGCGATCCCGTTGTGCACCGCGGTCGCCCTGGACCAGAGATCGGCGCTGCTGTCCTTGACGCTCGAGACAGCGGTGAGACCCGCATTCCGTCGTACTTCGACGATGGCGACCAGCGCATCGCCGGCGGTTGTGGTGGCTTTTGGCGAGATCCTGAGCTGGCTTGCGGGGGACACCAGACGGCCACCGAAGTTCTGCCCCACGCCNNCGCGCCGACCGGTCAGAGTCGTCTTTATGCGCGCCAAAGAAAAGACCAGAGGCCGTCTCCGCCACATGGGGTCACCCTCCTGGGAGCGTCCCGGCGCTCCAGTCACCTATCCCGTGGGGCCCCTGTGTCGTCGTCCCCCCGGCGGCTCGGTGGCCCCCTATGGCGCGGCATCCTAGCACCGATTTGGGTACTACTACTAGCATGCCGATCATGAGGTCAATCCAGCGTTGCCGTGACCTCCTGCTCACCGTCGTGGTCAATGCCGTGAGCGCGCCACCTGGCACGTTCTTCTACGGCGGCCAGGCGGTGATCGAAGGTGTGCTCATGCGCGGGAGGGATCGCTATGCGGTCGCCGCGCGCCGTCCCAACGGCGAGATCGCGGTGTGCACCGACGTGCTGCGTTCGCGCGTCTACACGGCAAGCGTGTGGCGCCGTCCGTTTCTTCGTGGTGTCGCCGGCCTCTACGAGACCATCCACCTGGGCATGCGTGCNNGCGATGATCGCGTCACTCGTCTTCGCGCTTGCACTGTTCATCGGGGCTCCGCTGTTGCTGGGCCGCCTCCTGCACCGGGGCGCGTCTCAGTCGATCAGCGCGGTGCTCATCGAAGGCGTGATCCGCGCAGCGATCCTGGTGCTCTACCTGCTGCTCATCGGGATGATTCCGAATGTGCGCCGGCTCTTTCAGTATCACGGCGCCGAGCACATGGCCATCAACGCGCTCGAGGCCGGCGATCCGATCGACGTTGCCCACGTGCGCGGGCGCAGCCGGCTCCATCCNNTGGGGACGCAGCTGCTCAGCACTCGGCGTCCCGGTGACGCGCAGATCGAGGTGGCGATCGCTGCACTCGACGCGGCTCGCTCCGGTGACTCGGTCGTCTTCGAGGCGTCCGGGACGCGCTGAGACAGTTGCCATGACAGAGATGGACGCGTTCGAACAGCGCCTTGCCGCGCTCGAAGCGCGCTACACGGAGCTGGGAGATTTGCTCAGCGCGCCGGATTCGTACCAGGACCTCGACCGGCTCCAGCAGCTCTCCCGTGAACAGGCGAAGTTGCGCGAGGTGGTCGAAGCCGCACGCCGCTGGCGCGAGNNGCGCTGCTGCTGACCGCGGATCCCAACGACGACCGCGACGTGGTCGTCGAGATCCGCGCCGGAACCGGTGGTGACGAGGCCGCGCTCTTCGCCGCGGATCTCTTCCGCATGTATGCGCGCTATGCGGAACGCCAGCGCTGGCGCATCGAAGTGCTCGACCAGAACGAGACCGCGGGACACGGCTTCAAGGAGATCGTGTTCGAGGTGCACGGTCAGGGTGCGTACTCGCGACTCAAATTCGAGTCGGGGGTTCATCGCGTGCAGCGCGTGCCGGAGACCGAGGCGCAGGGACGGATCCACACGTCCGCGGCATCGGTGGTCGTGCTCCCCGAGGCGGACGATGTCGAGGTCGATGTCAACGACAACGACCTGAAGATCGACGTGTATCGCAGCACCGGCCCCGGCGGCCAGAGCGTCAACACCACCGACTCGGCGGTGCGCATCACGCACCTCCCGACCGGGCTCGTGGTCACCTGCCAGGACGAGAAGTCGCAGATCAAGAATCGTGCCAAGGCGATGCGCGTGCTGCGCGCGCGCCTCTACGATCTCGCGCAGGCGAAGCGCGACGCGGAGCTGAAGGCGACCCGCCGCTCGATGGTTGGGAGTGGCGACCGCAGCGAGAAGATTCGCACCTACAACTTTCCGCAGTCGCGCGTGACCGACCATCGCATCGACCTGACGCTGCATCAGCTGCAACGTGTGCTCGACGGCGACCTCGACATGCTCATCGAGCCGCTGTCGAACGAGGATCAGGCCCGCCGCCTGCTCGAGGACGATCCGGACGAATCGCCGGGGCATGCCGCCTGAGGTGGCGTCTGCGGCTCCAACACTCATCGACGTCCTCCGGCTGAGCACGACGTACCTCGGCGACCACGGGAGCACGTCGGCACGCCTGGACTCGGAGCTGCTCTGCGCGCAGGCACTCGGGTTGCGTCGCATCGACCTCTACCTGCAGTTCGACCGTCCCCTGGACGAAGGCGAGCTGACGTCCATCCGCGAGCTGGTCAGGCGCCGAGGAAAAGGCGAACCGGTGGCATACCTCACCGGGACCCGCGAGTTCTACGGTCGGGCCTTCAGNNCTGCGCGTCGCCGACCTCGGCACGGGCAGTGGCTGCATCGCAATCACGCTCGCTGCAGAGGTGCCGGGCACGAATGTGACCGCGACCGACAACAGCCCGGCCGCGATCGAGGTTGCCCGGAGCAATGCCGCCGCACTGGGAGTCGATGTGTCGTTTCTCGACTGCTCCTGGGCGGACTGCCTCGAGGGCAGCTTCGACCTCATCGTCAGCAATCCGCCATACGTGACCACCGCGGAGCTCGAGGCGCTGGATCGTGACGTGCGTGATTTCGAGCCACGGGTCGCGCTCCTGGGCGGTGATGACGGCCTCGATGCCTACCGGGCCCTGCTCGCGTCGATCCGGGACCACGTCACCGTGGCGCGTCTGATGCTCGAGGTCGACCCGCGCCACGCCGACGCCGTCGCCGCACTCGCGGGTGCGACGTTTCCCGGCGCCACCACTGCCGCCGTGCAGGACCTCACCGGACGGACCCGGGTCCTTGACGTCGACCTGCCGTGAGCATCGACGCCGCGGTCCGGGCGATCAAGCGAGGTGGTGTGGTGGCCATCCCGACCGACACCGTGTACGGGCTGGCGTGCGACCCGGCGAACCCGGCCGCGGTGAGCCGCATCTATGCCATCAAGCGCAGGCCCGACGGGCTCGAGCTGACCCTCCTCGCCGCCGCACTGGCCGACATCGAGGACGATGTCGATCTCAGCCCCGCGGCGCGAACGCTNNACCACCTTGAGCGTCCGTATCCCGGACCATCCGCTCGCCCTCGAGCTGCTCCGCCGCACCGGGCCACTGGCCACGACGAGCGCCAATCGCCACGGTGAGCCCACCGCCGGCACGGCCGCTGAAGTGGCGGCGGCGCTCGGCGCCGAGATCG
>PNBE01000130.1:0-9719 GCA_003135895.1 Candidatus Dormiibacterota bacterium
ATCCCCACGATGCCGTAGCACTCGTTGGCCGCATGGCCGACGATCGACGCAACCACCCGGGGTGAGACCTCGATCCTTCCCAGGGAGGCGGTGCGCGACAGTGCGTCGGACGCCCGGACCTTGCCTTTCACGTATCTCCGTAAGCCCGGTTGAGGGCCTGTGGTATCCTCGGCGACCGGCCACCGGTTCATTCCGGAGGCCGCCGGGCGCCGCCGCCGTGGCTGCGGCCGAATTCTAGTACGCCAGAGCGGGCGCGTCTCAGATGCGCGTCCCGACCCACGAGAGACCTGATGTCCCAGCGCTGCGATATCTGCGGAAAGGGCCCGATGACCGGGAACAACGTGAGCCACTCGAAAGTGCACACGAAGCGTCGATTCCTGCCCAACCTCCACATCACCCACCTTGCGATCAAGGGGAAGGAAAGGAGGGCGAGGGTTTGCACCCGGTGCCTCCGCACCCAGGCCAAGGCGGCTCGAAGCTAGCTATCGGCTGCGCATCCGGGTACGATCGCCCTGAGAGCGGCGTGTGGAGGCAAGGATGATCAGAGCCCGTGGGCTCCTGCTTGGCGGAGCATGTTTTGCGACGCTTGCCGGCTTCACGGTCGCTGTGTCATCCACGGCAGCCCTGCCAGGGGCGACGACCGCGCACACGGCTGCTAAAGCTCGCGCTGCCATGGTCGCCGTCGTGGGTGCCGCAGTTCATGAGATCCGAGTTGCTGCGGCGCGTCGCGCCATGACCTCGGCTTTCGCGAGTGCCCCAGGCGCCTCTGATCGCGTCATGAGCCATCGGAGCGCGAATGCGCCGTTGATCCCAACGCAGACCGTAAGTGGTGTCTCTCCGAACGCCGGCGCGTCCGGCGCAGGCGGGGAGCAGGTGGTGACCATCACCGGATCCGGCTTCAGCGGGGCCACCGATGTCTTTTTCGGTCCCCTCAACGATGTCAACTCCACGGCCTACCCATGTCTGGCCTCCGCTGCCGGCTGCTTCCAAATCACGAATGACAACCAGATACTTGCGGACACCCCCGTTGTGGCGGCCGGCACCGTGGATGTCACTGTGGGCTCCGGCACAGCGAGCTCAGGGGACCAGTACTCGTACTTCGATCCGCCCACGGTCACGAATGTCGCCACCCCGCAGCATCAGGGTGCCTCTGGCATCGCCGTCGTGGGGACCAACTTCTCGTATCCCGGCGTTACTCCATTTGCCAGTGGAGTGAGTGAGGTCGACCTCGTGCCCACAGGCGGCGGGTCGACCGTAGCCATTACCGCTGTGTGCTCGAGTGGAGGTCAAGCGAAGTGCTTCCTAGCCACCGATGACACGGATCTGACCGTCAATTTGCCGAACTCGATGACGGCCGGGCAATACCACACTGAGGCGATGACGCCTGGCGGCACGTCTTCGCCCTCATCGGCTGACCTCCTGGTTGTTCTTCCTCCGAGCCCGACGCTGGCAAGTCTCAACCCATCGTCCGGTACGACGCTGGGTGGCAACGATGTGGTCCTGACGGGCACCGACTTCACCGGCGTGACCGCTGTCAACTTCGGGTCGAGCATGCCTCTCTGCGGGACGGGGACGTGCTACACGGTCGACAGCTCCACGCAGATCACGGTCAACAACATCCCTGCTCACGCCGCGGGCGGCGTCTCGGTCACGGTAACGACGACCAGCGGCACCACGGGAAGCAAGACGTACCTGTACGTGACGCCCGTACCGACACTGACCAATCTCAACCCGTCGTCGGGCTCGGGCTCCGGAGGCAATAACGTGGTCCTGACGGGCACCAACTTCAACGGTGCGACCGATGTGAACTTCGGGACGTCCGATATCACCAACGTGTGTGGGACGGGGACGTGCTACACGGTCGACAGCTCCACGCAGATCACGGTCGACAAAATCCCTAGTCACGCCTCGGGTGGCGTCAATGTCAACGTGGTCACGCCAGGCGGCACGACGGGAAACCTGACTTACACGTACCTGGGGCCGACACTCACGAATCTCAACCCCCCGTCCGGTTCGACGCTGGGTGGCAACAACGTGATCCTCACAGGCACGAACTTGACCGGTGCGACTGACGTGAACTTCGGGTCGACCGACATCACCAACGTGTGCGGGACAGGAACGTGCTTCACAGTCGACAGCTCCACACAGATCACGGTTAGCGGGGTTCCTTCTCACGGGGCGGGCAGCGTGAACGTGAACGTCGTGACACCGGGCGGCACGACGGGCAATCTCCCGTACACGTACATTGTGCCGCCGCCCACACTCACGAATCTCAACCCCTCATCTGGCTCGGGGTCAGGCGGTAACAATGTCGTCCTGACGGGCACCAACTTTAACGGCGCCACCGACGTGAATTTCGGGGCGAGCGACGTTCAGCTCTGCGGAACGGGCACTTGCTTCACGATCGACAGCACTACACAGATTACGGTCGATAACGTGCCTGCTCACGCTGCGGGCGGCGTCAGCGTCAGTGTCACAACGCCCGGAGGCACGACAGGGACTCTCCTATACACATACGTTGGGCCGACACTTACCAATCTCGACTCCACCTCCGGGTCGACCGTCGGTGGGAATAGCGTGGTCCTCGCCGGCAGCAACTTCATTGGTGCGACTGATGTACATGTCGGGTCGATCGATCTGTCGTCGTGTCCGTCAGCGCCGTGTTTCACGGTGAACAGCGATATCCAGATAACCGTGATCATGCCGGCAGATACGCCCGGTATGGTCAACGTCAACGTGACGACTCCTGGCGGCACGACGGCGAGCCTGCCGTATACCTACGTTGCGCCCGGCCCCACCGTCACTGGCGTCTCGCCCAACGCGGGCGCCCTCACGGGCGGTAACACCGTGGCCCTCACCGGCAGCGGCTTCGAGGCAGCCGGCACGCCGATCACATCGCAGGTCACAGTCGGCACGGCTCCCGCCATCACGTCCACGCCCTGCGTTACGTCACCGACCGCCCCCTGCTTCACGGTCAACAGCCCGACATCGATCACCGTCGAGGTGCTCCCGCCCGGCACCGGAATGGTTCATTTCACCGTGACGACGCCCGGAGGCACAAGCACCCCGACGTCCGCGGATGTCTATACCTACGTCACGGTCTTCCCCAACGTGGCGACCGTCTCGCCTAAATTTGGCGCAGCAAGCGGCAACGCGTATGTGACCGTCGTTGGATCGAACTTCGGTGACCCGAGCCAGGGTTTTGGTGCCACGGACGTGGTCTTCGGAGCTGGTCCCGGAGCGGTTGATGTCCCTGCGAGTCGTACGTTCCCGTGCCCCGGCTCGGCCAACGGTTGTTTCGAACAGATCGGCACAACGACCCTCGACGTCTACGCCCCGGCTGTGGCGGCGAGCACCGTTGACATCAGAGTTGTGACGCCGGGTGGTACCTCGAACGCTGGGGTTCCCGACCAGTACACCTTCGTAGCCAAGGGCGCGTACACCGCGGTCAGCCCCTTCCGTATCTGTGACACGCGACCTGCTGGTAAGGGGATCACGGCAAATCAGTGCGACGGTGCGGGAAAGGGCACGCTGGTGCCCGGCCGCGAGACCATCACCGTGCTGATCACCGGCGCGCAGATTCCCCCCGGCGCGCAGGCGGTGGTGGCGAACATCAGCGTCATCAACCACGGCAGCGGATCCACCTTCGTCACCGCATTCCCGGCGGGTGGGTCTCAGCCGCTCGCCGCCAACATCAACCTGGCCGGGGGAAAGGTCGAATCCAACCTGGCAATCGTGCGACTGGGCAGCGGCGGTCAGATCAGCCTCTTCAACTCGGTCGGCAGCGCCGACGTGATCGTTGACGTCGAGGGCTACTTCGCGGCTCCGGGCGGCGCCGCTGGTGCCTTCCATAGCATTCCGCCGTTGCGCATCTGCGATTCCCGTGCGGGTACGCACACTGCGTGTGCCGGCACCACGAGTACCCCGCTCCAGGGCGGGGCCTGGCGACGCGTGGTCCTGTCGGGGGTACCGCCAGGCACATCGCTGAGCGTCCCGCACATCCCGGCCGACGGGACCGCCGCGGCCGCTGCGTTCAACCTCACAGGGACCGCCGCAAGCGCGTCCACCTACCTCTCGGTGACGGCGCCGACGGGGAGCGACGCCTGCCCGACGAAGGCGCCGGCCTTTGCCAACCTCAATCCCACCCCCGGGATCAGCCTGCCAAACCGCGTGATCTCGAACCTGGGTCCGAACCAGGACATCTGCCTGTTCTCAGCGGCGGGAAGCATCAACTTCATCATCGACGTGAATGGCTGGTTCGGGAACGGACATGAGACAACGACGGGCGGCTTCTTCTACTCGGTCCCACCCACCCGAATCTGCGACACGAGGCCAAGCGACGGCACCAGGTGTCAGGGACAGCAACTCACCGCAAACCACAGCCAGGTCGTCGCTGTTGCAGGCATCGTGGCGGTACCGGCCTGGAACTCGCATGCCCCGCCGCCCTTAGCCGTCGTGGCCAACCTCACCGGCATTGCAGGCTCGGCGGCAACATATTTGACGCTCTACCCGAGTGACGTGACGCCACATCCCATTGCGTCTGACCTGAACCCGAGTGCCGGTCAGGTGATCGGCGATCTCGCGATCACGAGCCTCGCCCAGACGGGCTCAACTGTCGGGAATGACAACCTCTACAACGCGGTCGGTACGATCAACGCAGTTCTCGACGTCGCCGGCTGGTTCCAGTAGGCCCCACCTGCCGGCGGAGGATCGCAGCCTCTCGAGTGCAGTACCGCGGCGAGGATCTCCAGTCCGTGGACGATTCGCGGCCCTGGGCGGCTGAAGTACGCGGACCCGTCCACGGCGAGCACCCGGCCCGCGCGCGTGCATTCGAGGTCGTCGAATCCAGGGCGTGAAGCGACCTCAGGAACCAGTTCCAGAGTTCTGCCGAGGTCGTAGCCACACGGCATCAGGACCATCACGTCGGGACGCGACTCGATCACCTCGTCCCAGGACACGTACCGTGACGGCGCGCCCTCCTCGCCGAGGGCATCGATGCCACCGGCGATCCGCACCAGCTCCGGGACCCAGTGGCCACCGACCATGAGTGGGTCGGTCCATTCGATGCAGACAACCCGCGGCCGCGGGTCAGGTGGGTCCTGGGCACCGATTTCGGCGATGCGCCGTCGCATGGCCGCGGCAGCACGAGCGGCTCCATCCACGCACCCGGTGGCAACGCCGACCTCCTCCACCGAGCTGCAGATCTCCTCCACCGAGCCTGGTTCGAGCGACAGAACGGGCACGTCGCCTGGCAGGCGCCGCACCGCCCCCCGTACCTCGCTGTAGGCCACCGCGCAGACGTCGCACAGCTCCTGGGTGATCAGGAGATCGGGCTCGAGTCGCGCCAGCGCTGCCTCGTCGAGTCGGTAGATGCTCGATCCCGCGTGGCGCGCAGCGTGAATGTGGCGGTCGATATCGCCGGGAGCCGCTCCGTGAGTCGCCATGACGCTCGACGTCACCGCGGGAAGGTCGCGCGCTGCCGCTGGGTGATCGCACTCGTGCGTGACCCCCACGACGCGATCTCCGGCGCCGATCGCGAAGAGGATCTCGGTCGCGCTCGGCAGCAGCGAGACGACTCGCGCTGCCGCAATCATGGCGCTGCGCGTTGCCCGGCTGTCTGCTTCCTGCGCAGTTCGCGAAGCAGCGATGCCATCTCGATCGCGGTGTCGGCTGCCTCCGCGCCCTTGTTGCCATGCTTGCCACCGGCTCGGTCGGTCGCCTGCTCGACGGTGTCGACGGTCAGCACGCCGAACGTCGCTGGAACGCCGGTCGTCGTGTGCACCGACGCGATCCCTCGTGCGGCCTCGCCGGCGACGTAGTCGAAGTGCGCGGTGTCGCCGCGAATCACAGCACCGAGGCAGACCACCGCGTCGACAGTGCCACGGGCGGCAAGTTCCCGTGCCGCGATGGGAATCTCGAAAGCGCCGGGGACCCAGACGACATCGATATCGCCGGCGGCGACGCCGCGTTCGCGCAGAGCCTCGACAGCACCCTCGAGCAGGCGCGTGGAGATGATGTCGTTGAAGCGCGACACCACGATGCCGAGGCGCATGCCGGTGGCGTCGAGCGTGCCGGTGAGGATGCGCGCGCCCTCGATGGGTGCGCCGGCTGAGCCGCCATCGGCGTCATATCGTGTCGACGGCATCTTCCAAATCCAGGCTGTGGCCGAGTTTTTCCTGCTTGACGCGCAGGTACCGCTCGTTGTGCGCGTTGGCCGGGATCAGCAGAGGGATCTGGTCGATCACCTCGAGGCCGTAGCCGCTGAGGCCGTAGTACTTCCTCGGGTTGTTGGTGAGCACGACCATCCGCTTGACGCCGATGTCGGACAAGATCTGCGTGCCGATGCCGTAATCACGCTTGTCGATCGGCAGTCCCAGGCTGAGGTTCGCCTCCACCGTGTCGAGGCCTCGATCCTGGAGCGCGTAGGCGCGCAGCTTGTCCATGAGGCCGATGCCGCGGCCCTCCTGGCGCAGGTAGACGAGCACCCCGCGGCCTGCATCGGCAATCATCGCCATCGCCTTGTGCAACTGCGCCTGACAGTCACAGCGCTGCGAGCCGAAGACATCGCCGGTGAGACACTCGCTGTGGACTCGCACCAGTACGGGCTCGTCGCCGCGCACGTCACCCCAGACCAGCGCCACATGGGTCACGTGCGTGATCACGTCCTCGTAGGCGTGAGCGACGACGGTGCCGTACTCGGTCGGCAGCGTGGTTGTCGCGCCGCGCTCGACGAGCCGCTCGTTGCGCCGGCGGTAGGCGATGATGTCATCGACGCTCACGATCTTGATGGAGTGCTCGGCCGCGAAGACATCGAGATCGGGACGGCGAGCCATGCGACCGTCCTCGCGCATCACCTCGCAGATGACCCCAGCGGGAAAGCGTCCGGCAAGCTTGCAGAGGTCGACGATCGCTTCGGTCTGACCGGCGCGCTCGAGCACACCGCCCACCGCCGCGCGGAGCGGAAACGTGTGGCCCGGCTTGGCGAAATCGCTCGGCTTGGCATGCTCGTCACAGAGCAGGCGGATGGTGGTCGCGCGATCGAAGGCGCTGATGCCGGTGGTGACGCCGTGGCCGATCGCCTCGACGGTGACGGTGAACGCGGTGCCAAAGCGGGAGGTGTTGTCGTCGACCATGGCGCCGACCCCGAGCTCGTCGAGTCGCCACCCCTCGACCGGCACGCAGATGAGCCCGCGCCCATACGTGGCCATGAAATTGACCGCCTCGGGCGTGATCCGATCGGCTGCGATCGCGAGGTCACCTTCGTTCTCGCGGTCCTCGTCATCGACGATGATCACAAATTTGCCGGCGCTGATATCCGCGATCGCGTCCTCGACACTCGCAAGGCTCATCGCGTCACCCCTCGTGTGCGGCGGATGCGAACGCGCCGCCCCGGTCTCGTGCGGCGAGCGCGCGCGCCACGTAGCGCGCGATCAGATCGACTTCGAGGTTCACGTTGGTCGCGACCCTCCAGGCCCCCGCGACCGTGGCGGCGAGGGTCACCGGAATCAGCGACACCGTGAACGCCGCCTCGAACACGTCGACGACGGTGAGGCTGATGCCGTCGACGGCGACGGAGCCCTTCTCGGCAACGAGATCGATGACCTCACCTGACGTCGCGATGGTCACCCAGCGTGCGTTGGCATCCTCGCGCAAGGCGGTGACGATGCCGGTTGCATCCACGTGACCGGACACCATGTGGCCCCCGACGCGGTCGCCCAACTGCAGCGCCCGTTCGAGGTTCACCGTCGCTCCGTCGGACAGCCCACCGAGCGTGGTGCGGTGGAAGGTTTCGGGCATGACGTCGGCGACAAAACCCTCACCGGACACCGATGCCACGGTGAGGCAGGCGCCATTGACAGCGATGCTCTCCCCAACCTCGAGATCCGCGAACGGCATTCGCGGCACGATCTCGATCCGGCCAGGCGTGCGCGCCAGTACCGTGCCGAGGCTTTCGACGATCCCGCTGAACACTCTGTTTACTCCTCGATCTCAGCGTACACAGTATCCGGTCACCACGAGATCCGGACCGACGGTCTCCACCGAGACGTCCCCCAGCAGCGGGGACGCCGCGAGGCTCGGAACCCCGGCGCCGCCCACCGCACCCGGCGCGGCGGCTCCGCCGATGATCCTCGGCGCCAGCATGGCAACGACCTTGTCGACGATGCCGGCGTCGAACGCGGTTCCAAGTACTGTGGCCCCGCCTTCGATCAACACGCTGATCACGTCACGGGACCCGAGCAGGGCCATCAGAGCAGGGAGGTCGACGCCGCCGGGTCCACCGTTCAGGACCTCTACCGGAATACCGGACACCCCCAGTCGCGCCACGTCATGGGGATTCGCCCGGGCGCTGGTTGCGACCAGGACGCCGCCGGGACCCGGTTGAAGCATGCGAGCGCTGGTCGGGATGCGGAGCGTGCTGTCGACGACCACCCGGAGTGGCGAGCGGCCGCCTTCGAACCGGGTGGTCAGCGCCGGGTCGTCGGCCAGGACCGTGTTGATGCCCACCAGCACGGCATCGTTGCTGTGGCGGAGGCGATGCGCGACCGCTCGCGACGCCTCGGACGTGATCCACTGCGATTCACCACCGGCGGTCGCGATCCTGCCGTCGAGTGACGCGGCGAACTTGGCCGTGACAAAGGGGAGTCCGGTGCTGATGTGCTTGACGTAGTACTCGTTCAGCCGCTGTGACTCAGCTGCGCGGATGCCGACTTCCACGCTGATCCCGGCAGCACGCAGCGCATCCACGCCTCGACCGTTGACCCGCGGGTTTGGGTCGTTCATGGCAACAACCACACGGCGCGGGGCGGCCGCTATGAGCGCATCGACGCAGGGGGGCGTGCGACCGTGGTGCGCGCAGGGCTCGAGCGTGACGAACACGTCGGCGCCGCGGACGCGCTCGCCGGCCGCCGCGAGGGCGTCGACCTCGGCGTGCGCGTCGCCGGCCTTCCGGTGGAACCCGGTGGCGACCAGCTCCGCTCCCCGCGCGATGACGCATCCCACCATGGGATTGGGACTGGTGGCGAAGCCGGCCGATCTCGCGGCGGCAAGGGCGGCGTCCATCAGCGCCTCGTCGGCGCTGGGCGCGCCGGTCACGCTCGGGCCGGCACCCGAGGCGGTGAGAGCGTACCGTCGGGACGAAGGATGCGGCGCGCCTCGAGGTCCGCGCGGAGCTGGCCGCAGGCTGCGTCCGCATCGCCGCCACGGGTGTCGCGCACGGTCACGCGCGCACCCCGGAGCGCGCCGAGAAAACGGCGGGCGACGTCGGGCTCGGGGGGGCCCCAGGGACTGCCCTCGATGCGGTTCATGGGAATGACGTTGATGTGCGCCTGGGCGCGACGGGCAAGGTCACGGAGCCCCTCGGCCTGCTCGATCGAATCGTTCACGCCACCGATCAGACACCACTCGAAGCTGATGCGCCGGCCGCTCTCCTCGGCATAGCGCGACGCCGCGCCCAGCACCTGACCCAGCGGGTACGTCCTGTTGATGGGTACCAGGCGATCGCGCAGTTCGTCGGTGGCCGCATGCAGGGAGACGGCGAGTGTCACCGCCATCCCGGACGCCGCGAGTTGCTGGATGCCCGGCACCACGCCGCTCGTGGAGACGGTGATCCGCCGAGCGCTGATCCCGGCGTCAGCGCTGAGCGCGCTCAGCGATTCGAGGGTGGCGGCGGCATTCGCGAGGGGCTCCCCCATTCCCATGTACACGATGTGGGTCACCGG
>PNBE01000130.1:9727-17798 GCA_003135895.1 Candidatus Dormiibacterota bacterium
GTCTCGATGGTCTGGCCGTCGCCGAGGCGGCAGACGAGCTTGATCGTCTCCCCCGAATCGGCGAGCACCTCGGTGGCGACGGCCACGGTCGAGAACTCGAACTCGGCAGCCAGGGCGCCACGCAGGGACGCTGGAAGCTGCAGCATTGCCTCGAAGTCGCTCACAAATGGCTGCCAGACCGCCGCGCGAATCTGGCGAGCACGCCACGCGGGTTCGCCGAGGCGCGCGAGTGCGTCAACCACGGCCGGCTCGCCTGCGGTACTGAGAGCTCTGGTGGGCATCGATCCATGGTACGGGCGAGGGCGTCACACGCCGTCAACCACGTAGGCTGCCCGCATGAACGGGGTGCTCGGCGCCGTCATCGGCGTGCCTGCGACGATGCTCGTCGCCGGTGGCCTCGGCATCGTCGGGCTCACGATTTACACCCGCGTGATCGGTACCCGTCGAGGAAAGCGGCCCGTCCACTGGGGACATGTGGCGCTCGGGATGGTGATGTTCGGGGTCGGCGTGCTGCTTCTCTGGCTCGAGGTGGTGACGGTCGGGGCGGGGTAGCCCTTACCGGCGGCCGATCAGGCTCAGGAACTCGCTTCGCGACTTGTCGTCGTCGCGGAAGCAGCCGGTCAGCGATGACGTCACCGCCGAGCTGTTCTGCTTCTCCACGCCGCGCATGGCCATGCAGAGGTGGATCGCCTCGATGACCACGCCGACCCCCTGAGGCTCGAGGACCGACTGCAGCGCGTCGCCGATCTCGGTGGTCAACCGCTCCTGCACCTGCAGCCTTCGGGCGAACATGTCGACGATCCGGGGAATCTTACTCAGGCCGAGGATGCGTCCGTCCGGGATGTAGGCCACGTGCGCCTTGCCGAAGAAGGGCAGGAGGTGATGCTCGCACAGGCTGTACACCTCGATGTCCCTGACCACCACCATCTCTGAATACGGCTCCTCGAAGATGGCGCCGTTGATCAGGTCCTCCAGGTTGAGCGTGTAGCCGCTCATCAGGAAGCGCAGGCTGCGGGCCACGCGTGACGGTGTGCGGACCAGGCCGGGCCGCGCCGGATCCTCGCCGATCTCCACCAGCAGCGAGTGCACGAGTGGGGCTATGGGGTCAGCGCTATCGGGATGGACGGTCATGTCGAATCGATCATGACGGGCGCGAGCGTGATGACGCCTCCCCTTTCGGAGCGGTCTCGGCAGTGGTTTTGGGCGGATCTGCTTCGTGCATGGTTGCGGCTCCGACGCTGACCAGGAGGTCCCAGGAATTGCGGAGGGCACCGACGAGCAGGACGATCGACACCCCCACCAACCACGTGAGTCCCGTGTGGTAGTCCCCTGCCACAAGAATGCTGTCCACGGTGATGACGCCGGCGAATGTCGCCGTCGTCAACCCGAACCGGAGGATGAGATGCGGAGCGCTCAGGGCTCTGTGGCTGCTGCGGATTCCGGCCACGAGAGGGCCCGCGATGAGTACGAATCCGAAGATACCGGCGCCGACGATGTTCCAGCCGGTCGACGATGGAGTGTCCGACGGCGGGATCACCATGAAGAGCGCGAGCACCAGGGTGAGTCCGAGGCTTGCCAGGGTGATCCGTGCGAGGGCCTTGACGTCCGCATGGGTCACCACGACGCGGAGGTGCAGGGACAACCCGACGAACAGGAGGCCGACCAGGCTCGCGGCGGCCGTCCCCGTGATCATGTAGAAGTCGTGCCAGCCCTGGAGCGTCGTCGGATAGTTCATGACCGGCTGGTCACGACGTCGGTGGCGGTGGCGGGACCGGCATGCTGGCGTCGAGTGCGGCGAGATCCGCCTTGAGTCCTTCGGTCATCGCGGCGACCGTGCTGCGGTAGTGGGCGATCGCCAGATCGAGGCGGAAGTCGAACCAATCCGACAGGCTGGTTCCATAGTGGATGCAGGTCGGTTTCTGCCGGTTCGACACCGAAAAGATGGTCTCTCCTGCCGCATCGTCGTGCTGGAACCCGACCAGCTTGTCGTATAGACATTCACGCGTCTGCTTGGCTCCCTGAAAGATCATCCGCCTGTTGGTGATGTACGCCGTCCCGCTGTCGATGGCGGTCGGTGTCGGTGCACCCTGCTGGAAGTGACCTCTCGAACTTCCGACGCGATAGCGAATGGAGCGTCCGCCAATGCTCGCGACCGGGATCGAGAATCCCTGAGAGCGACCTTTCCACTCGCCGGCGCCACGTCGGTCCTCGACGAGCGCGACGTTGGTCACCGCGGCGAAGACGGCCTCGCCGGGTTTCAGCAGGATGGTTGACGACTGCTCGCCCGCGTACGTCTCAGCGAGCGTCACCAGGGTCGCGTAGGCATCGCGCTGCGCCTGCCACTCCACCAGTTTCGACTGGTACTCGTGGTACGCCTTCTTCTCCTGGTGGTGCCTGAACAAGGGCCGACCCTTATCTATGCTGACCCGATCGATACCGGATGGGTGGTGCCGAGGATAGGGACTCGACGGTCGTCTGCGCTGGAGCCCGCCCGGTCGGATCCGCATGGGATGTCTGCGATCGACCTGCGATCGGGGCCCGGTCTGAGCGGCGCTCGGTCCGTGACCTACACCTGCGAGGAACGCTCCGGAACTTCGGACTGAAACGAGTAGAGCAGCACCAGCGCCGGAAGGAGAATCACCGAACCGATCGCCAGCGACACCACCAGCGGTAGCAGCGTCTGCGTTGGCGCTGCTGCCGCGCTCACCGTGATCACCCCGGCGAGCACATCGGGGTATTGCGCGACGCCCCATGCCCAGAGCACAGCCATCACCGCGAGTGCCGCGGTGGCACGAACGGCGATATAGCGTCGGAGGAAGAGCAGGATCAAAGACAGTCCACCGAACACGATGCTGGCCACGACCAGGAGCAGCGCTCGGTGCGTGAGGCCATTGAACAGACGAGGTGCGTCTGCCCTGAGGACGAGGATGCCGAGCATCGCGGTGACGCCCGTCACCACGCCCATGATGAGCGCACGACGGCGGAAGATGAGCGCGAGCTCCGCCTCGTGATGTCGCTGACAGTCCCAGGTCAAATAGACAGCCGCGAGGTAGGCGGCCACCTCGACTGCGAGGAGACCGCCCAGCATCGACGTCGGGTTGAGCCAGCTGGTGATCACGTCGCCTCGGGCGATTCCCAGCGGGACCCGCCCAGACGCGATGCCGCCGGCAATCGCCCCCAGAAAGAACGGCGTCACTACCGACGAGAGGGCGAACGCGGCCCCGAATGCCCGTTGCAGCGACAGCTCTTTCACGGCACCACGGAACGCGAACGAGGACCCACGGAGAATCACACCGAACGCCACGGCGGTGAGCGGGACATAGAGCGTCGATGCGATCGCGGCGAACACCGCCGGGAATCCTGTCCAGGTGACCACCAGCGCGAAGATGAGCCACACGTGGTTCGCCTCCCAGACGGGGCCGATGGACTCCGCGATGCGACGGCGCTGCGCGGCGCCGGCAGTTGCCGAGCCGGCCAGAAGATCCCAGAAGCCGGCACCGAAATCGGCGCCCCCGAGCAGGACATACGCGGTGATGCCGCCCCAGAGAAAGCCGAGCACCACGTTGGCGAGCGCGCTGCCGCTCATGCGTTGGCCTCCTTGATCCGGCGGAGCACGAACAGCGTGATGGCGGTCAGCGCGCTGTAGACGATCAGCAACACGACCAGTCCCCAGTACAGCCCCGGTGCTGGGTTCACCGCGTCCGAGGTGCGCATCACGTTGTAGACGATCCAGGGTTGTCGCCCCACCTCGGTGGTGATCCAGCCGCATTCCATTGCCACGACCGCTCCTGGTCCCGCGACAAGCACAGCACGCAGGAACCAGCGGGAAGCCGGCGGACCACGCTTGCGGATCCAGCGGACCAGCAGCCAGAGGCCAAGTCCGAGGAGCAGGAAACCGATACCCACCATGGTGTCGAACGAGAGGTGGATCAGTGTGACCGCCTCGGGACGATCCGCAGCTGGGACGCTGTCGAGACCGACGACGGTCGCGTTCGGATCGCCCTTCGCCAGGAACGCGAGGACGTGCGGCAACACGAGCGCGAAATGGAGTTGCCCGTTGATGAAGATGCCGCCGATGTGCTCGCTTGCGCCGACCTCGGTCTGCGCCAGTCCCTCCATCGCCGCGAGCTTGATGGGCTGGTTGTCGGCCACCTCGCGCGCGGCGATGTCGCCGACGACGATCTGAGCGGGCGTGATCACGGTTGCGACGATCAGCGGCAGCAGCAGCCCGATCTTGTGGTACCGATCATGCTTGCCGCGCAACCGCGCCGCCGCGTACACGCAGGCGACGAGAAACCCAGTGACCATGAATGCGGCCAGGATCATGTGGATCGTCTCGACTGGTGTCGCGCGGTTGAACATCGCGACCAGTGGCTGCGGGTCCGTCACCTGCCCATTGAGGAGCGTGAATCCCTGCGGGTCGTTCATCCATGCGTTGGCGGTCACCACGAAGAATGCGGAAGCGACGCCGGCGATGGCGACGGGAATGCCACTGGCGAGGTGGCGCATCGGCGGCAGCCGGTCCCAAGCGTGCAGGTAGATCCCGAGGAAGATCGCCTCGATGAAGAAGGCGAAGCCCTCCAGCGCGAATGGCAGGCCGAAGACCGCCCCGAATTCGCCCATCAGCCGGGGCCAGAGCAGGCCCATCTCGAAGGAGAGAATCGTTCCGGAAACAGCACCGACCGCGAAGAGAACGCCTGCCACCTTCGCCCAGGTCCGCGCTAGTCGCATGGCGTCGGCGTCTCCGTGGATGCCACGCCACTCGGCGATGAGGATCAGTGCCGGAAACCCCACGCCCAGGCAGGCGAAAACGATGTGCCAGCCGAGCGACAAACCCATCTGGGCGCGGGCGGCGCCGAGGTTGGAGGCCGCATCCCCAATGACGCTCACCGCCTCTCCCGGGCGCGTGCAAGCACGGTCAGTAGGGTAGCGCTTTGCACGCGTTTTTCCGGCCACCAAATGCTCCCTGTGCGTTTGGTAGGATCAGCGGCGCGGCCTCGCCCAAAATCAGGGCAGCGAGGCCCGAAGGGGACGCTGTGAGATCGGGGGAACGACGTTCAGGAGATGGTGTTGGCGACGCCGGAGCGTCGACGCTGCTCAACGCCATGACTCAGGATCGACGCTTCTTCTTTGACGGCGCCCGGTGGCAGGCCGTCCCGCTCCCACCTGAGGTCACCGGCGGCCGGCGCCGCATGCTCCCGGGATTCATGTGGCTCTTCATCGGGATCGCGGCCGCGGTCGGTGGAGCGATCGTCTTTGAGTTGATCGTCACGGTGGGGCTGGCAGCCACCCACGGCTAGCCCTCGGCGACGGCGTTGGCGTAGAACGACCGGGGACGCCGTTAACGTCGGGTGATGACGCCAGATAGATCGGCGTCTGGGCGCCTCGGGCCGAGGTTTTGAGGAACGGGAGAACCAAGCGGCCTGGGTGAACGGAAGTGGCAGTGACACCTGTGCCGTGAAGACGGCGGCCAGTCAGCGCCCTCTTCAACGATTGTTGATATCAATGATATAGTCAATGATCTGGTCATCCACATGGAGGCGAGGACATGAACGGAGTTCGCGTCGGCGATTACGGCCACGACATTGAGTTCGGTGTCTTCATCACACCGGCGGCCGAATCGGCAGATGAGGTGGTCGCGTGGTCCGAGCTCTCCGAGGAGGCGGGGTACGACCTTGTCACGTTCAACGACCATCCTTACTCGGCGGCCCGGCTGGACGCCTGGACGCTGATGTCCTTCGTCGCCGCGCGCACGGCCCGCGTGCGACTGTCGGCCAACGTGTTGAGCCTGCCGCTCCGGCCACCGGCCGTGGTCGCGCGAGCTGCCGCGAGCCTCGATGTCCTCAGCCACGGCCGCGTCGAGCTCGGCATCGGCGCGGGCATGGCCCGGGACGCAATCGAGACGATGGGTGGGCGGCGCCTGAGCCCGGGCGAGAGCGTGGAGGCGCTCGAGGAGGGCATCCGCGTGATCCGCGATCTGTGGGACACGGGCGCGTCAGGCGACGCGCGGTTCGAGGGCCAGCGTTATCGGCTGGCTGGCGCCGCCCGCGGGCCAGCGCCGGTGCACAACATTGGCATCTGGGTCGGCGCATACAGGCCCCGGATGCTCAGGCTGGTCGGCCGGCTCGCCGACGGTTGGTTGCCCACAATCGCCGGCCTGAAACCCGGCGGGCTCACCGCGGGCAACGCCGCGATCGATGCCGCCGCTGTGGAGGCCGGCCGCGAGCCCCACGCGATCCGGCGCCTACTGAACGTGGGGCGGGTCGACGCCCCCGGACGTGACACGGCCTCGGAGCTCACCAGGCTCGCGCTGGAGGATGGGATAAGCGCCTTCATCGTGACGGTGACCGACTCACGCGCGATCGTGGACTTCGCGACTGAGGTTGCGCCCCGCGTGCGTGAGGCGGTCACCCAGGCGCGTCAGCGCGGGCGGGGCGATTCAGCTGGGGGGGCCAGCCGGACCGCGGTTGGTGTCGCTGCGCCGGCCGCGCTGGCGGCGGTGGATGCTGAGACCGAGGTCGACGGGCTTGGGGTCACCCCGACGCCCGACGGAACAACCCGTCTCAGCGACCGGGCCCCGTGGGACGAGTCGATACGGCCGCGGCGCGACCGTCTCGGTTTGAAGGTCAGCTACAGCGACGCGGGGCGTAGCGCTTCCAAGGCACTGGTGGGAGTGCACAACATGCTCCGGCAGGAGTTGTCGGAGCTACGGGATATCCTGCAGCAGGTACGCGACGGCGCGATGCATGCCGCGGACGCCAGAGGGGCGCTGAACGAGATCGCCCTGCGCCAAAACGACTGGACGCTGGGTACGATCTGCTCCCGCTACTGCGGCGTCGTAGCAGCGCACCACAGAGGCGAAGACTCAGTGCTGTTCCCCCACCTGACGGGCCGCGAACCGCAGCTCAAACCAGTGATCGATCGGTTGACCGATGAGCACCTCGTTATCCACGAGGCGATTGAGCAGGTCGACCACGCGCTGGTTCAGCACATGACGCGACCGGAGTGTCACGATGCCATACAGGACGCGATTGACTTCCTGACTGACGCCCTCCTGTCACACCTTGCGTACGAGGAGCAGGAGCTGGTGGAGCCGCTCGCGAGGCTCGGCTTCTATCCCGGACAGGTAGCTGACGGCGCTGGGGCCGCTATGTGAGCGTGCCAGAGCAGCATAGAAGTTCGGGAATGCGGCTAGTGCCACCCCGATGAATTGGCGCAAAGACGATCTGGAGGCCCCAAGCCACAACGTTCAATCCGGTCACATATTCACCTTCATGAATGGAGTGATCATTGGATTAATCATGGAGACACTAAACTATTGAGTGTTGCAGTATATTTCAGGCAAGTTGAAACAAGCCTCGACTGAATTGCCCAATGAGCGAGCGCGGGAGATCTGGCAGGTGTTCGTCGACCCGGTCCTCGACCTCCTCAAGAGCCACGTCCAAGCCAACTACGCCGAGCATGGACTGAAGCCGGCACAGGCGTGCATGCTGCAGGAGTTGAAGCAGCCCATGTCGCAGCACGAGGCCGCCTTACGGCTAGGCTACGATCCGTCCAACATCACCGCATTGGCCGACTCGCTAGAGGCGAAGGGGCTGGTGGAGAGGCGGCTCGACCCGTCGGATCGGAGGGTCAAGACGCTCGCNNGCGAGGACGCCCGATGGCGAGAGGCTGGCGCGCGATCTGGACGACAGCCTCTCCCAGCCGCCCGCGTCGCTAAGCCGGCTGACGCTGCACGACCAGGAGCAGCTCCTCCGCCTCCTCAACAAAGTATTCGGCCCGAGCGCCTGATTGGGGCTGCCGCGAGGGGCTCGAGTCAGGCAAGGCTAGGTGTGGTGCCNNTCGCGGCCATCACTGTGTCACCGGCGATCTTGCTGGGTGTCTTGGGTTTGCCGTTGGCGTAGAACCGACCGGTTACGCCGTCCACGTCGGGTGACGACGCCAGATAGATCGACGTCTGGGCGCCTCGGGCCGGGGTTTTGAGGAACGGCCGAACCGCGCGGCTGATCGTCGCGAAGAACCAAGCCTGGTCTTCGGAACCGAAGTTCGTGCGCACGACGCCGGGGTGCAC
>PNBE01000130.1:17832-23231 GCA_003135895.1 Candidatus Dormiibacterota bacterium
TGTGCGCCGGACGACACGGTGACGACCCGGGCAGGTGCACTGGCCTTGAGCCGATCCAGGAGCAGGTCGGTGAGCAGAAACGAGGCGAGGTGGTTGAGGGCGAACGTCCGCTCCAGGCCGTCCACGGTCGGGTGGCGGTGCGCCCAGAACCCGCCGACGTTGTTGACCAGCACATCCAGCCGCGGGTAGGCGTCGAGTACAGCGACGGCCAGCCGGCGCACCTCGGCCTGGGAGCTCATGTCGGCGGCAAATGCGTCGACGGTCGCGCTCCCTGAAGCGGCAGAGATCGCGGCCGCCGCCTGCTCGGTACGAACGAGGTCGCGACCGCTGATGCCGACCCGGGCGCCCATTCTGGCGAGCCCGATCGCCGTTGCCCTGCCGATTCCACCGGTGCCGCCGGTGATCATCACGACCTTGCCGGCCATCGGAAGTGGGTCAGACACTGATCACGACCTTCCCTCGGGCGTGCCCTGTTCCGACGTAATCCATCGCCGCGGCGGTCTGGCTCAGCGGGTAGGTTCGGTCGATGACGGGCGTCACCTTGCCGGCGTCGATCAGCTCCTTGAGGGCGATGAGATCGTCATGCTTCTGCGCCACCACAAATCGGCCCAGCCGCTGGCTCACGAATCGGAACGACACCATCGCTTTGATCAGGCGACCCGCGCTCGAGAACCAGCGATTCTGGAACTGTCCGCCGTTCGGCACAAGCATTCCCGTCGGGGTGAGCACGCGCCGGAGGTCGGACAACGATCGGTTCGAGATGTTGTCGAGGATGAAGTCGTAACGCTCGCCGCTCTTTGTGAAGTCGACGCGCGTGTAGTCGATGACGTGGTCCGCGCCGATCGATCGGACCATGTCTACGTTTGACGTGCTGCACACGCCCGTGACCTCCGCTCCCAGTGACCTCGCGATCTGCACCGCGAAGGTGCCGATGCCACCTGAAGCACCGTTGACCAACACCTTCTGCCCAACGTGGACGTCGCCGTGATCGCGAAGCGCCTGGAGGGCAACCGATCCGGCCATTGGGAGGGTGGCAGCTTGTTCGAAGGTGAGATTGGCCGGCTTGACCACCAGCCCGTCTTCAGAAGCGGCCGCATACTCGGCAAAGGCGCCGCGGCACCAGCCGAAGACCTCGTCGCCCGGCCGGAAGAGTGTCACGGCGGATCCGACGGCTTCCACCTGACCTGCGACGTCAGTGCCTCGAATACCGTTCTTTGGGGTGCGCAGGCCGTACATGGGCGCAGGGCGGGCGATGTACGGCAAGCCTCCCATGATCGCCCAGTCGGCAGGGTTGACCGCGGCGGCCCGAACGCGAACCAATACGTCGTGCTCACCGATTGCCGGCTTGCTGTTGGCCCTGAGGTGCAGGACCTCGGCTGACCCGTACTTGTCTTGCACTATCGCCTTCATCGTCGTGACGCCGACGGTGTCATGTGTCGGCTCGGTCGGTCTGTCGAAGGTTGCTGTCTTCATGGTCTCTCCGCACGTGGTGGTTCAATGGCTGGCATCGTCCCCGGCGGCGGAGGCGACGGCCATCGGGGCCACCACTGAGCCACCACGTAGGCGGTGCGGCATGGGCAAGGACGCCGGCCCACACCCGCGCTACGTGGTCGATGGGTGGTGTCACCGAGGACTTCCGACGGCACAGCACCCACGCTGGGGTCGTGAGAACGAAACCCCCGGGTCAGACGCCGGCTCGCGTCACACGACGGTGCTACCTGGCCGAGGTGAGGTTGCGAGTAGCAGCGAGTGACCTCGCGTGGATCGGGAAGAGCCTGGATGCAGCGAGCCGGCGCGTCCGAAACAGCAGTCGTCGGCCGGAGGTCTTGAGCGCTGTGTACATCCCCGATGGTGACCGGCTCGCATGCATCGTCGAGGCGGCTTGCGTCGCGGATATTCACCAACTGTTTGGCGTCGCACTGCTGCCTTCGGCCCGAGTCCTCGATGCGATAGTCGTTGCACCGCTAACGTCGAGAAGCGAGCGTTGCTAGTTCGAGTCCAACTCCCGAGCAACCCAGCGGGCCACCTCCACCCTGGAGTTGATGCCGAGCTTATTGAGGATGTTCGACACGTGCGTCTCGACAGTCCGCTCGGAGAGAAAGCAGCGGGAGCCGATCTCCTTGTTGCTCATGCCATCTCCGACAAGGCGTGCGACTTCAAGTTCCCGCCTGCTCAGCGGCGTCATCCTCTTCGCAACAGGAGGAGCGTCGAGCCGGGCCGCTTTCTTCTCGTCAAGTGCGAAGGCGATCGCTTCGTCCGTCGACATCCGTTTGCCCGCCTGGGTCTCCGACTCCAACGCTGGAATTCCAAGCGACGCGGCAATCGTCTCCCGCGCATGCGCCAGCACGGGTTCCATGTGCGGCATGAGGCGAACGCCCGTCTCGGCCTGCAGCGTCTCCGCCGCGCCCAGCAACCTAGCAGACCGCTGCAACCGGCCGACCATCGCCGCGTGACTGGCCAGTCCGTCGAGAACGTAGAGGATCATGTCCCGGTTCTCGAGACGCCGCTCGATCCCCAGGCTTTCCTGCAAGAGCGGCCCAGCCTGGTCCGGTTGATCCTTCTGAAGGAGGGAGAAACCGTAGGACGAAAGCAGGTAACTGAGAGTCTGAATGTCGCCTCGATCGCGAGCCCGAGGGGCCCACTCGGCATACACGCGGCCAGCTGTCTCGACGTCGGCTTCGCCCAGCGCTATGAATCCCTCGGTGAGAGCCAGCATCGCGTCGACACCTGGGTCGTCAAGGCCTTGTGCCAGGGTCTTGGCGTCGCGCAGCTGAGACCGCGCCCCCTCGAGCTCGCCGCTCATCACGCGGATACCCGCGGAGACAGAGAGGATCCGAGCGAGCAGCGGCGAATCACGCGCGGCGCGTGCCTTTGCCTCTGCCTCCTCCAGAACCGGCGATGCGGTCGCCGCATCCCCGAGCACCATCGACAGATAGCCGCGCGCGAAGAGGGCACGTGCCAGAGCCGCGTCGTCGGCGTCGTCGGCGTCGTCGGAGTCGCGGCGTTCGAGGTACAGGTCCAACCAGTACGCGCCCTCACTGGTCGCCCGCGCGGTCCAGTACCAGAGCAGTGAGCCGACCATGGAGATGCCGATTGCGTGATCTGGACCGTGCAGGCAGTGAGCGAGCGCACCACGCACATTGTCGGCTTCCCCGTCCATGCGCTTGAGCCACTCCACAAGCTGGGGCGACTGCGCTGCCATCTCCGCCACCTGGCACATATCAGCATAGAAAGTGACGAAGGCCTTGACCGCTGCAGGCTCCTCCTTCGCGTCGCGCAACTTGATGAGCGCGTACTCGCGCATCGTCTCGTGGAGCTTGTAGCGTGCGTTTGCGGCTGCATCCAATCGAGTCACGAACGACTTGTCAATCAGGCTCGACAGGAGCTCGAGCACGGACTTTCGGTCAATACCCGTCTGGGTTGCCACGGCCTCAACCGCATCGAGCCCCATGTCGGAGGGGAACACCGCCAGCCGGCGCAGCAATGCCGCCTCATGGCCGTTCAACAAATCGTGGCTCCAGTCGATAGTGGCCCGGAGCGTCTGCTGTCGCGGCAGCGCCGCACGGCTGCCGCCGGTCAGGACCGCGAAACGGTCACTCAACCGCTCGAGCAGCTGATCGAGTCCGATCGTCCTCAATCTGACAGCCGCTAGCTCAAGTGCCAGTGGCATGCCGTCGAGGCGACGACAGAGGTCGAACAACAGTTGACGGGTGGCGTCGGTCTCCTCGAGCTGGACGCCGGCGTCTGCGGCCCGGGCCATCAGAAGAGCGACCGCCTCGGAATGCGCAGCCCCTTTCCCTGGCTCGGCGCCCGGCTCACCCTGCAGCGTGAGGGGCGGCACCTGGAGGACGCGCTCACCAGAGATCCTCAACGGTTGACGGCTGGTGGCAAGGAGTCGAACTCCGGCGGCTTCCTTCAAGACGACATCTGCAAGAACGGCGACGGCGTCGAGGAGATGTTCACAGTTGTCGAGGATCAGCAGCGCTTCGCGTGAGGCGAGGTGGGAGACCAGGAGCGAGGTCGGCCACTGTCCGGACTGGTCCGCCACACCCAGGCTGCTGATGACGGCCTTGGCAACCAGATGGGGATCTTCAAGACCGGCAAGGTCGATGAACCAGACGCCGTCACGCAGGGTCCGCTGGAGGTCGGCGGCTGCGCGCAGAGCGAGGCGGGTCTTGCCCACGCCGCCAGGTCCCACCAGCGTCAGCAGGCGAGTGCTCGCGAATGCCGCCTTGACCACCGCCAGCAAGCGTCGCCGGCCCACGAAACTCGTTGACTCTGCGGGCAACTTGCCCGCGACTGCTCGCTTGGATACGGGCACGTCGCCAGTGTAGGGGGGTCTGGGACCCGGCGCGGTTCGGTCCCATCACGCGGCGTTGGCGCCATCTACGTGGTCGGTGCGTGTTCCCCCCGATGTCTCGATTCGTGCCCGCGGACACGATGGTGACCGTGGATGAACCGAGCTGAGATCCCGTCCGACCGCACGAGCGGCGCTGACGACGGCTCCAGATTGAGCCGAAACGGGAGACACCATGGCGATAGCAACACAGGCAACGATGACTCCGAGGGCCAGCGCATTCGGCGTCCGCGAGGAGATCGTGAACCCGAGCAGGCGGACAGCTGTGCTCGTGGGTGCGCTGTTCCTCATCTCGACCGCGACGTTCATCGTCAGCAACGCCCTGGTCACACCGATCCTGGGATCCCACAACTATGTGGCCGCCATCGCCGGCCACTCGCACGTCATGATCGCGGCCGCGCTGATTGCGCTCATCGAAGGGACCGCCACCTTCGGAATCGCCATCGCTCTGTACCCGACACTGAAGCGGCACCATCCAGCGCTCGCGCTTGGCTTCGCCGGCATGAGGATCGCGGAACTCGTCATCGCCACCGTCTTTGCACTCAGCGCCCTCCTGCTGGTGACCGTGAGTGCAACGGCCGCGCATGGATCGACTGCCGAAGCGCTCGCCACACTTCTCGTCGGCATGCGCCACTGGACGCTGATGCTTATCTACGTCTATACCGCCATCGGTGGCCTGATGCTCAGCTACATGCTCTTCAAGACGAGGCTCGTTCCCCGAGGACTTGCGGCGCTCGGTCTCATCGGCTACCCGGCGTTGCTGCTGGTCGCGGTGCTGGACATGCTGGGTGTGGTCGACACGGTGGCCGGCGCCGGGTTGGTCGGGCTCGTTCCCGGCGGCCTCTTCGAATTCCTGCTTCCTCTGTGGCTCTTCGCGAAAGGCTTCAACGTCACCGCAATTGACGGAATCCGCCACCGGGTGAGCGCCTAAGCCTGGAACGCTTGGCCCGCGTCGAACGTTGTCGGCGCGGGACGTATGGTCGTAGCTCTCGAGGACGACCAGCTCGTCCATGAGGCCCAGGTTCGCTCCCTCGCTTGTGGG
>PNBE01000130.1:23236-38778 GCA_003135895.1 Candidatus Dormiibacterota bacterium
TGCCCCGATACGCTTGATGTCGCCGTCGTAGGGGTCACGGTTGGGGTCAGTTGAGCTCAGCATCCTGCGCCGCAAACCCGCGTCGTCTGTCGATCCAGATGCTGATTAGTCGGGTGTCGGAGCTTCTTCCGGCAATGGCCCGAGGGCGCTCATCGCGGCGCTTTCTCCTGGAGCTCAGCTAGTCGGGTCTGAGCGCGTTGTGTTGAAACAAGGTTGCCCTTGCGCTCGTAGCGATCGAGCGCATGCTCCAGCGCTACGACCGCCTCGTCACGCTTTCCGCCAAGGAGGAGCACCTCAGCGAGGTCTGAATACGCGTCGCCCCGTCCGTTCACTTGGTCTGTTTCTTCTCCGATCGCGACCGCCTCGCGGACAAGCGACTCCGCCTTGGCGTGCTCGCCACGACGCGCGAGGATCCTTGCCCTCACCTGCCGCCAGAGCTGTTGCGTGAACGCATCTCCGCTCGAGCCGACCGCCGCCGCCCGGCTGGCCCACGCATCGGCCTCCTCGAGCCGATCGAGCGCGAAGAGCGCCCGCGCCAGGCTCCCGGCTGCTGTGGATAGGAAGCTTTTGTCCCCCAGCTCCTCAAGCAACCTGCACCCTTCTGCTCCCAGCTCGGCGGCGACGGTGAGATCGCCAGCCAGGAGCTCGAAGTCGACGGACTCGATGCCGGTCGTCACAGCGAGCCGGATTCCCCCGCCGCGCTCGGCCAGCTCGGCTCGCGTTTCGGCGAGCAGGGGTCGCCCTTCGTCGAAGCGACCCAGCATCGCCAGAGCCAGGGCGCGGTACATACGGAGCCAGTGGTCACGCCCAGCTCGTGGCTCGTGCTCGTCCAGCCACGCAAGCACCTCCGAAACGGGTGTGCTGCCGTAGAAGCGACAGCTGGCGCGCCATTCGAGGAACTCCTGCGACATGCCCGCCGCCAGACCGTAGGCGGCGGCCCGCTCGTATGCCTCCAGCGCCGCGTCCGTCTGCGCATGCTCGAAGGCCACTTGCGCGAGCCCGTGGTGAGCGATGTAGAGGGCCAGGTCGTGGCCCGCGGCCTCGAATACCGGCTGCGCCCGCTCGACGAGCGCGGCCAGCCTCTCGGCAGCACCCTCCGGCTCGAGGGACAAGCGGATGATGCCCGCCTGGATCCGCCCGCACAGCTCACCCACTTGGTCGCCCACAGTTGAGGCCCGCTCGGCGATGGAATCCGCGCGTCGGAGCGCGCCGCCCCCCTTGCCCCCCCAGAACAGGGCGTCGACGAGGTCGGTTTCGAGCGCGAGGTCGAGCTCGGCCGGAGGTACCAGCGCGGCGGCGCGCTCGAGCAGGCTGATGGCGGCGCCGTAATCCGCCCGAAGGTGTGCGCGGCGGCCGGCGGCGGTAAGGCGGCGCCGCGCCACCGCGGCCAGCTCGTCGTCACGAGACATCCCGAGCTCGGCGCGATACGTGCAGGCCAGCTCGAGGTGGTAGCCGAGGATCTCGTCCAGCTCGACGAGCTCGGTTCCGTGCGCCTCGAGCCAGGCTGCGAAGCGACTGTGGAGCTCGGCGCGGGTCGCCTTCGCCAACCCGTCGTAGGCAGCGTCGCGGATCAGCACATGGCGGAAGCGGAAGCCGTCCTCGCCGACGATCTGCGACCGATCCGGCCTGATCAGCTCCTTGCGCACGAGCGCCGCCAGACGCGGTGTCACGTGGGTCTCCTCGGGTGCGAGCGCCTGGACGGCACCCCGGTGGAAGATCTCCCCTTCGATCGCACCTCGCTCAAGAACGCTCCGCTCGGCCCTCTCGAGCTGATCCAGGCGTGCGGCGAGCAGCGCCTGCATCGTTGGCGGGACAGTCACCTCACCTTCCTCCTCGCCGGCCATCGCCACCATCTCTTCGACGAAGAGAGGGTTGCCGCCCGCGGCGCGAGCGATCTTCTCGCGCAGCCGGCCGGAGATCCGCTCCGGTATCAGCTCGTCAACGTCTTCATCGCCCAGGGGCTCGAGCCGAAAGGCCACGGGCCAGTCTGGGCGTCGGTCCGTGACTCCCGGCCGTGCGATGCAGAGGAGCAGGATCGATGCGCCCGAGGACAGGAGCGCGATGTGCTCGATCAGGTCGAGGAACGTCGCTGCTCCCCAATGGATGTCGTCGAAGACGACCACGAGCGCCCGCTCAGCCGCAGCGTGCTCCAGCGTCTTGCGGAAGGCCCAGGCGATCTCCTCCGCGGATGCCAGCGCCTCGCTATCGCCGAGCAGAGAGCGGATCGCCGTCGCGGCGGCCTCTAGGGAAGGCAGCATGTCGAGCTGCTTCAGCACCTCGACGACTGGCCAATACGTGATTCCCTCGCCGTAGGGGAGGCAGCGGCCGCGGAGGACCGTCCCCTGGATCGAAGCCAGAAACTCCGTGACGAGCCGAGACTTACCGACGCCGGCATCGCCGGCGACCGTGACCAGCTCGCAGCGCTGCTGGTCCTGCACGCGCTCCCACGCCTGACGGAGGATCGTCAGCTCGCGCTCACGGCCGACGAACAGCTCCCCGTACCGTCGCTCCGGCACATCGTGCACGCGCAACAGCCGGTAGGCGGGCACCGGCTTCGCCTTGCCCTTCAATTCGAGGGGCTCCATCGGCCCGACGTCGGCCGCGTCGCGAACGAGCGCGAGCGTTGGTTCGCCGATCAGCACGTCGCCCGGCTGGGCCGCCTGCTCCAGCCGAGCGGCAACGTTGACCGCATCACCGGTCGCGAGTCGTTCCCCTGTCCCCGCCACCACTTCGCCCGTCATGACGCCGATCCGCCCCTCCAGTCCGAGCTCAGGCAGTGCGTCTCGCATCTCCGCAGCCGCGCGCACCGCGCGGAGCGCGTCATCCTCGTGGAGCACGGGCACGCCGAACACGGCCATCACGGCATCGCCGATGAACTTCTCCACGCTGCCGCCGTGCCGCTCGATGATCGCCTGCATCCGCTCGAAATAGCGCGCGAGCAGCGCGCGCAACCGCTCAGGATCAATCGTCTCGCCGAGCGCGGTTGAGCCGGTCAGGTCGCAGAACAACACGGTCACCGTCTTGCGCTGCTCGTGAAGGGATGCCGCGGCTGCCTGCTCGGCGCCGCACTCGGGGCAGTACTTGAGCGCTCCTTCCGACTCGAAGCCACACTTCCAACAGTCGGGCACTCGGCCAGTCTAGATTCCTGATGTGTCGACGGTTCGATTCCGGCCGGGGGCATAAACGGATGTCGTGCTCTGTAGGGACGCGAATCCCGATCCGCCCAGGACAGACGTGGGCTTCGGTCACGCGAGCATTCGCCAATGTCTACTTGAGGCCAGGACTTCGACCTCGTTCGCTTCCTCCGCCCGTCGCCCTGAACCGCACCGTGAAACGGCGTTGGGGTCAATCGGCTTCTCGACGGGGTTATTTCGAATACGAAACCCGTCATGTGGTGCCGAGGAAGGGACTCGATGATGCGGACTGCAGGGAGGGTGCACTGCGCTGCGCCTGAGTAGGCTGCGCCAACCGTTTGGTGGTGTTTGCCTGTATCGGAGTGCATCAGGCTGCACCGGCGTTGGGGTCACGGTTGGGGGCACGGTTTGGGGTCAGATGAAGATTGATCGCAACCTCGTTCTCTGGTTCCCTGCCTGCAACCCCCGGTCGCTTCGCGCGTGGTCATCCTGTCGACCGCAAAACGCGAGCGCCCACTTTCAGCGAAACTCGGTGCGTGGCCACATGCCCGAACTGCGCCAAGGAGCTCCCCGGCGACTTTCCGTTCTGCCCGTTTTGCGCGGCACCACTGCGCGAGGCGGCTCCGGTCCCGGTTCGCGAGGAGCGCAAGGTCGTCTCCGTGCTCTTCTGCGACCTGGTGGGTTTCACCGCCGCCTCGGAACACGCCGACCCCGAGGACGTTCGCGCCCGGCTCCGCCCGTACCATGCCCAGCTCCAGCAGGTGATCCACAGCCACGGCGGCACCGTGGAGAAATTCGTTGGCGACGCGGTGATGGCGGTGTTCGGCGCACCGGTGGCACATGAGGACGACGCCGAGCGCGCGCGGTTTTGCGCATCCTGGACGCGATCGAGGAACTGAACCGCGGCAACGACAAGCTCCAGCTCCAGGTCAGGGTGGGCATCAACACGGGTGAGGCGGTGGTGGCACTGAGCGCCCATCCCGAGCGCGGCGAGGGCTTCGTCACCGGCGACGTGGTCAACACCGCCTCACGTCTGCAGGGGATCGCCCCGGTCAACGGGGTGGCTGTCTCAGAGGCGACCTTCCGCCATACCGAGCGCGTGTTCATCTTCGCCAGCCTCGAGGCTGTGCAGGTCAAAGGAAAGGAGGAGCCACTCCTCGTCTGGCAGCCGCTCGCCGCTCGGGCCCGCTTCGGCGCCGACGTCATCCGGACGAGTGCCACCCCGCTGGTGGGCCGCGAATTCGAGCGTCCGCTGCTGATCGCCACCTTCGAGCGGGCTGCGACCCAGCGTTCCTGTCAGCTGCTGACCGTTGTGGGCGAGCCCGGAGTGGGCAAGACGCGCCTCTGCACCGAGCTGTTGCAGTACATCGAGCAACGACCCGGACTGGTGCGCTGGCGCCAAGGCCGGTGTCTTCCGTACGGCGAGGGAATTGCCTTCTGGGCGCTCGGGGAGATCGTCAAGGCGGAGTGCGGCATCCTCGAGTCGGATTCCCCGGAGGAGGCCTTGGCGAAGCTCGAGCACGCCATCCCCGAGCGTGAACCAGACCGGCCGTGGCTCAAGGCACGGCTGGCCCCGCTGATTGGGGCTGGTGGCGATCCGGCTGCGCAGGAGGAATCCTTTACGGCCTGGCGGCGATTTCTCGAGGCACTGGCCGCGCAGACCCCCACCGTGCTCGTGGTCGACGACCTCCATTGGGCGGACGAGCCGATGCTCGCTTTTCTCGAGCACCTGGCTGACTGGTCCGCAGAGGTGCCGTTGCTCGTCCTGTGCACTGCGCGGCCGGAGCTTCACGAGAAACATCCGACCTGGGGCGCTGGAATGCGGAATGCACAGACGGTCAACCTCGCACCCCTTTCTGACGAGGAAACGGCGGCTCTGATCGCCCTGCTCCTGCAGCGAACGGTGCTACCGGCGGCGACCCAGCACGCCCTCATCGACCGCGCAGGCGGCAACCCCCTCTACGCGGAGGAGTTTGTGCGCCTGCTCGGCGACCGCGATCTGCTTGCCGGTCCAATCGACGAGATACTGCTGCCTGACTCGGTGCAGGCTCTCATCGCCGCCCGCCTGGACACGCTCTCGGCGGAGCGCAAAGGGCTCCTCCAGGACGCCGCTGTGATCGGCAAGGTGTTCTGGGCCGGAGCGCTTGCCAGCATGGGAGACCGTGACCTGCGCGAGGTCGAACTCGCTCTCCACGAGCTGGCGCGCAAGGAGTTGGTCCGGCCCGCGCGGGGCAGCTCGGTGGCGGGGGAGCAGGAGTATGGCTTCTGGCACCTCCTGGTGCGCGACGTCTGCTACGCGCAGATCCCGCGTTCGAGCCGGGCAGCCCGGCACCGGGCCGCAGCGGCATGGATCGAGCGCCAAGGCGGAGACCGAGCCGACGACCTCAGCGACGTGCTTGCCTACCACTACGTCCAGGCGCTGGAGCTCGCCCGCGCCGCCGGCGAGGAGCAGGACGTCCCAGTGCTGGAGGCCGCCGCCCGCCAGTTTCTCACCCGCGCTGGGAAGAGGGCTCTGCCGATCGACGTGGCCAGCGCCGAAGCCAGCTTTGCCCGGGCGCTCGAGCTCACCCCTGGGGGTCACCCCGAGCGGGCTGCCTTGCTCGAACGCTGGGCGCAGGCGGCGTATGACCTGAGCGGAGGCCACGCAGGGGCGAGGGCGGCGCTCGAGGAGGCGCTCGCGCTGCATCGCGATGCAGGTGCGACCGTGGCCGCGGCGCGGACGCTGACAGCACTGTCGAAGGTGCTCCGGATGGCCGGCGATCCGGCCTCATGGGATCTCGTCGTCGAGGGCCTCCGGCTGCTCGAAGCCGAGGAGCCGGGAGCCGAGCTCGTCAACGCCTACACCGAACTTGCCAGCGGAAAAGGAATTGACTGCGCATATCCGGACGCGATCGCTGCCGCCGAGCGGGCGATCCAGCTCGCGAGCGGCTTGGGCCTCCCTGAACCCGCCCGCGCCGTCGGTGTCCGGGGCACTGCCCGGGCGTTTCTGGGGGATGAGCAGGGCTTGATCGATATGCGCCGAGCCCTCGCGCTTGCTGTCGAGCAGGGACTGGGCCTCGAGGCCGCCACCCTGCACAACAACCTCGCGCTGGTTGTCTGGCAGTACGAGGGCCCGGCGGCCGCGCTGGCACGCTGTGAGGAAGGCATCGATTTCTGCGAGCGGCGCGGCATGGCTGCGATGGCGACCTGGATCTCGGGGCAACGACTGACGTTCCTAGCTGCCTGCGGCGAGACAGAGCGTGCGCTCGCCGACGCCGAGTCCGTGGTAGTGCATGCAGAGACGGCAGGCTTTACGACTTCGATTGAGGCTCGCTCAGTGCAGCTGGTTCTTCGGGGCAGGCGTGGCGACGGAGCCGACACCGCCGCCGCGGAGCAGCAGGTCGCGACCGCCCGCGAAACCGGCGGCCCGGAGTTGATAGCGATGGGCTTCGCCGCGGTGGCCAAATTCATGCTGGCGGGCGGCCACGACGAGCGGGCCACGGCGTTGCTCGAGGAGCTGGAGCGGACCAGCGGCACACGCGGCGACCCGTACTACGCTGCAGCGCTGTCCGAACTCGTCCGCTGCGCGCTTGCACTCGGCGAACCCGCGTTGGCCGCCGGGCTCATCGCCGGCGTCGAGCCGCGTGTTCCGTTGCAGCGGCAAGCGCTTGCCACCTGCCGCGCCGAGCTTGCGGAGGCTGCCGGCGATCACGCCACGGCGGCGACCGCGTACGCCGATGCGGCTGCGCGTTGGCGCACGTTTGGCGATCTCCCGGAGCTCGCGTCCGCACTGTTCGGTCAAGGACGCTGCATGGTCGCCCTTGGCACCTCTGGATACGACGACCCGTTGCGCGAAGCTCGAGAGCTCTTCACAGCCATGGGCTACGCTCCAGCCCTTAGTGAGATTGACGCACTGCTGCAGCGGCAGGCCGCGCGAACGTCCTAACGAGACTCGCCAAGTGGTGCCGAGGAAGGGACTCGAACCCTTACAAGGTTGCCCTCACTAGCCCCTCAAGCTAGCGTGTCTACCAATTCCACCACCTCGGCACGGCGGCCGGCGCACGCCACGCTGGCGCACACGGCTCAGCCATTCTACAGGCGGACGGCGCGGCGGCCCGGCACCCCTGATTCCGAATCGCCGGTTGTGCCATGCTCAACCGAGCAGCTCTTGCGAGGATGGTCATGGCACACCACTTCCAAATGACCTGGGGGCGGGTCCAGCGTCGGCTACGCGGGCTCGATCGGCAGCTTCGCTTCGCGCACGGCGGAAACCGCGCCTACACCTGGGGGCTTCCCGCCGCTGCCTTGCTCCTCTGCTTCACGATTCTTGTAGTCGCGGGGATTCTCAGCGGGGTCTCGGTAATGGAGTTTCTGCCGATCGCGATTTTCGAGGGACTGGTCATTGCGGGCCTCTTCATCGCCTGCATGATGCCGGCAGTGTCGCCCCCGGAGGACTACGGCGATCGCGGCCCGGATCCGGACCCAGAGCCGACGCCGCCTCCAGCCGACCCCAACGTCTGGGTGCAGTTGCTGGCTGAATCGAAGGTGATCGCCCGACCCAGCAGCGACATCGAGAGGCGCTCTTCCCGCGAGCTGACCGGCGCGCCGCGCTGACGGCCTGCGTCGCCCGGTGACGGGCTCGAGCGCGTGTTACTCTCGCCGGTCGAATGCGACCGATGTTCACCCGAGTTCTGATCTCTTTTGTGATCGCCGCCACCGTCGTGCTGATCGGCGCAGTGGCGATCGCGAAGCTCGTGAGCCTCATACGCGGTCCGCACGAGGCGGCTGCGGACCTCGAATCCGCGATCGGGGGGTACTGGCCGCTGATCCTGGCCGCGATTCTCGTGCTCACGGTCGGGCTCTCGGCTTTCAATCGCGACAGGGTCGGCGCCTGAGCACCAACCGGCGCGGTCGGTCCCTCACTGACGGGAGCGACGCCAGATGCTCAAGGTCGCGGCCGCACCGGGCAGCGGCTCCAGCGCGCGGAGCGGCGACATCGCCACCTTCGAGAAGGCCTCGTTGAGACCGAGCAGGCGAGCGGTCCGATGGCCGCCATCCCCAATGATCGCAACGATATTCCCGCTGTAGTACGTCAGCGAGTCGCCCAGGGTCGAGAAGAGCGGGGGCCAGCACAGGAAGAGTGCCCGGTCTGAATATGCGGTCAGCGCGGTGTGGTCGCCGGCGATGACATCGGTCCACGTTGGCGTTGCCGCGTGGTACCGGTTGGGACGGTCCCCGTCGGGCGGCGCCTGGTCGATCGCGACGATGTCGACACCGATGGCCCGCAGCCGGTACGACCAGTAGCCGGTGCCCGCGCCCATTTCGACGAGGCTGCCGAGAGCGGCGAGCATTGTCAGCGACCGGTCGTCGGGAAAGACGTATGAGTAGCGCTGCGCGAGGTTGGTGAGCGCATCCCCCGATTGATCGCTGTCCTTGACAGCCTCGAGCAACTCATTGAATCGATCCTCGGAGACCACCCGCGAATGGTCCTCCTTCGTGCCGTAGAAACGGCCGTATCCAACCTTGAGTTCCGTGCGACTTAGTGGCATGGATCAGGCGCCGCAGCGGCGCTCGCAACCTAAAGGACTCCCCCGTCCGCCCTAACGCTCGCTCTCGCGTTGCCACGACCGCAATACTGATTGCCCTGTCGGGCGTGATCACCGGCGTTGCCGCAGCCGGGCATGTCGGTCCGTTCTCCGCTCTCGGGGCCACGACCCAGCGCAGCGTCGCAACCCAGCTTCGTGGGGCGCCGCTTCGCGTCGACAGCCTCTTTCCCGCTCCGACGCGGCCGCCGGCAGTCCACGAAGTCATCCTGGTCGCAGACCCAGCACACGGCACGGCCCCGGCGTCGACGCCGGCACCGGAGCCGACCGCCGATCCCTCCCCATCCCCAACCCCAGGTCGGTGCGATGACGACTGCGGCGGGGGCGGTGGCGGCGGAGACAACTGAGATGGGCGAGTATCAGCCGGAGGATCGAGATCGCGCGCTCCGTCGGGTGGCGGCATGGACGATCGGAGGTGTCTCAGGAGCGGAGCGCGCCGTCAGTGAATGCCCACGAGTGGCGCTCCAACTCGCCAGACCCAGCGACCTCGAGCGCTAGTTTCAGTCAGTTGTCCGGTGGCGGGCTCTGGCCTGGACTGGGTGACGTGCCACGGCCTCCGTAGTCGCCACCGCCGCCGCCACCGTAATCTCCCGACGGTGACGGGCTGCCGTCACCAGTCGTCGGGCTCGGGCTCGGCGGCCTGGGGCTCGGCTCGTCCTCGCCATGCGCCGGTTGAGACGCTCCGGGGGTGTCATCCCCACCCGGCTCCGATGGTGCGCTTGCTGGGCGTGGCGAAGGGCCTTCTGTCTCGAATCCCGACTCCTCGCTGAGCAGCGTCGCCTCGTCGAGGTGATATCGCGGAAATAGCGGCGACGATGGATCGGAGGAGAGTTCCCTGAACGCCTCGTCGAGCTCGGTGGCGGCGTTGGCCAGGCTCTGGACTGGATTGATCCGCGCTCTCGCGTCGGCGAGGCTCTGCTCCGCGAACTCGAGGTGGAGCGCCGCGTCGTTGGAGCCCGGAAGCTTGAGCATCACCCCTTGGCGAGCGGCGCGTATGGCGAACAGCGCAGACCCCGGCGGTGCGTTCCATCCGGCAGCCGCGACGCTTGCCGCGGCCACGATGGTCGCCGTCGAAGCGATCAGGCCGGCATGCGCGAAGCGCGGCCGCAGGCTGAAGAAGTTACGCGTGCGCGGCCGGCGCGAGGCGACGGTGATGGCGTCGAGCATCGCGTCCTGGGCACGCTCCCGAGCATGGCGGCGTGGGGTGCGACGGCTGCTCTGGCGCCAGGCGTCAAGGGAGGCGGAGACCTGCGGGTCGATCATCCAGTCGCTCATGCGGCTCTCTTCGACCTCAGTGCGCGTCTGAGAGACTCGAGTGCCCGATGCTGCAAGGATTTGACCGCGCCGACGGTCCGTTTGGTGGTCGAGGCGACGTCCTCAAGGGACTGGTCGAGCACGAAGCGGCGAACGAGGATGTCGCGCTGATCCTCGGTGAGGTGCGCCATGGCGGCGCGAACGCGGTCCGCTTCGACGTTCATCTCGGCGATCGAGCCCGGATCGGCTTCGAGGGGGCGAGCGTCGAGGACGAGTCCACGCTGGCGGATGCCGCGCCGGATGGAGTCGACGACCTTGTACCGGCAGATGTGGAGAAACCACGCTTGCACGGCCGGCTCCCTTCTGTCCCGCAGCGTCCTGATCGAGGTCACTGCCGCCACAAACACGTCTTGTGTCACATCCTCAGCTGCCGTCAGATCACCAAGGCGAGCGAGCGCATACGCATGCACATCGGGGTAGAAACGCTCGAAGAGGGCGGTCCACCCCTGTGCCTCGCCACGCTGCGCGGCCTCTACCGCCTGGGTGAGGCGGTTGGTGTCTGCCAGGTTCGCGCCGCCCCTGTTGGATTCATCGAATATCAAGTCGGCTGCGATGGCCTCCGGGATACGGGCTACGGGCGTGCGGATCCTGGCCTCGCACCCCGCAGGGTGCGGTCGCGCTACGACTCCCGGCGTTTGGCCACTCCGGGCACGGGGTCGGAAGTCGCTCTACGAGGTCAGGTACCGCACGTGGCGTCGCCACTGATGGTGATCTTATGTCCGGCGCCCCCGGCACTGGTCTGGGTGAGCACTGCGTTGTTCCAGATAACGTGGCCGTTGCCCAGGGTGTACAGGGCGGCAGCCGTCGATGTGAAGAAGAAGCTTGCCGAGGCCGTCGAGATGGACGCGAAATAGGCCTCGCTGCCGCCACCTCCGATCTCGACGGAGGCGAGCGTGGCCCCGATGTGCGTCAGGCCACTGATGAGTGCGAAGGTGGCGCCCGTCGGGCAGCTGACCAGCATCGAGGCGAGGGCGCCACTGACGGCGCCGCCGCTGCTGTCACCGTTGATGGTGATCGTGCCGCTCCCCGGGGTCTTGTTGCCGCACGACACCGAACCGGAGATGGCGGTCACCGTCCCGACGGTGCCCTTGCTCTGGCCTGCCGGCGTGTCGTCGACCAGCTGAGTATTGAACTGGGCGCCCTTTGTCGCGTCGAAGTTGGTGACGCCGGGTCCCGAGAAGTTGCGCTGCGTATAGGTCGATCCCGAGCCGGCGCCGATGCGCACGTAGGCCTTGTTCGACGTGAGGGTGATGTATCCGCCCATCAGCTTGTCCGCGGTCGCGACCGACATGGTGATCTCCGGCCCGTTGAGGGAGGGGAAGGAGCAGGTCACCCCGGCGCCCGACACGGTGGTGACGAGTCGCACGGTCCCGGACTCAGTGAACTGACCGCCCGCGGGTGGCACCGGCGTCGGCGAGGGTGGTGGCGTTGCCGCGGGACCCGCCGCGCCGCTGCCACACGCCGTGAGTGCTGATGCCAGAGCGATAACGATCGATGGTCGCCATCTCCTGGGGGGCTCAGCCGGACCGCGAATGTCGAATAGACCCATGGCCGGGCATCATCCTCTTCCTGCGGCCGATCGCCGAACGTTCGCAGTCATGTCACACGGCGTCCCACGGGCTATGCCACGCCGGTAGCGAGTTCCAGGTCGGCGGATGCCACAGAAACGCAATTGCGCGCGAGCGCCTTTACCGTATAGAGGGCCTTATCGACAGCGCCGCAGGTCGATGCCGGTTCGGTGTTTGCGCGACATGAGCAACTCGCCCATGGTGGCGAGCACCACGTCGCCGGTACCGTGGCCAAAGGTGTCGGCGACACGCTTGAAGTGGTCCAGATCGAGCAACAGGCTAGGGGCTTGCGCCGACCTGGCCTGGCAGGCCGTGCACGGTCGCTGCGACGATTCCCATCCGCACGGATTGCGCCGACAAACCGCTGGGCGGCACACTCACGACCCCGTTCGGCATCGACCCCTCCGGCACGACGACGGGCGACCTCGGCGTGCTCAAGACGGGGCGTTGGGGGCCGGTCGCCGGCGGTGGAGGTGGTCGGAGCAGTGCGGCAGCACCTGTCACCGCCACACAGACGGCGACGATGGCATACAGGATGCGGCGGGCGGCAATGGGAGTCAGGCTCCCATTATCCGGCGCCACCGGGCGCTGAGCGCCTCAGTCGCTCTTGGGATCTTCGGCCACGTAGGCGAGCCACGACTCAACGCGAGACGATCACCTCGCCGTCGTGCCACTCAGGGTCGGACTCCATGAGGCCACGCAGCCGCTGGAAGTTCGCCGTGGTCTCCGGGGACGCGCTGTTGGACGTGTATACCTCGCGGCTCTCGAAGACGCCGGCNNTTTGATATTTCGTCGACCAGCGCTTCGAGCGCTTCCTCCTTGCCTTCTTTCGCGATCCAGCGCGAGACGGATCCGTACATAGCAACCTCCTCAGACATGGCCGGGCCGCGAGTATAGATTCGCTGCATGGGTGTTGACAGGGAGCAGCGCCGGTGGAGTTCAGGGTGGAGACGCCTTGATATCCCATAGGGAGAACTCGTACCATCGGCCGCGTTGTGCCCCAAAGGGGCGAAATGGGATGCGGAGGTAGCTGGGATGCGTAGGAAACTTGCCCTGATGATCGGTATTCCGGTCATCGCCTTGGCGGCGACTGTCGGCGGGTATCGGGTCGCGACCGCAAGCGGAGCGCAGAACACAGTCCACCAGGCCCAAGCGGGTCCGGCGATCGTCGCGGCGTGTGGCGGCACCCACATCTGGGCGGTCGTCAATGCGAACGGCACCCTGGCCCGGAATGGAGGTGCGTGTGCGGGCACCACAAGCTCGGGCAGCGGTTCCTATGACGTCATCTTCCCGAAGAACATCGTCAACTGCGCGTATGTCGTGACGGTGGGATCGGCCTCACGTAGTGGGACAGTGGCCCCGGGCTATGCCACCGTCGTCGGTGCCGCCGGCACGACCACTGGGGTTTTCGTGCAGACGTTCAGTTCCAGTGGCGCCCTTGTTGCTCAGGGCTTCCACCTCGTCGTGGACTGCTAGCGGGACGCACCCGTCGGCACGGGGATCCAAACAGGGCGGGGGGTCGCAACGACCCCCGCCCTGCCGCGGCTGCACTGGTTCGCTTGCGACTTCAGATGCCCGAGTGAACGCTTCAGGCGGTCCAATACGAGCAGAAGCCGCCCTAGGTGTCGACTCGGGCTGTCACCACCAGGACTGGGATATGACTACTGTGCAACACGCGGTGGCTAACGCTGCCCAGGAACGTCGAGCCGACGTCTCCACGGCCTCGCGAGCCCACGACGATGAGGTCGTAATGCCCCTCGCGTACCTCGTCCAGTATTGCCTCGGCGGCCGGAGCGTCAACCAGCCTCGTGGCAGCGCTCATCCCATCCGGAAGCCGCTTGACGGCATCATCAAGCGCGGCCTGTCCTTCCGCGCGCGATGCCGCGGCCAAATCGTCATAGATGGATTGAGTTAAGCCTCCCAGTCCCACTCCCGGCCACGCCAAGAAGGTCGAATGGGAGGTGAGCACCGTAAGCGTGGCGTTCTGCGTGCGCGCGATGTCGATGGCCTCCACAAGAGCGGCTCGCGCATGGGTGGATTTGTCATAGCCCATGAGGATCTTGGTGAACATCTCTCGTTTCCCTTGAATTCAATCCATTTGTCGTGCGGCCGGCTCTGGAGCCGGATCGCGCTGTCGCTGGTCCCGCAGCCGCGAGGATCTATCTGTGCGACGTCTTGAGTGCGGCAACCCGGCGGTTGAACTCGTCCTCGTCGAGCTCGCCTCCCGCGAACCGCTCTTCGAGAATCCTTCGCGCCGACCCGGCTCCGTTGCCGAGGCCGCCGCGCATCACGAGTATGACCCCGACGACGACGGCCACGATAACCAAGACCCCGATCAGCGACTCGCCGGCCATCCACCAGAGCGTTGCTCCGCTCCCATAACCCCACATCATCGCGATCACCTCAATTAGTGCTGACGCGAACAACCTTCAGGCTGATCTCAGACTCCATTGTTGGGACGAGGAACTCGGCCCGACAAGGGTCAGAGGGCACCCTTTGCCCCGGCAAACGTCCTTAGCCGGGGATCTCGGCGGTCAGTGACCGGATCCGATGGCCATGTTTACGTGTCGAAGGTGTCCGGACTCAAGGCAGCGGATCTGGACGCGCTACGCCGAGTGGACGCTGAAAGCGTCGGCCAATCGGGTGGGCGTCAGGGTTCGGACCGTGCAGCCATTGAGGACGTTAGCGGCTGCCAGTCGGGATGGATGGCGTTTACAACACCTCCGGGCGAGATGTCGCAGACGCTGCCCCAGGGCGAGCTGCAAGGCCCTTCGACGGCGACAAAGCTCTGGCCGTCAGGAGAGGCGGCGAACTCCGAGTACTCCGGATCGCCCTCGCATCCGCAGCTACCGCTGACGTCGACTCGATCCGACCCGTCCAGGTTGGAGGACATGACGTTCGGGGTGTTCAGGTTCCCGTCGCATTCGCCGGGCGCTTCGCACATCGCCAGGAACATGACGTGGAGACCGTCGGGGGCGAAGTCCGGGTCTGAGACAGTGTCTTCCGGGTCCACCTTCCCGTCCTGGGTCACCAGGTGCTGAGCGCCGGTGGTCACGTTCACAGTGCGGATCTGGGTGCCGGCGGCGCTGCGCTGGTAGAGAATCAGGCCTCCTTTGGGCGACCAGGTAGGCCGACTGTCACCGCCGGTCGAAGCGGCGTCATGGGTCAGGCGGTGCACCGTGCCCCCGGAGACCGAGATCCATGCGATGTCCCCATGGCCGTTGGCCTGCAGCGCGACGAAGGCGAGACGGGTTCCGTCCGGCGACCACGCTGGCTGGATGGCGTGATGATTCGTTGTCACCCGACGAACATGACTGCCGTTCGCGTTCATGGTCCAGAGATCGTTGTATCGGTTGAACGCGATGCGACTTCCGTCAGACGACCAGCGCGGGTTGAGGCTGTTGTGGCCGGTCGTGAGCCGCACCGCCCCGCTGCCGTCGGGCTGGATCGTCCAGATGTTGGAAGCAAGGTCATAGGCGATACGACCGTTCGTCCCCGGGAACGCAGCCGACACGGGAGCAGCAGCCGGGGCTGCTGCGGCGAAGGCCACCGCTGCAAGGATCGCTGCTACGCCGGTCAGGAGGGCTGCGTGAGTTCGTGCTCGGCTGCGTAGGGTCGGCACCCATGGCTGGCCGCTTCGCGTCAGACCTGGTTGCACTGTGAAGCTCCCCGTTGTCACGTGGTCCCCAACAGCAAAACGTCTGCGCGCCGCCGGCTGTCAGTGCCGAAGGTCATGAGGGTTTCGTGACATTGGGCACAGGCGACTCGGTGGGAGTTGGCGAACGCTGTTCCGCCGTCGGAGTCGCGCTCGCGCTGGGCTACGTCGCCGTGGGCGCGCCTAGGCTATTTGCCCCTCCGCATGCGGCGACGACAAGGACAGTGGGAGGTAACAAGATCGGTCGCCGACCCGAACGTCTCCCTATAGCGAGCCTTGTCCAACTCTC
>PNBE01000043.1:0-14671 GCA_003135895.1 Candidatus Dormiibacterota bacterium
CGAACCATCCGCCGGTCGGGAGCTGACCGCAGCGTCCGGACCAGTCCGCGTGCATTCAGCTCGTGCACCATCAATGAGACCCGCGCCTCGGGCGCCTGGATCAGCTCGGCGAGGTCGCCCTGCACGCATCCCTCGGTTCCGGCCGCGCCGGCCTCGAGGAGGAGGTGGTACTGGATCGGGCTCAGGTCGTGCTGGGCGAGCGAGCGGTTGATCTGGATCATCGCCTGACGGAATCCGCGCCGGAAGACCGCCGCGAGGCGGAGATCGTGGATGGTCGCGTCCTGGAAGAAGTCGGTGTCCCGACCTGTTTGATCAGCTTTGGCCGCTAAGGTCACCCTGCCGACTTTACAAGGTGCGAACGGGTCAACTGGCGGCTCAGCAGGCGTGTGCGGCAAATGTTTGTTAGCAGACGGTAAAAAGCGGTGAAGCCCACGCGGGTCAGTTCCATCTGCTCAGGTTGGCATTGTCAGGATGCTCGCCTAGGGGCCACACATCTGAGGGGGGTTGCCAGCCAGGGGGATGGTGCCTAGGGGGCGGGTCCCACAGGGACGGGAGCGCAGCCCGCGCCGAGCGGGCTACGTCTCTCTCCTGGCTCCGTGAAGCAGGCTGGCTCGCGCGCTCAGGCGGGGCGGCGCTCCGGGATGTGGTGGCCGAGCGCGCGCAGCGCCCGGACGTACTTCGGCGTGCTGTCCGGCTCACCCACACCCGCATCGCGAAGCCGGCGCATCACCGCGTCAATCAACGCCTCATCGGCGTCGAAGAGCTCCACCTCGACCTCCCGGAACGTCGCCACAGTCGAGTCGCCGGCTCGGACTGACACGCGGTCGTCAGCGACCTCGGCGCGCCGCGTCTCGCCGGACACCAGGTCGACAGTGTGCCGGTCGGTCACCAGCCGTGCGATGGGATGGAGCGCCACCTCGCCCACCTCCCGGCGGATCACGTCGATCGCGGCCTGAGGCGGCTGGTCAGGGGCGCCCGGGAAGTCGGTCTCCTGGCGCGAGACCGCATGGCCGACCATGCGAGCGCCCGCCTTGAGGGTCCACTTCCCCGCTTCGCCCGGGGCGCTCCGGTGACGCAAACCGAGGTTGGCGTGGAGCAGCGTCAGATCGTCGGTGTCCCAGTACGTCGCCGACAGCTCCACGCTGCCGCGATCCACNNTGACTCTAGGCTTGCGACCCATACACTCCGCGGGCCAGGGCGACTGGGTGAGCCTCGCCTACGCTCGCGCCCCACGGCTTCTGGGGTCATTCGGCCGAGGCGACCGTCGTCGAGGAGGTCGCACGTGCGACTGCCGAGGCACGACTCCGGGCACGGGGGCGCAGCAACCGCGCCTCGCCGCCCGGCTAGCGGGTCAGAGGAATTCCTCGAACCCCGGCCAGGCGGCCACCATCTGATCGCGCAACTCGTCGGAGAGAGGGAGGTAGGTCCCAGAGGCCTCAGCCACCACGCCGCCGTCGGGGAGCAGGACGCGGCCTTCGGTGTGGAGCGCACGACGCAACAGCCGCGTGATCCGGCCCTCGATGCGAAGCCGCGTCCCGAGCGGCGCCGCCCGCCGGAAACGCACCTCGAGGCGGCCGGTGACCACCCAGTGACGATGCAGCGCCGAGCACCGACCCATGACGTCGTCGAGCACCGCGCTGATGATGCCGCCGTGCGCGAACCCCGGAAACCCGGCGTGATCGTCACCCGGCGTCCAATGCGTGAAGACGAGATTGCCTTCCAGCTCGTACTGGAGGTGCAATCCCGACGGGTTGCGCAACCCGTGCACCCAGTTCTGCTGGAATTCGCTGCGGTCGTTGAGCCAGGCCGGGTCGATGTCGTGGTTGATCACGGCGCCGTCAGACGGTCGAGGCCACCAAGGTACCCCCGCAGCGGTTCCGGGATCAGCACCGTGCCGTCCTCCTGCTGGTAGGTCTCAAGGATCGCATCGAACGTGCGCGGAACGCCGAGGGCGCTGCCGTTGAGCGTGTGCACATGGCGCGGCTTCTCACCCGGCGCGGGACGGTAGCGAATGTTGGCTCGCCGCGCCTGGAAATCGGCGAACACCGAGCACGATGAGACCTCGAGCCACTGCTGCATTCCCGGTGCCCACACCTCGACGTCGTACTTCTTCCACTGTGCGAAACCGAGGTCACCGGTGCACATGAGCAGGACGCGATAGTGCAGGCCGAGCCGCTGCAGCACATGCTCTGCGTGCGACGTGATCAGCTCGAGCTCGTCCAGCGATGCCTCCGGTGTGGTGAAGCGCACCATCTCCACCTTCTCGAACTGGTGGAGGCGGACGTAGCCGCGCGTGTCCTTCCCCGCAGCGCCGGCCTCGCGCCTCCAGCACGGCGTCAACGCGACATGCGTGATCGGCAGCTGCGCGGCCTCGAGAATCTCGCCCGAGTAGAGGTTGGTCACCGGGACTTCGGCGGTGGGAATGAGGAACAGTCCGTCGTCGGCGTGGTATGCCTCATCCTCGAACTTCGGCAGCTGCGCCGTGCCGATCATCGCTTCGCGGCGCACCAGGAAGGGCGGTGCCACCTCGGTGTAGCCGTGCTCACGAGCGATGTCGAGCATGAAGGACGTCAAAGCGCGTTGGAGTCGCGCACCGTCGCCGCGCAACACCACGAACCTCGATCCGCTCATCTTCACGGCTCGCTCGAAATCGAACACGCCGAGCCGCTCACCGAGCTCGAAGTGGGGCCGCGGCTCGAAGGTGAAGCTGGGCACTTCGCCCCACGTCCGCGCGACAACGTTGTCCTCGGGGCCAGCGCCGTCGGGCACGCTTTCGTGCGGCGGATTCGGCACCTCGAGCAACAACGCCTCGACGCGTTGTTCGAGCTCCGCCAGGCGCGCCTCGCCCTCCTGGATGCGCTGCTTCAGCGCCGTCAACGCGGCGCGCGCTTCGTCGGATGGCGTGCCCCGCAGCGCCGCCGACACCGAGCGTTGCTCGGCTCGAGCCTGTTCCACTGTGGTTCGCAGACTGCGCGCCTCGGCGTCGACAGCGAGCAGCTCGTCGATCGGCGCGGTCTCCCCCTTTCTGCGCGCGCCGTCGCGGACGGAGTCCGGGTCCTCGCGGATGCGCTGGATCGGCAGCATCAGGAGTCACGACCATGCGGCTGCGGGCGCATGGTGGGAAACAGGAGCACGTCGCGGATGGTCACCGAGTCGGTGAGCAGCATCACCAGCCGGTCGACGCCCACCCCGAGTCCACCGGCAGGTGGCATGCCCACCTCGATCGCCTCGAGAAAGTCCTCGTCGATCGGCGGAACCTCGGAGTCCCCGGCGGCGCGCAGCCGCGCCTGTTGTTCGAATCGCGCGCGCTGGTCGATCGGGTCATTGAGCTCGCTGAACGCATTGGCAAGCTCGCGCCCCGCGATGATCAGCTCGAATCGCTCGACGAAACGCGGATCGTCGCGCCGGCGCCGCGCCAGCGGGCTCACCTCGGCCGGGTAGTCGAGCACGAAGGTTGGATCCCAGAGCTCACCTTCGACGCGCTGTTCGTAGATCTCGAGCAACACCGCGCCGGGACCGAGATCGGGTGACACTTCGACGCCGATCGCGGCTGCGGCGGCGTGCAGACCGTCCCACGATGCCAGCGCGTCCATGCCGGTGTGCTCACGCACCAAGTCGACCATGGTCGCCGCGCGATACGGCGGCCGGAGATCGAGCGATCGGCCGAACGCGATGCGCAGCAACGGGTCCTCGCACGGCGCGCTCCCACCCTCCGCTTCCTCGGCCACCTGCGGTCCGGCCGCGTTGGCTGCGGCGGTGATGAGCGACTCGGTGAGCTCGCGCATGTCGTCGTAGTTCGCATACGCCTGGTACGCCTCGAGCATTGTGAACTCCGGGTTGTGCCGGGGCGAGAGACCTTCATTGCGAAAGACGCGCCCGATCTCGTAGACGCGCGCATAGCCTCCGACGATCAGACGCTTCAAATGCAACTCGATGGCGATGCGCAGGTAGACATCGGTGTGCAACGCATTCCAGTGGGTCGCGAAGGGCAGCGCGTGACCGCCGCCCGGGATCGGCTGCAGGATGGGCGTCTCGACCTCGAGGAAGCCTCGCTGGTCGAGCGTCGCACGCAGGGAGCGCAGCACTCGTGTTCGTGTGGCGAAGTGGCGGCGTTGCGAGGCGTTGCTGAGCAGGTCGAGGTACCGCTTCCGGTAACGCGTCTCCTGGTCCTGGAGGCCGTGGAACTTCTCGGGCGGCGCGTGCAGCGCCTTGACGAGCAGGGTCACGGTGTCGACGAGCACCGTCGGTTCACCGCGCCTCGTGCGCGTCATCTTTCCGGTGATCCCGACAATGTCGCCAAGATCGAGCAGGCCGACCATCGCGTGCGCGCCGCCGTGCCGGTCGGCGCGGAACCACGCCTGCAGCCGGCCGGTCTCGTCCTCCACGTGCGCGAACGCGGCACCGCCGAGATCGCGCAACTGCATGATCCGACCGGCCACGGCGACAACCGGACGGTCTGGCGCATCGACGTCCGCGTCCGGATGCTCGGACTCGTACGCGTTGAGCAGCAGGCGCGCCTCGTCCATGGTGGCGGTCGGCGTGAAGTCGACGCCGTAGGACGGAATCCCACGCTCGGCGAGCTCATGGACCTTGCGCCGGCGCTCCGCGAAGAGGTCGTCGGATGGCATGCGGCCTATCTTCCCCGGCGAGGCTCGCCGCGTGCGCGTGACACGCCGCGCAGCGCCCTAGTTGATCTTGACGATCTTGATCTGCCGGGAACCACCGGGGCTGACCACGTCCACCGTGTCACCGACACTGTGACCCAGCAACGCCTTGCCGACCGGCGACTCCATCGAGATCCTACCCTCGGCAACGTCGACCTCAGCGGGACCGACAATCGTCAGCGTCTGTTTGCCGTAGTCATCCTTGACGTCGACGGTCGTGCCGACACTCACGATCCCGCTCTCACTGCCCTCTTCGATGATGACGGCATTGCGGAGCATGTTCTCGATCACGAGGATGCGACCTTCGAGCATTCCCTGCTCGTTCTTCGCCTCATCGTATTCGGCATTCTCCGAGATGTCGCCGAAGTCCTTGGCGTACTTGATGCGCTCGGCCACCTCGGAGCGGCGAACGGTGCGCAATTCTTCCAATTCGTGCTCAAGCTTCGCGAGTCCGTCTCGCGTGAGCAGCACAGGTTTGTCCATTCAAATTCCCTGGTTCGACGAAAATGTTGGCGGGGTATCCGGTGACCTCCGCTCTGCGGAGCCCGGAGTATAGGCGAGCAACATCCAACGCGGCGTAACAAGTTGTCGTTATTCCTTGACGGAAATCGCTATCGTTCATATGATCCGCAGCGAGGTCACGGCGGGGATCTCTATTACTGCCCCCCCTCTCGGGGCGTCTCTGGTTGCCAGAGGCGCCCTTCTTTTTCATTCCACTAGCCTTCGCCACTGACGAACACGGGCCGGAACCATCCTTCCGGTCGTGGTCCGGCGGCGAGCGCACGATCCAGCAGCGCATCGAGACGCTCACGCGTATCCATGGTCTGGACCTCGGCTCGAAGCCGGGCGGCGCCTGCGCATCCGCGAATGGTCCAGGCGACGTATTTGCGTCCAATGCGCAGCGCACGGGTCTCGCCGTGGTACTCGCAGAGCAAGTCGAGGTGGCGGCGAGCCAGTGCGATGCGGTCGGCAAAATCGAGATCGGGCAGCGTCGTCCCCGTCGCCAGCCGGTGGACCGCCTGGCGCACGATCCAGAAGTTGCCGAGCATGCCCCTGGCGATCACCACGCCGTCGACCATGCCCGACTCGATGCGCCGGGCGAGGGTCTCGACGTCCTCGACGTCGCCACTGCCGAAGACGGGGACGCTGACCGCCTCCTTGACGCGGGCGATCTCCGCCCAGTCGGCCGTCCCCTCGTACTTCTGACAGCGGGTCCGCCCGTGGACGGTCACCGCCGCCACCCCGGCATCCTGCAGAGCACGTGCCAGGTCGGGAGCGTTGATCGTGGAGGCATCCCAGCCGAGGCGCATCTTCACGCTGACCGGAACCCGGACCGCCGCCACCATGGCGGCGACCACCCGGGCGGTGGCGCTCACGTCCCGAGCCAGGGCGGCTCCGCTCCCGCGGCTCACGACCTTGGACACCGGGCAGCCGAGATTGACGTCGACGAGCACGGCGCCACGCTCGACGCAGACCTGGGCGGCGTCGGCCATCACCGCGGCGTCGCAGCCCACGAGCTGCGCGGCGACCGGCGCCACGTCGCCCGGGAAGTCGAGCAGGTGCAGGGCGGCATCGGTGCTCCGAACCACAGCTTCCGCGGCGACCATCTCGGTCGATACCAGGCCGGCGCCGAATTCCCGGCACAGCGAGCGGCAGGGCGCGTCGGTGATCCCCACCATCGGTGCGACCAGCACCGGCGATGAGAGTTCGAGCCCGCCGACCCGCAGTGGACGGAGCGCGGTCGCAGCCACAGCCATCGCCCCATGGTACGGGGCGGGTCGGCTCGCCTCAGCGATTCTGCGCGTGGATGAGACGGAGCCCGTGGAGCGTGAGCCGCTCGTCGACGACATCGATCGCCGGGATCAGTTTCGCCAGTGACTCCGCCAGACCGCCGGTGGCGATGACCTTGGGCTGTCCCTCCATCTCCTTGCGGAACCGCGCGACCAGCCCCTCGACCAGGCCGACATAGCCGAATACGATCCCCGACTGCATGCTCCCCGTCGTCGAGTGGCCGATCGCCTCTGCGGGGGCGGTCAGCTCCACCCGGATGAGCATGGCCGCATGGCTGACCAGGGCATCGTGGCTGAGCTGGATACCCGGGGCGATGGCGCCTCCCAGATAGTCGCCCTTGGCATCGATGGCGTCGAACGTGGTCGCGGTGCCGAAGTCCACGAGGATGGCCGGCCCCTGGTAGAGGTGGTGAGCCGCGATGGCGTTGGCGATCCGATCGGCGCCCACGCGACGAGGGTCGTCGTACTGGATGCGGATGCCGGTCCGAGTCCCGGGACCGACGACCATCGGCGGCGTGTTGAAGTAGGTGTGGGAAAGTTCGTCGATGCTCCGCGCAAGCGTGGGGACCACGCTGCTCACCACCACGGCGCTGATCTGCTCCGGCGTCAGGGCGCGACGTCCGAGGAGATCCACGAGCACGAGCCCCAGCTCGTCCCCGGTGAACCGGTCGTTGGTGTGGATCCGGAAGTCGGCAATCAGCTGGTCGGCGTCGAAGACCCCGACCACGATGTTGGTGTTCCCGACGTCGACCGCGAGCAGCATGGCGGCGAGTGTAGGCATCATCGCCCGGTGATCGCGCTTCTCGACATCGGCGGCACCAAGATCGCCGCATCCTCCGGTCGCGGGGCCGCGATCGGACCGGTCCGGCGGATCCCGACTCCGGTCGGCTCCCCGCTCGCGACCCTTCGGGGTCTGATCGAGGGGGTGATGGGCGGCGTCCTGCCGGAGGCGATCGCGATCTCGGCCCCGGGACCGTTCGACCGCGCCGCCGGAGCGCTCCGCGAGCCGCCGGGGATGCCGGCGTCATGGCATGGGCTGGAGATGGCATATCTGCTGAGCCAACGCTTCGACTGCCCGGTCGTGGTCGAGAACGACGCCAATTGCGCCGCGCTCGCCGAGGCTCGCCTCGGCGCCGGTGCAGGGCACCGGACGGTGGTGTACTGGACGGTCTCGACCGGCATCGGCTGCGGCATCGTGCGCGACAGCCGGATCCTGGTCGGCAGGCACGACACCGAGGGCGGCCACATGGTCCTGTGGCCGGCCTGGCTCGGCGGGCCGCCCTGCCACTGCGGCGGCGCGGGCTGTCTCGAGGCCCTGGCGAGCGGACGGTCGATCGCACGGCGTTACGGCATCGCCGCCGAGCAGTTGCGTGACCCGGAGGCCTGGGCCGAGGTCGGCCGCTGGATCGGGCTCGCCACCGTCAACATCACCGCGGTGCACGACCCCGACGTGGTCATCTTCGGCGGCGGTGTCTGCGGGAGCTGGAGCCGGTTCTCGCCGGCGCTCTTCGAAACCGTCCAGCAGTCCCTCCACCTCCAGCCGCAGCCCGAGATCACCCGCGGCACCCTCGGCGAGGATCGATCCCTGCTCGGCGCCCTGCTCCTTGCCGAGGACAACGGCGAGGATCCGGCGAGACTGCTGACGGCGCGGTAGGCTACGGCGCCGATGCCCCCGGTCCATCTCGTCTGCGACAGCACCGCCGATCTCGACCCTGCGTTTCGCGCTGCCCACACGGTGCGTGTGGTCCCCCTCAAGGTGATCTTCGGCGATCAGACCCTCGCCGACGGGGTGGACATCTCAGCCGAGGAGTTCTACGCCCGGCTGGCCGCCCCCGGCCCGTTCCCGCGCACCTCGCAACCCACCCCCGCCGAATTCGAGGAGGTCTTCCGCGAACTGGGGGCGGACGGCGGCTCGATCGTCTGCACGACCATCTCCGCCGACCTCAGCGGCACCTACGCGTCGGCAACCCAGGCACGCGCCGCGCTGCCCGACGTGGACATCCGCGTGATCGACACCCGCAGCGTCGCGGTGGGTCACTACGCGGCCGTCCGCGAGGCGGTGCGGGTTATCGAGTCCGGCGGCGACGCCGACAAGGTCGAGAGCGCGGTTGCGGCCGTGCGCAGCACCGACAGGGTGCTCTTCACTGTCGAGACCCTCGAGTTCCTGCGCCGCGGTGGGCGCATCGGCGGCGCGCGGGCCCTCCTCGGCTCGATGCTCGACATCAAGCCGATCCTCGAGATCCGCGACGGGGTGATCGAGGCGGTCGGGCGAGTTCGCACCTATCCTCGCGCCATCGACCGCTTGGTCGAGGAGTGCAAGCGGGCGGCCGATGCCTGGGGCGGGGCGGAGCTCGTCATCGCGCATGCCGACCGGCCGCAGATCGCCGCCGAGCTGGTCGAGCGGATGCGGCCCCTGGTTTCGGGCGAGCCGTCGCTGACGGTGGTCGGGCCCGTGGTGGGGTGCCACAGCGGGCCGGGCGCCATCGGCGTGGGGTTCCACAAGCCGCTCAGCTGAGCGGGGCGCTGGTCAGGCTCTCTTGCGCTGCAGTTCTTCGGCGTCCGCGTTCAACTCGGCTTCGAGGAACGTCATCCCCTTGACGAATGACGCGCGCTCGTCGGGACTCAGCCGGTCGAGCGTGCGCTCCATCGGAGCGCTCGCGCCGTCGATCCACGAGCTCACCGCCGCGCGCTGGTCGGGCGCCAACGACACGATCGTCCGGCGTCGGTCATCGGGATCTGGGGCCCGTACGACGAACCCGGCCCGTGCCGAATTCTTCGATGTCAGCAAGTACCCGACGCTCACCTTTACGGCGTCCGAGGTGGCCCCTGCCGCCGACGGCACGCTGAAGATCAATGGGGCCTTGCGCATCAGGGATCAGTCGCAGCCCATCGAACTCGTCGCGGTTCCAACCAATCCCTCGCCCGATCGCGTGACCCTGAACGCCCAAGCGACCCTCGACCGGAGCGATTGGGAATGTCCTGGAGGTAGGGTGCCTCGATGGTCAATCGCGTCGCCGTCAAGGCACAGTTCGTCCGGGCGTAACGCCCCTGGGGTCCGCCCCCACAATTGCTCTCAACCGCGTCCGGCAGGGTTAGCATTGCCCTTCAGGTTGAACGCGTGAGAGAAGTCGCCACGATCAGCGCCACGGACGAGGCAACGGTGGTCCTGGGCGCGGACATCGACGAGGCCGGCAGGAGAAGCCAGATCGTCCGCGCAGCCGCGGCCGTGCTCGGCCGTCAGGGCTACGCAGAGACCTCCCTCAAGGACGTCGCTCGCGAGGCCAAGGTCGCCCCTGGACTCCTCCACTATTACTTCGACTCGAAAGAGGAGCTGCTCCTCGAGGTGGTGACTGTGACCGAGCGCCAGATGGTCGCCAGCTGGAAGGCGGTGGTCGAGGCGGTTGACGACCCCCTCGAGCGCATCGTGACCGGCCTCGACCACGCTGAGGCTCGCTGCGCCGACCAGCCCGAGTTCTTCCGGCTGCTCCTCGACCTCTACACCGTGAGCCTGAGCAGCCCTGCTCTCCGGGTCCGCTGCGCCGCACTGCACACCCATCTGATCGACGAGGTCGAGGCCGAGCTCCGACAGGTGCTCGGTCGCCTGCCCGCGTACTCGCTGGTGTCCCCCCGTGAGCTCGCCGGCGCGATCCTGAGCGCCGTCGACGGGATCGCGCTCTGCGGGCTTGTTGCGGAGCAGCCGGCGGCCGCTCCCTTCCACGCGCTCAAGGTCCTCCTGCTCTCACTGGTGGTCACCGCGTACGTCACCGCCGGGCAGGAACCGCCGACTGCCCGCCTCGGGGAGATGCTCAGCCGGCACCCTTGACGCGGTCGGCGCTCACCCGGCGCCGACAGGCAGCGGCGGCAGAAGCGCCACGGTCGCGCCGATCGGTCCGGGCTCCTCGCCCTCGGCACGACCCCAGAAGCGCGAGAACCTGCCGTCGTACCCCACCGCCAGGCCGCCGTGGAAGGAGATCGGCACCTCGTCCCAGTGCGGGGTGTGCCCGTGGACCACGCGCCGGACGCCGAAGTATTCGAGGTATCGACCAAGTCGATCCGGGTCGTCGAAGCCGTGCCGGCCGATCGTGTAGCGCAGCGACTGGAAGGCGCCGCCCCGAGTAGCGAGCCAGGCGCGCACCGTGGCGTTGACCACATCCACCGTCTCGCCGATCTCGGCGTAGCGATCGTCGTCGGTGTGCTGGGCCAGGGTGCCGTCCTCGAGCTCGAGGAGAAATGGGAGCGCTCGCAGCCATGCCTCGAGCTCAGCGTCCGCCGCGACGGCGTTGAGGTCGGCCCAATCGCCACGGCGGCTGAGCCAGAGATCCTCGATGCTCAGCCCGTCGCGCGTGCGCCAGGCGCCGAGCTGGTCGCCGCCGCGCGAGCGCTCGAGCATCACCAGCAGGAACAGGTCATGGTTGCCGAGCACGGCACGCGCGTTGCGCCGCGACATGGCGAGCTTCGCCGCGGCTGCGCCGCCCCCTGCGCCGGGCTCGCCACCCTGGAAGAAGTCACCGAGGAAGACGGTGTCGACCTCGTCCTCGGGGTATGGCTCCAGCGCCTCGACGAGCCGTCCGACGTCGCCCTGGACGTCGCCGACGATCAGGGTGGCTTGGGTCACACCGTCAGGATACGTTCGCTCGCCGGCTCAGCCGCCCGCGGCGGCCCGACGCGTGCGAGCCACGAGGGCCCGTGCACGGGTGAGCTGCCGGGTCACCGACCTCGGTCCCGGACCGCCGGGGACGTCGCGCCGGCGGAGCGCCGCATCGGGATCGAAGAGTCGGACAACGCTCGCGTCGAATCGTTCCGAGGCCGCGCGCCACTCGGCAAGATCCAGATCGGCGAGCGTGCGCCCCGCCGCGACCGTCTGCGCCACCACCGCGCCCACGATGCTGTGCGCTTCCCGGAAGGGCACACCGCCGGCCACGAGCAGTTCGGCGACATCGGTGGCCTGGAGCGCGGGATCGGAAGCCGCCTGGCGCATGGCGTCGATGTCGAAGTGCACGACGCTGATCACCTCGGTGAGCATCCGCAACGTGGCCAGCGTGGTATCGACCGCGTCGAACAGCGGCTCCTTGTCCTCCTGGAGGTCGCGGTTGTAGGTGAGTGGCAGACCCTTGAGCACGGTGAGCAGGGCGACCAGGTCACCGACGACCCGGCCACTCCTCCCTCGGGCGAGCTCGGCAACATCGGCGTTCTTCTTCTGGGGCATCAGCGACGACCCGGTGGCGTGGCTGTCGGGCAGGCTCGCAAAGCCGAACTCTGCGCTCGACCAGAGCACGAGCTCCTCGCCGAGGCGTGAGCAGTGGACCATGGTCAGTGCGCAGGCGGACGTGATATCGACGGCGAAATCCCTGTCTGCGACCGCGTCCATGCTGTTTGCCGCGATGCGCCCGAAGCCGAGCTCATCGGCCACCCGGTCCCTGTCGAGCGGCAGCGTCGACCCGGCCAGCGCGCCGCTGCCGAGGGGAAGCTCGTCGGAGGCCACACGGGCCGCGCCGAGACGGACTGCGTCGCGGGCGAACATCTCGACGTAGGCAAGCAGGTGATGCGCGAGCGAGACCACCTGGGCGCGCTGCAGGTGGGTGTAGCCGGGCATGGGTGCGGTTCGATGCTCGGCCGCGCGCGTCAGCAACGTCTCCTGCAATCCCGCAAGCGCGACCAGCAGATCGGTGCACGCGCGCCGCGCCCACATGCGCAGATCGGTCGCGACCTGGTCGTTGCGGCTGCGTCCCGTGTGCAGCATGCCCGCGACCGGGCCGGCGAGCTCGAAGAGCCGGCGTTCGACAGCCGTATGGATGTCCTCATCGCCCGGCGACACCGCGAACACATCGCTGGAGAGTTCGGCGGCGATGGCACGTAGACCCGCATCGATGGCGCGATGCTGTGCGGCCGTCAGCACCCCGATGCCGCGCAGCATTCGAGCGTGGGCGCGCGAGCCGGCGACGTCATCGGCGCCGAGGCGGCGGTCGACCGCGAGACTCGACGTGTAGGTCTCGACCCGTTCGGATGTCGGCGCGCTCAGACGACCGGCCCAGACCTTGGCTGTGCGCGCACGGCCGCGCGCCCGCTGATCAGGCGTCGCCACGCCGCTGCGTGCGCCGCTCGACATGGAGCGGTGCGGTGTCCTCGAGAGCACCCTGCACACGCGTCTGGGTGCGCAGCGGCAGCCCGAACAATTCGATGAAGCCGCGCGCTGCGGCATGGTCGAAGGTGTCGCCGACCCGATCATAGGTCGCGAGGTCATTGCTGTAGAGCGAGCGCTCAGCCCGCCTGCCGACCACCTGGGCGGTCCCACCATGGAGACGCATGCGGACCACGCCGGTGACGTGCACCTGGGTCTCCTGGACGAAGGCGTCGAGCGCCGTGCGCAGTGCCGAGAACCACAGACCGTCGTACACGAGCCGTGCCCACTCGTCAGCGACGATGCGCTGAAACCGCGCGACGTCACGCGTGATCGTCAGGCTTTCGAGCGCGTGGTGCGCCGCGTGCAACGTGACCGCCGCCGGCGCCTCGTACACCTCGCGAGACTTGATCCCGACCAGGCGATTCTCGACATGGTCGATGCGTCCGATACCGCGCGCTCCCGCGGTTGCGTTGAGCTCAGCGACCAGCCGATCGCCTTCGAGCTTGCGCCCGTCGACCGACACCGGGACACCACGCTCGAAACCGATCTCCACGACGATGCCGGGCGCATGCTCGTGCGCGGTCCACTCGTAGACGTCATAGGGCGGTTCGACCCAGGGGTCCTCGAGCACGCCGGTCTCGATGCTGCGACCCCAGAGATTCGCGTCCACCGAGTACGGAGACGCCTTGGTGACCGGGACCTCGATACCGTGGCGAGCGGCGTACTCGAGCTCCTGCGGGCGCCCCATGTCCCAGTCGCGGACCGGCGCGACAACGCGAAGCTCGGGCGCCAGCGCCCCCACGGCGACATCGAAACGCACCTGGTCGTTGCCCTTGCCGGTGCAACCGTGCGCCACCGCGCTGGCGCCCTCCTCGCGGGCGACGTCGACCAGCAGCTTGGCGATCAGCGGACGCGCGAGCGCGGTGGCGAGCGGGTACACACCCTCATAGAGCGCGCCTGCCGCGAGCGTGGGAAAGCAGAAGGCGTCGACGAAGACGCGGCGGGCGTCGGCGACGTGAGCGCTCAGTGCACCGGTGCGCAGCGCGCGCGTCGCCACCGCGTCGACGTCCTTCGACTCACCGAGGTCTGCGGTGAGCGTGATCACGTCGTACCCGAGCTCCTCCTGGAGCCACCGGATCGCAACCGACGTGTCCAGTCCGCCGCTGTAGGCGAGCACGCAACGTTCGCGTGCGCTCACGCGTCCTCCTCCGACATCGAGTTGAGCCGGAGGAGCAGGCGTTGCGCCGCGGGGCGGGATCGCGCGATCACGAGCACGGTGTCATCGCCGGCGATGGTACCCGCGACCTCCTCGAACCTCGAGCCGTCGAGTGCGCCCCCGACCAGCGGCGCGCAGCCCGGTGCTGTATGCACGATGCCGAACAGATCGACGAACTCGATCGCCTGGACGTGCTCCCGCATGGCGTTGCGGAGTCGCTGCATGGTCTGCTCGACGTCGAGCTCTGCAACCGGCGCCATGTAGCGGGGGCCGGCATCGTCGTGGACGCGGAGCAGGCCGAGCTCCCGAATGTCGCGGCTCACGGTCGCCTGCGTGACCGGGAACCGTCTCCGGTGCAGCTCGGCGACCAGGTCCTCCTGGGTGCGGATGACCCCGCCCCGCACCAGCGCCAGGATGGCGCGATGCCGCGCCGGTTTCGCCGCGGGACCGATCACACGCGCGGTTGCGCTCATGCTCTTTCGCCCGGTTGCGCGACCGATTCGAACGCGCGCCGCAGGCGGAGCACCGCCTCGTCAACCTCGTTGCGCGTGATGATCAGCGGGGGCACCACGCGGATCGTCCGATCGCCGATGGCGTTGACGATCAACCCCTCGTCGAGCGCTGCGGCGGCGACATCACGGGCGACGTCGCGGGTCAGCGCGATCCCGAGCATCAGGCCCTGACCACGCACTCCGGCGATCGGCGCGCCATCGTCCGCCAGCGCGCTCAACGACTCGGCGAGATAGTCACCCACGTCGGCGGCATGGTCGACGAGACCCTCGGCCTCCACCGCGCGCATCACTGCGACGGCCGCCGCGCATGCGAGCGGGCCGCCACCGAAGGTGGAGCCATGATCGCCGGGCTCGAAGACGTCCGCGCG
>PNBE01000043.1:14715-16926 GCA_003135895.1 Candidatus Dormiibacterota bacterium
TCGAGTGGGATGACGCCGCTCTCGCCCTCGATGGGCTCGAGCATCACCGCGCATGTCGCGCTGTCGATGGCCTGCTCGAGGGCGCCGAGGTCGTCGAAGGGCACGTGCACGAAGCCCTTCGGCAGCGGTTCGAACGGCTTGCGATAGCGAGCGTTCGCGGTCGCGGCGAGCGCGCCCATGGTGCGCCCGTGGAAGGCGCCCTGCGCGCAGATGATGACGTGCGCGCCGTCGCGATGCAGCTTGCCCCACTTCCGCGCCAGCTTGATGGCGCCCTCGTTCGCCTCGGCGCCGCTGTTGCAGAAGAACACACGTGATGGAAACGCCGAAGCGATCAGCAGTTCGGCAAGCTCCAGCTGCGGCTCCGTGTAGTAGAGATTGCTCGTGTGCATCAGTGTTGCCGCCTGGCCGGCGATCGCCTGGCGCAACGACGGGTGATTGTGGCCAAGGATGTTCACCGCGATGCCGGCGACGAGGTCGAGGAACACACGCCCGTCGTCGGTGGTCACCCAGACGCCGTCGCCACTGCGCAAGGTGATGGGCTGGCGCTGATAGGTGTCCATCAGGACCGCCCTGGCACGCTCGGCCGTCGTGGTTGTCGTGGTCACGCCGGTTCTGGTTGGGTGAGCATGGTGCCGACACCGCGTTCGGTCAGGAGCTCGAGGAGCAGCGCGTGGGGCACGCGCGCGTCGATGATGTGGGTCGCGCATCCACCGTCGGTGGCCCTGATCGCCGCCTCGACCTTGGGGATCATGCCGTCGCGGATCACCCCTGCGGCAAGCAGCTCGCGGCCACGGGCAGCGTCGAGCTCGCTGATCAGGTTCCCGCTCCCGTCACGGACACCTTCGACGTCGGTCATGAGGATCAGCTTGCTGGCCTGGAGCGCTACCGCAAGCTCGGCGGCAACCGTGTCCGCATTGACGTTGTATGCCTGACCGTCATAGCCGAGGCCGATCGACGCCATCACGGGAATCCGTCCCTGATCGAGGATCGCCATGATCGGTTCGCCGTTGACCTGCGCGACGTCTCCGACGAATCCGAGTTCAGCGCCGCCGGCGTCGGCGCGCGGCCGGACCAGCAGCGTCGGCCCATCCTCGCCGGACAGTCCGATCGCTCCCGCACCGAGGGTGTGGATGCGCGCGACGATGTCCGGTCCGACCTTGCCGGTCAACACCATCTTCGCGATCTCCATGGTCGGCGCATCGGTGACGCGCAGGCCGTTGACGAACCTGGTCTCGATTCCCATGCGCTCCTGCCATGCGCTGATCTCCGGGCCGCCGCCATGCACGATCACCGGTCGCATGCCGACGAATCGCAGCAGCACCACGTCCTCGAGCACCGCATCGAGGTCGGTGGCGGCGCTGGCGGCGCCGCCGACCTTGATCACCAGGATGTGACCGGCGAACCGCTTGATGTACGGCAGTGCCTCGATGAGTACCTCGGCGCGGTGGATGCGTTCGTCGATGGTCTGTTCAGGCATGGTGGTTTGGTGGTTGCTCCGTATCAGGTGGTGTAGTCGGCGTTGATGCGCACGTAGTCAGCGGAGAGGTCGCATCCCCAGGCGTGACCCGAACCATCGCCCGCGCCGAGATCGATGACGATATCGAGACGTGGATGCGAGAGCGCGACGCGGATCCGCTCGGCGTCGACCGGTTCGGGGGCGCCGCGATCGAACACGACCAGGCCGCCGATGGCGACACGGCAGCGATCGAGGGTGAAGGTCGCGCCGCTCCGGCCCAGCGCGGCGACGATGCGTCCCCAGTTGGGATCGCCGCCGTGGATGGCGGTCTTGACGAGCGGGCTCTGCGCAACGACACGCGCCGCGATACGGGCCTGGTCCGCGTCGGCGGCCCCGTCCACCGCGACGCGAAAGTGCCGTGTCGCGCCCTCGGCGTCGGCGACGAGTTGCTCGGCGAGCGAGTCACAGACCTCGAGGAGCGCGCCTTCGAAGGCGTCCGCCGCGCTCGAGCCCTCGGCAAACGTCGCACCGCCCGCGGCGCCGTTGGCGAGCAGGATGCACGTGTCGTTGGTCGACGTATCGCCGTCAACCGTGACGCAGTTGAAGGTGCTGTCGGTGACACGTGACAGCAGCGGCTGCAGCAGCGCCGGCTCGATCGGTGCGTCGGTGGTGATGAATGCCAGCAGGGTGGCCATGTCGGGGTGGAGCATCCCCGCACCCTTCGCCGTGCCGCCAATGGTGTAGGTCACACCGCC
>PNBE01000043.1:16931-44084 GCA_003135895.1 Candidatus Dormiibacterota bacterium
ATCGGCATCGGCCGTCCGATCACTCCGGTGCTGCACACGAGCACGTCGCTGGGGTCGAGATCGAGGGCATCACCCGCAGTCGTGCACATGACCAGCGCGTCACGGAATCCCTGGGCGCCGGTACAGGCGTTGGCGTTGCCTGCGTTCACCACCACCGCGGAGATCGGCGCCCCGCGCCGCAGCGTGAGCTGGGAGATGACCACCGGCGCCGCCTTCACGGTGTTGCGTGTGAAGACACCCGCGGCAGCTGCGGGGGTATCGGACCGGATCACCGCAACGTCGGTGCGGGTTTCGTCACCATCGCCACGGATCCCCGCTGCGGCGACACCGCCGCGAAAACCGAGCGGGGCGCAGACGCCCGCCCGAGTCCGCTCCGCGGCCGGCGCGCTCATGGCCACAGCACGCGGGACTCCAGCCCGGCCGTCTCGTCGAACCCGAATCGAATGTTCATGGCGTGCACCGCCTGGCCCCCACCGCCCTTGCCGAGATTGTCGATCGCGACCGTGACGACNNGACGTGGTCGAGGAAGGGACTGCTGTCGCAGAACGTCGCGTACAGGTCGTGGAAGTCTGCTTCGGTCACGCCCGCCCGGGGGCGGAGATACGCGGTGACGAGAATGCCCCGGGTCATCGGAATCAAGTGGGGCACGAAGGTGAGCCGCACCTCGCCACCGGCTGCGTCACGCAGCTGCTCGAGCATCTCGGACTTGTGGCGGTGCCCCGCAACACCATAGGCCTGCACCGACTCGTTGACCTCCGAGAAGAGATTGGCAACCTTCGCCTCGCGACCCGCGCCGCTCACCCCACTCTTCGCGTCCACCACGATGTCCGGCTCGATCAACCCGGCGCGCAGCGCCGGGACGCAGGCGAGCAGCGTGGCGGTGGGATAGCACCCGGGCACCGAGATGAGATTGGCGCCGGTCAGGCGCTCGCGCTCGAGCTCCACCATCGCGTACACGGCGTCGTCGAGCAGATCGGGCGAGGGGTGTTCAACGCCGTACCAGCGTTGATACGCGGCGGCGTCGTGGAGGCGGAAGTCCGCCGAACAGTCGATCACGGTCGCGCCTGCCGCGAGCCACCCCGGCGCCAATGACGCGGCGACAGCGTGGGGCAGCGCTGCCATGACCAGGTCGGCGGCGCCGGGATCGAGGCTGTCCTCGATGATCAGCTCAACGGAACTCCCCGGGACGACGTCGCAGTAGCGTTTGCCGGCGCTGCTGTGCCCGAGCACGCGAGTGAGCTCGACATCCGGGTGACCGGCGAGCAGGGCAGTGCATTGCATACCGATGTAGCCGGTGGAACCGACGACGGCGGCGCGGAGCGGTGTCGCCTGGGGCATGGCCGAGAAGTATACGGTCTAGGCTGCATACTTATGCACCCAAGGGCCGGGCGGCCCCCGGTCGGCGGTGTAGTCCCTTCACTCCGAGCTCACGCTTGCGAGCACGCTCCAGGTTCACCGCCGCACCCACCAGCGCGAGGTGCGTGAATGCCTGCGGGAAGTTCCCCAGCAGCTGCCCGGTACGCACATCCACCTCCTCGGAGAACAGCCCGAGTGGTGAGCTGAAGTGGAGCAGCCGCTCGAAGCGGCGCTCCGCCTGCTCGAGATCACCGCAGTGCGCGAGCGCGTCGACCAGCCAGAACGAGGTCATGAAGAACGCACCCTCATCACCCCGGAGCCCATCCTCGCTCTCGTCCATGCGGTAGCGCTTGACGAGCACACCTTCGCCGAGGTGTTGCGCGATGGCGCGCACCGTCGAATGAATGCGCGGATCCTTGTCGGCGAGAAAGCGCACCTGGCTCATGCGGAGGATCGATGCGTCGAGCGCGTCGTTGTCCAACACCTGGGTAAAGGAGTGGCGGTGCTCGGAGTACCCCCGCGACGTGATCGCGCGATGAATGCGCAGACGGGCGCGCCGCCATGCGTCCTTGTCGTACGGGAGGTTGTAGTGGTCGGCGATCCGCATCCCACGGTCCACAGCGACCCAGCACATCAACTTGCTGTAGACGTACTGCTTGCGTTCGCTGCGCACCTCCCAGATCGATGAGTCGGGCTCCTCCCAGCGACTGATGGCGATCTCGACGATGTTGCGGAGCTCCTCCCACAGCGTCTCGCTGACCACGCCTCCGAATCGAGCGTAGACGTACGCGCTGTCGAGAACCTCGCCATATACGTCGAGCTGGAGCTGATGCACGGCGGCGTTGCCGGTGCGCACCGGGCTCGATCCGCGGTATCCCTTGAGGTGATCGAGGATGTGCTCCGCCGCGCGCGTGTGTCCGCTCAGGTCGAAGAGATTGGGGATGTCGGTGGATTTGCGATCCGCGAGATGCCGGTGGGCCAGCCAGTCGAAGTACGCGGCAGCCTCATCGGTGAGGCCGAGTTGAAAGAAGGCGTAGAGCGTGAACGCAGCGTCGCGCAACCATGTGAACCGGTAGTCCCAGTTGCGCTCACCGCCGACGTCCTCGGGAAGGCTGGTGGTGGGCGCCGCGATGATCGCGCCGGTCGGCGCATAGGTCATCAGCTTCAACGCGAGCGCCGACCGCCAGACGTGCTGCTGGTACGGACCGTGGTACTCGACCTGCCCGACCCAGCGCCACCAGTAGCGCTGGCTCTCACGGAGCGAAGTGCGCGCTCGCTCGACGCTCCACGGTCTCGCCCGACAGCGTCCGGCGACCCCGGTGTGGAGTGCGAAGGCCACTGCATCGGTGGCCCGCATGTGAAACGTGTCGTCGGGGCCGTCCAGCTCGACCGTTGAGCTCAGACAGAGGTGCAGCTTCTGCGCATCCGCATGGAGGTGCCCATCCTCGATGCTGAGCGTCACCGGCAATCGAGCAAATCCGGGCGCGGGATCGAAGACGTGGTGCATGGTCACGGCGCCGGCGAGGCATTCGACCAGGCGGATCACACGGGGATGGTTGTGCAGCCTGGCGTGCTGGACGACGCTATGGTCGTCGACCGGCATGAAATCGGTGACCACCACGACACCGGTCCCGGTTGCGAACACGGTATCGAGGAGATTGGTCCGGTCCCGATAGCGCTGATGCACCTCATGGGGTTCGTCCGGATGGATCTGCCAGCTCCCGCCCGTGCCGGCGTCGAGGATCCGTCCGAACAGCGCGTCGTCGTCGAAGCGCGGCAGGCAGAGCCAGTCGATGCTTCCGTCCACCCCGACGAGCGCCGCGGAGCGGCAATCGCCGATCAGCCCGTAGGCCCCGATCGGAAGGTACCCGTCGATCCGCTCGTGCGAGACCGTCCGACCCTTGGGGTCCGACCGGCTAGTACTCGTCCTCGGGGCGCGAGTCATCGTCATCCTCGGTATCGGCTCCGGGCGGCGTTTCCTCGGCGTCGGACTGGAAGGTGCTCATCCCCAGCTCCCCGAGGTCGTCCTCGGACTCTTCGACGGCCGGTCGTCCGACGATCTCATCGCCGTCGTCGTCGAGCGGGGACGTATCGATCTCGCGGGATGACAGCAGCGAATCCTTGGCGTAGGGGCGGAACTCCTCACGGCGGCCACCCTTGGCGAGCGGGAAGGACGACTTCCGCGCGTTCTCGGCGGCCTGGTAGGTCTCGCGGAGGATGATCTCGACCCGCTCGTCCTCCAGCCGCGCGACCGCAGCCGAGTAGCGGTTGCCGGTCTCCATCAGGGGCACCAGCCGCCGGGCGATCTTGGTATCCACCTCGCCGAGCGAGACCCCACGCGAGGTCTGGGCCCGGAGTGTCGATCCTTCCCGGTAGAGCTCGACCACGTCCCCTGGGGCGATGGCGACCGTCGCCGATTTCGACGGGGCGCTGAGGACGGTGATGGCGCTCTTGCCCGGCTCCTCGGTGAACAGCTCGACGTCGATCGCCGCCGCTGAGCCGGCAGCCGTGCTCTTGCTCTCGAGCATCACGGTGAGCTTGCGTACGTTCTTCTGGGCGATCAGGTTGAGCGGATTGAGCTGGAGCGAACTCGAATAGGAGGCGAGCGCCTCCTCGCGCTGGCCGAGCTCGGTCAGCGCCTTGCCGATGCGGTTGAGCGCGTCCTCGTCGGCGCCATGGCGCTCGACGAGCGCCTGATTCACGGCGAGCGCGTCCGACCAGCGGCTCTCCAGCGCAAGCGCGATAGCCTCGTCAACGAACAGGCTGCGAGGCTTCACACGTTCTTCAGACACCAAACACCACTCCGGATTCAAGGGTCAATGACCGCTGCAAGTGCACTTGCTCCCGACCCGCGGCCGAGAGAGGCAATCGGGTTCGCTATGATACCTGCTCAGTGAGGCGCGTCCGTTCCCTTTGCGATCTCTTGACACCGCGCCGGCCATGACGCGGATCATTTCGGTCGCGAACCAGAAGGGCGGTGTGGGCAAGACCACGACCGCCGTGAACCTCGCGGCAGCCATCGCCGAGGCTGGTCCGAAGGTGCTCGCCGTCGATCTCGATCCCCAGGGTCATCTGACCATCAACATGGGGTGCCGCCGGCCCGATGAGCTGGAGCGTACGATCTACGACCTCCTTACCGACCATCGCGTCAGCGTCGCCGACGTGCTCCTGTCGTCCGATGGCATGGGGCTCGATTTCATCCCGGCCAACATCGACCTCAGCGGCGCCGAGCTGCAGCTCGTCACCGAGTTCGGCCGCGAGTCGATCCTCAAGGAGAAGCTCGAGCCGATCGACGGGCTCTACGACTACGTGGTCATCGATTGCCCACCATCGCTCGGCCTGCTCTGCATCAATGCCTTGGTCGCGTCGACGGATGTGATCATCCCGCTGCAGTGCGAGTATTTCGGCATGAAGGGGATGCAGCAGTTGCAGCGCACCATCGATCGTGTGCGCGCCAAGCTGAACAGCCATCTGCGCGTCGCGGGCATCCTGCCCACGCTGTACAAGTCGCGCACCCTGCACAGCCAGGAGGTGCTCGACCTCGTCAAGAGCGCGTATCCGGACCTTGTCTTCCCGATCACCGTCGACTCCTCGATCAGGTTCGCCGAGACTCCTCTGGCGGGCCAGTCGATCCTCGAGTACGCCCCGAACTCGCCCGGGGCTCGCTCCTACAGGGCCCTCGCCAAGGCCGTCATCGCCCAGGATCGCGGCGACGGCACCATTGAGGTCTCCGGGAGCGCGGAACGTCCACGCGAGCGGGTGCGCGCGGCACGAGGGTGATGCGCGGTTTCCGCCGCGCACAACTGCGCGGCAGCGACGAACTGTTCCGTCCCGCGGAACCCGAACAGCTCGACGCCCCGCTGTCGCCCGGCATGAACGAGGACGCCGTCCACCCGGTCCCCACCGCGCCGGCACCTCACATGCGCTCGGTGCGGCTGACCGACGACGAGTTGCGGATCCTCTCCGAGGCGGTCCAGCACCTGAAGTTCCCCAGCAAGGCGCCCACGCGCCCGTCCGTCGACGACTTCGAGAAGCTGGAGGTCCTCCGCCAGAAACTGCTCGACGCCCTGTGATGACCACGGGGCCTCCGGGCTAGCTGCCGGTCACCGTGGTCATCGGCACGCTGATCGTCACCCTCCAGGTTCCGGACAGCGAATCCCTCAAGGACAAGCGCCAGGTGGTCCGTTCGCTGACCACCAAGCTCCGCAACACGTTCAACATCGCCGTCGCCGAAGTGGCCGACCAGGACCTCTGGCAGTCGGCGGTGATCGGGGTTGCGTGCGTGAGCTCGGACAGCCGGCACGCCGACGAGATGTGCCAGAAGGTGCTGCGCTTCGTCGACGACCATGGCGAGGCGCTCATCCTCGGCTCGCATTTCGAGCTGATCCACGTCTGACCAGGCCCCGCCGCCGACGCGGGATCTCATCGAGGCGTACCAGACGACCCTGCCCTTCACGCTCGACGAGTTTCAACGCGAGGCGATCATCAAGTTGGAGCGCTCGCGCGGCGTGCTCGTCAGTGCGCCGACATCGAGCGGCAAGACCGTCGTCGCCGACTACGTGATCTGGCGGCGCCTCGATGCACCGGCCGCGCTGCGACGGCCGATCACCGACGCAGCCGACGTCGTGTACACGACCCCGCTGAAGGCGCTGAGCAACCAGAAGTACCACGATCTCTGCGAGCGCTTCGGCGATCATCGCATCGGGTTGATCACCGGCGAGCACACCCTCAACGACGGTGCCCCGGTCCTGGTGATGACCACCGAGATCCTGCGCAACGTGCTCTACGACGAGCCTGCGCGCGTCGATCGAGTCGGTGACGTCGTGCTCGACGAGGTGCATTACATCGACGACTACCCACGCGGCACCGTGTGGGAGGAGTTGATCATCGAGGCACCGCGTCACATCCGCCTGATCGGCCTCTCCGCGACCATCAGCAACGTCGACGAGGTGGCGGCATGGATGTCCGCCCTGCGCGGCACCATCGAGACGGTAACCCGCACCGAACGCCCAGTGGCGCTCGAGATGTGGCTCGCCATCGACAACGCGTTGCACCCGCTCTTCGACAGGGCAGGCAACGCCGCGCGCGGGACGCTCGAGCTTGCCCAGGTGGATGCGGTGCAACAGCCGCGATTTCGTGAGGCGCGACGCGCGCCGGACAACGACATGCTCCAGATCATCGACGTGCTCCGCCGGCGCGCGATGCTCCCCGCCATCTACTTCATCTTCTCGCGGCGGGGATGCCGTGAGGCGCTGCAACGATGCGGTGTACACGGAGTCGACCTCACCAATGATGACGAGAAGGAGCGCATCGACATCGCGATCACCGAGCGCATGCAGGCGTTGAGCGACGAGGACGAGCGGCAGTGCGTACTCCTCGAGCTCGACCGGCGGCTGCTGCGCCGCGGGCTCGCGATGCACCACGCAGGTCTGCTGCCCTACGCGAAGGAGACGGTGGAGCGGCTCTTTCAGCAGGGTCTGATCAAGGTCGTCTTCGCCACCGAGACGCTGTCACTGGGTCTCAACATGCCGGCGCGTTCCTGCGTCATCTCGAGCTTCACGAAATTCGACGGGGTGAGTTTCGCGTCACTCACCAGCGGCGAGCTCACCCAGCTCATGGGAAGGGCAGGCCGGCGCGGCATCGACACGGTGGGGCACGGCGTGATCCTCAAGGAGAGCGATGTCGAGCTGCGCGACATCTACGACGCCGCCATCTCCGGTGAGTTCGCCGTCGATTCCAAGTTCTCGCCCACCTACACGATGGTGCTCAACCTGCTGCGCACCAGGTCCGCGGAGGCCGCGGAGCTGCTCCTCGACAGCTCATTCGGGCAGTACCAGGCCGTCGAGCGCTCCGCCCGGTGGGGACATCGCAAAGCCAATCTCGAGGCCGAGCTGCACGACCTCAGGCTGCGGCGCTTCCAGCACCCGCGGGTTCCCTGCACCGAGCGAACTCTGACCTCGTTCCTGACCACCACCACGCAGCTCGGTGAGGCCCAGCTCGCGCTCCGCAGGGTCCGGCGCGGGCACTGGACCGACGCGCGCCGGGGCCGCTACGGCAAGGCCGGGGCGGACCCCGGCCAGCGCTACGAGGCGTTGCGCCGCACCACCAGGTCGCTCCAGGACCGGCTCAACGAGTCGCCGTGCCGCAACTGCCCGTACTTCGGAGAGCATCGAGCCCACCACCACCGGATCGCTGACATCGAGACCACCCTCGCCGGCGCCGAGGAGGAACTCGAACGCTCGCAGCATCGCTTCCGCCGCGAGTTCCGGGCGCACCGGGCGGTGCTGCGCGCGGCCGGCTTCCTCGACGGTGATGAGCCCACCGACCTGGGCCGGCTCGCCGGCTCGCTCTACGGGGAGAGCTCGCTCCTGGTGGCGGACGCGATCGCGACCGGCGTCCTCGACGGCTTGAAGCCGGAGGAGCTGGCCGCGACGCTGGTCAGCCTGGTCGCCGAGGACCGCGGTCGTGAGCGCCCCCAACCGTCGCGCCGGCACTTTCCGACCCCGCGCATCGAGGAGCGCCACCGCCGTCTCCGGACCGCCATGCGCCGATTCGTGGAGCTCGAACGCGAGCACGGGCTGGAGACGATGCCGCCACTCTCACTTGAGCAGATCCGGCCCGCATACGAGTGGGCGTCGGGCGTGCCCCTCGCCGACATCGAACCGCCGCCGGGAGCCGACACCGGTGACGTGGTCAAGGCGGTGAAGAGCCTCTACTCCCTGCTCCGGCAGATGGAGCAGGCACTGCGGGGGCACGCACTCCATCCCGTCGTCGCGCTCACCCGCGAGCGGGTCGAGCGCGACCTCATCCGGCGCATCTGACGGCTCGCGTCACGATGTCTTCACCCTCTTGCAGCGAAACCCGGTGTCCGTGTTAGCATGCCCGCACTGTGCTGACACCGAGAGTCGTGCTCGCAACCATGATCATGCCCTGCGGAGGTTTCCGAACGTAGGGGCATGCGCGCCCACGTTGGGAAGCCTCCCGGACCAGAAGCCCGGGAGGTTTTTTTATGTCTACGATCAGTCTGCTCGAACGCTACGGACGGGCTCCGTCAGGAGCCCACGTCGCCTGTCTGGTCTGCCGCGCCTGCGGTCACGAGACCCCGGTCGAGGCGACCAACATCTGCGAGCGTTGCTTCGGCCCGCTCGAGGTGCGCTACGACTACGAGGAGGTGGCGCGGCGCATCTCGCGTGAGAGCATCGCCGCCGGACCCTCGAGCATCTGGCGTTATCGCGATCTCCTTCCCGTCGACCTCGAGGAGACCGAGCCGATCACGCTGGGCGAGGGATTCACGCCACTGATCCACGCACGCAACCTCGGCGCTGAGCTGGGGCTGCGCAACCTCTACCTCAAGAACGACACCCAGAACCCGACCGGCTCGTTCAAGGACCGCGTGGTGAGTGTCGCCGCCACCTGGGCTCGCGAGCACGGGCTCACGACCATCGCGTGCGCCAGCACCGGCAACCTGGCCAACTCGGTGGCGGCGTACGCGGCGCACGCCGGGATGCGCGCCGTCGTGGTGGTGCCCAGCGACCTCGAGCCCGCGAAGATGATCGGGACCTCGATCTTCCGTCCGACGATCATTGCCGTCGACGGGAGCTACGACGACGTCAACCGCCTCTGCACCGAGCTGGCCGACTGCGTCGACTGGGGGTTCTGCAACCTCAACCTGCGCCCCTACTACAGCGAGGGGAGCAAGACGCTCACCTTCGAGACCGCGGAGCAGCTCGGCTGGCGCCTGCCCGACGAGATCATCGTGCCGGTCGCCTCCGGCTGCCAGTTCGTCAAGCACCGCAAGGCCGCCGGTGAATTGATCGACCTCGGCCTGGTCGACAGCGGATCGCGGTTGCCGCGCTTCACCGGCGCCCAGGCGCTCGGATGCTCGCCGGTCGCGACCGCGTTCTCCGGGGGCGAGACGACGGTCGTGCCGGTCCGGCCGGCCACGATCGCGCGCTCGATCGCGATCGGCAACCCCTCGGACGGCGCCGACGTCCTCCGCATCGCCCGTGAAACCGGTGGGGTCGTCGCCAGCGTCACCGAGGAAGAGCTTGTCGAGGGCATCGAATTGCTGGCGGCCAGCGAGGGCATCTTCGCCGAGACCGCCGGCGGGGTCACGGTCGCCGTGCTGCGCAACCTCGCCCGCGCCGGCCGCTGGGAGGGCGACGAGACGGTGGTCGCCTACATCACCGGCGCGGGGTTGAAGACCGCCGACTGCGTTGCCTCGAGGGCTCCGGTGCTCACGCCCGTGCCCGCCTCGCTGCGAGCCGTTCGGGAGCGCTACGCCGGTCTGATCTCCTGATCTGACTCTCGCCTGAACATCGGTTTGCCCCGGCTGCTGCCGTGGCATAGTGAAGGCGATGTATCACCAGATAGCCCGCAACAAGCGCAAGAGCGTGATCGTGGTCGCGACCTTCTTCATCGTCTGGTCGGCGATCGGCTACGGGATCGGCTATATCGCCTCGGGCGTCAGCGGCGGTATCTCGGGAATCGTCATCGCCGCAATCCTCGCGCTGCTCGCGGTGCTGTGGTCCCTCACGCTCGGGCAGGCGACTGTCCTCGCGGTGTCGGGCGCGCAACCCGTGACGCAGCAGCAGGCGCCGATGCTCTACGACATCGTGTCCACGCTCGCCATCGGCGCCGGCCTGCCGATGCCGAAGATCTACATCATCGACGACCCGTCACCGAATGCTTTCGCCACGGGCACCAGCCCGCAGAAGGCGGCGGTCACGTGCACCACCGGGCTGCTCGCGATCATGAATCGTGAGGAGCTCGAGGGAGTGCTCGCCCACGAGATGAGCCACATTCGCAACTACGACGTGCGACTCGTGCTCATCGTGGCAACGTCGGTCGCACTCGCGGGGCTGCTCGCGAGCCTCCTCTGGCGCTCGCTCTTCTTCACCCGCGGCGGCAACAGTCGCGACGGCGGCTATCTGATCATCGTCCTCATCGCCGCGGCGGCGCTGCTCACCGTGGTCGCGGTGATCGTCGGCCCGCTGATGCAGCTCTCGCTGTCACGCTCGCGCGAGTCGCTCGCTGACGCGAGCAGCGTCGAGCTCACCCGCAATCCCACTGGACTGCTCCACGCACTGCAGAAGCTGCAGGCGAATGACAAGCCGTTCGCCAAGATGACCCACACCACCGCCGCGATGTGCATCGACGACCCGCTGCAGCATCATGGTGGATTCACGCATCACCTCTTCGACACGCATCCTCCGATCGAGGAGCGCATCGCCGCACTCCAGGCGATGCTCCAGGTCAAGGAGACCTAGGCCGGGAGCCTCTAGACTCTCGGATCGCGTATTCAGAATCGGCGGATCGCGGTCGTCGTGACCGTCGAAGACACCCAAGCTGACACCTTCGTGCTACTATCGCGACCGAAAAAGGCCCCCGCGCCGCGCTAACGACCGGGGGCATGGCCAGCAAACGAGGTGCCGACAGATGAAGGATACCCGAGCAAAGCCGCACATCCTGGTCCGCGCGATCAGTGAGCGAGTCGCTCCAGCCCGCGAGCTGAGCCTCCTCGACCTGGCGGGGATGCGCCGCGATGTTCGGGCGCTTCGCGCGCGAGCCCGCAGAGCTGAGCAGGAGGCGTCGCTTCTCGGGCGGACCATCGACGGCGTGTTCGCGTTGCGCCTGCTCGAGGAACGCGAAGCCCTCGACATCGAGGACGCGGCCTCGGCGTGACCGAGCAAGGATCCGCGGGACCAACGCGTCGGCGACGCACAACCCGACGAGATCCTGGTGACGGGTCGATCTTCCAACGAGGCGACGGTCGATGGGTCGCTCGACTGAAGCTGCCCGACGGCCGCCTTCGCTATCTGTACGGCGCGAACAAGACGGCCGTGAAGGCGCGCCTCGCCGAGGTCACACGCACGGTGGACGAGGGTCTGCCAGTGCCGGATCAGCGCCTCACGCTAGGGGCCTACCTGGAGCACTGGCTCGCAGGTTTGCAGGGCGGCGGTCTGAAGCCGGCGTCAGTGGCCTACTACGCGAGCAACATCCGGCTCCATGTCCTCACGAGCGACCTGTCGGGGAAGTCTCTCGTCCGCCTCGAGGCCTCAGACCTTCGCGCCTTGTACGCCAAGAAACTGGCATCGGGCTTGAGTTCGACAAGCGTGCATCACCTCCACGCTGTGCTGCACCTGGCGCTGAACAGCGCGGTCGAGGACGGTAAGGTCGCTCGCAACGTCGCTGCGCTGATCGGGCGCGGCAGCCGGCCGAGCGTTGCCCGTCGAGAGATGACGACGATCGCCGATGGTGATCAGCCGCGCCGCTTCATCGCGGCCGTGCAGGGTGAACGGCTCGAGGCGCTCTTCGTACTCGCAGTGACCACCGGCATGCGCCAGGGCGAGTTGCGCGCGCTCCGCTGGAAGGACGTCCACCTCGACCGCGAGACGCCGGTTCTCTCCGTGGTGGGGTCACTGGAGCAGGCAACACAGAACATCGGCACGCCGAAATCAGGCAAGCCGCGCGTGGTGCGCCTCAGCGAGCTCTCGCGAGAGGCGCTGCGGGCTCATCGTCAGCGTCAGGACACGGAGCGTCGGCAACTCGGGCCCGAATATCGCGACCGGGGGCTCGTCTTCACCACACTTGCGCCCGGGCGGTTCGGCGAGTACGCCTCGATCAGAGAGATGCGTGGTGCGCTGAGCCGCGCCCTTACCAAAGCTGGGCTGCCGGCGATCAGGTTCCATGACCTGCGCCACACCGCGGCATCGATCCTCATGGGCGGCGGCGCACACCCAAAGGTGGCGTCAGAGATGCTCGGTCATGCCTCGGTGGGCATCACCCTCGACCTGTATTCGCACGTGACTCAGGACATGCAGCAATCGGCGGTCGACATCATGGACCGCGCCTTCAGGGAGGACAAGCGATGAGCAGTGGCGAAGCGCCCGCGCGTGTTCACAGGCGGGCCCGCGGCACGGGGTCGATCTACGCCAGCGGCAGCGGCTGGCGCGTCCGCATCCGCGAGAACGGACGCGAGCGGACATGGCAGGTGCCTACTCACGAGGCTGGGAGGGCGCTGCTCAAGGAAGTCCTCATCGAGCGCGAGCAGGGCGTCTCGGTGAGGCGATTGGCCGACCACCGGCTGACGCTCAATGAGTGGCTTGACGAATGGCTCGCCCAGGCGGCGCTCTCACGTCCCCGAACCCACCCGTTCTACCGCCAGAAACTCGACCACGTCCGGCCGTTGCTCGGTAACGTCGCTATGGACGAGATCGACTCGAGGGATATCCGAAAGACGCTCGCCGGCCTCGACGCGGTCGGCATGTCAGCCACGATGCTCCAGCACGTCTATCGCTCGCTGAGCACAGCCCTCAACGCGGCGGCTGAGGAGCGCAGGATCAGCCGCAACCCGTGCTCGGGCGTCGCGGTCCCACACCGCTCAGAGTTCGAGGCCACAACCCTGACGGTGGAACAGGCTCAACGGCTTGTCGATCTCGCCTGGGACACCCGCCTCGGCCCACTAATCACGGTCGCCCTGTCGACGGGGGCGCGGGCGGGTGAGTTGCTCGGGCTGACGTGGGATGACCTCGACCTCGAGCGCGGGCTCATCACCATCACCAAGACCGTGCAGTGGAAGGCCGGTGGCCAACACCAGGCGGGGCACACCAAGACCCGCAGTTCACGACGCACGGTGCGGATCGTCGGGACAGCGATAGAAGCTCTCGAAGAGCAACGGCGACGCTGTGTCGAGGCAAGACTGGCGAGACCGGGGCTTGCGCGCTTGAATCTCGTCTTTCCACCGTCGCGCGGGAATTACATGGTGCCGTCCGGTGCGTTCGTGCGCGACTTTCGACTGCTGCTGTCGCGAGCCGGGTGCCCGCAGATCCGATTTCACGACCTCCGACACACGGCCGGGCTGTTCCTGACCCGGAGCGTCGGCCTCGTGGTCGCCAGCCGTATCTTGGGGCATGCCGATCCGGGGATCACGGCCAGGTTTTATGGTCACGCCGCACCGGAGGATCTGACCACCGCGGCGAATGCCATGTCGGCTCTGATCGGCGGTACACCCACGATCAAGAGCATCGCTGTGGGTGCATTCTCCAAGGAACCAACGCCTGGCCTGCGTACCCGCGCACGGTAGTGGATACACCCGACGAGGACAGGAGCAAGTGGCGCTACGAGGACAACGGGCCTCCGATCGTCACCGTTCTGGCGTTCCGGCAGTGGCTTGGGTTATTGCCTCTCGCCCTCGACATGGGCGAGACGCTCTTCACAGCAGCGGCGTGGCCTACCTGGCGACAGCAGGCAACCGATGGCACGCTGGATGCTCACTTCCGGACCGAACTCGCTCACTGGTCGAACAAGGTCAGGTACCCGGCAGACGACATGGCCTACGTCTTCGCGCCGGTTCTGCACCCTGACCAGGACGAGCCGATCACGATCACCGAACCGCAGAAGGTCTACATGCTGGTCTACACGCTTTTGCGCGAGGACGGTCAGTGGCGACTGCACTCCGTTGGTCGGATGATCCCCCCAGCCGATGTCGGAAAGACCGCCTATTCCTGGTAAGGCGTCACAACGCTCCGCACCGTGGTTGCTAAGTCAGGGGTACCTGGGGGAGCCCCAGATCATGACGGATGACGTTGGCTGTGCCAGCCTCAGCCTTGATATCGGAACTGTAAGCGGCATACGCCGCAGTGTCTGCAGGGTTGCTGACCAGCTCGCTTTCATCACCGACCAGCTTGGTCTCCGCCGCAATCTGTGCGTCAACGTCGGCCTTCATGAACGGCGGGTACGCGATCGCGAAGATCTTGGATAGGAAAGTCTGCTCAATGGCCAGATATTGCGACCAGTAGCGCTTGGCCTGCGCAACCGATTTGAACGTCGCCGGGTACGCCTTGTTGAGGGCCGTATCTGCTGCGTTTCCGGTAGTCGCCGCGGCCAGATAGGCGGCGGCCGCGGTGACCGCGAGGTTGGGAGTCGGTGCCGGGGTTGGGCTCGGGGTGACGGACGCCGCTGGGGTCGCTAGGGCGCGCGACGAACTAGGGCTCGAGGTCGCGCCGCAGCCGCAAAGGAGTAGGACCGAAAGGAGGAGAACGCCTCGAGGCAATCCGGCAAATTTCACGAGTAACTCCCTCCCAGGTGCGCGTTGCTAACCGCCGTCGATCATCGCTCAAAGGCCTCAGGTCTTGCCTGAGTTGTCCGCGGCCTTCCTCATCGCTTTGCCGCCGCGATGTGGTGGAGCAAGTCCTTGTTAGCAGCATCGATCTCCTGGCGGATCATCGAGCGGTCCTGGCCGCTGACACCGTAGAAGTTGTTGACCTGCTGAACACTCGGCGCGGCACCGCCAGCACCGGAGCGAGAAGCGCCGAGCATCGCCCGGAGCTGCGGAGAGTTGAAGATCGACAGTCCGCTCGCACCACCGTAGGCCACTTCGTCGTCGTGCTTGCCGACCAGACCCCAGCCACCGGCAGGGATCACCCCGCCAGAGGCGTGAGGGCCGGAGTAGAGGCCGCCGTGGACCGCCGTGGTCTGCGAGCGAACCCCGCCCGGTGTGTTGATCTGGGTGAGCGTGCCGAGCATGGCCTTCGCCTTCAGCCATGCCGCCGTCATCGCGTCCTCGAGCTTGGTTACCGTCGCCGGCACCGGGAAGAGCGCGTTGGTGATGCCGAGAATCGACGGCGGGACGCCCTTGGAGTTGGCGACCGAATCGATCCAGTAGTTCTGGAATGCGTTGACCTGGGCCGCGGTCTTGATCTTGCCGCTGGCGATGAGCAGCGAGAGGTCGTACGTACCTTGGGCGATCGTCTGCTGGGACTCGTTCTGGTTCTTGAAGGCGACCACCGTCTGGGCCATGTAGCCCTTCTGTTTCGGCGATGCTGTGGCGAACCACTGCTGGAAGTCGCCGACCTGCTGTGCGGTCAGGCCGGTGGACGTCGCCATGTGCATGAAGTCGCTCTTGACCTTGTCGTTGATCTCCTTGAGATTTAGTAGGCCCGCGGCTATCTGCGCGGCGATCAGTCCGGCACCGATGGCGAGTGCCGTCCCCGCACCACCAGCCGCTGCTGCTGCTGCACCGCCTGCGGCTGCCTCGCCACCGCCCGCCGCAGCTGCTCCGCCAGCAGCGGCAGCCCCACCGCCCGCGACCTCTCCAGCGGCCGCGCCGCCGCCAGCCGTTTCAGCTCCGCTGGCAGCCCCTCCAGGCCCACCCAGGCCGCCCTCGCCCATGTTGACGACGTAGACCTTTTGGACGTCGCCGGCCAGGTTCTTGACGTCCGAGCCGATGGCCGAACTCTTCCCCCCGCCAGTGAAGAAGTTCGTGATGGCTGAGGAACTCGTCAGTTTCGCGAAGACCTTCCCGATGTTCTTGATGGCGTCGTCGGCCCATGCTTTCGCGTGTCCGATCACCCAGATCGCCGCCACCGCGAGCGCGAGATCAGTGAAGACCGTCTTGTGAGCGACGATGAACCCGACGCCGTCGGCCAGAACCTTGAACCCGGTCGCCACCACCCCCATGAGCACACCTGCGATGCGGAGCAGCAGCGCGCGATTCTGCTCGACCCACGTGACGATGGCCTTGAAGGCACTCACCACCACCGGCAGGACATTGGTTCCGAGCCACGTGAAGGCGCCCTCGGCGATTTTGAGCGCGACGGGGATCTGCTTCCCGACCCAGTCCGCGACGGTGGTGAGGACAGGCAGGAGTTGCGTTCCCAGCGTGATCATCGCCGCGCCAGCTGCGTCGCCGACTGACTTGAGGGAGAACGAGAAGTCGTGCGAGGCCTTGTCGAACCCCTGCACCTCCTTGTTGCCACCGTGCAACACCTTGCCGATGTTCTTGACATTGGCGGCGAACGTGTCGCTGTTCTTGCCGCTGAGCATGAGCGCGGTGCTATAGCCAGTGACGCCGCCCATGATCGCCTTCAGGGCAGTGACCGAAGCGACCGACCCCGCGGGGAACTTCTTGCCGACGTGCTCCGTGATCAGCGCTAACGCCGCCGAGAGTCCGCCGGGGCCGTCGAGCGTGTTCTTCACCCGTTGCGAGGTCAGGCCCACTTCCTTCATGGCTTTGGTCGCGACGCCACCAGGAGCAGACAGAGCCAGCAGTGTGAACTGCAAATGCGATGCGGCGAAGCGAGCCGAAATTCCGCCGCTGGTTATGGTCGCCATCGCACCGGCGACGTCCTGGAAGGTCACCCCGACAGCCGCCGCCACCGGCATGACCTTGCCGAGTGAGGTGGCGAGGTCGGTGAGGTTGGTCTTGCCATCGGCGACCGTCTGGATCAGCGCTGAGGTCACGCTGTTCGCATCGGATGCCGGGAGGTGGTAGTCGATCATCGCCGTGGTCAGCGCATCCGCGACCACGGTCATCTGCGCGCCACCCGTCGCGGCACCTTCTGCGGCTGCCTTCAGGATCTGCAACCCGGCAGCACCATGGAAGCCCGCGCTCTCAATGAGGAACATGCCCTTCGAGAGATCGGTCGCACTCTGCCCGACCTGACCGGCCATCTTGAGGATCCCAGCGCTGACCATCGCGAGGTTCTTTTCAGACTCGTTCGCACCCGTGACCAACTGCGTCTGCGAGGTCTGGAAGTCGGCCGCCATCTTCACCGCGACGGCACCGATCCCCGCCACGACGACGGCCGCGCCTGCAGCAACCTTGGCGAGTCCGAGAAGCCCTCCCGACACGTCGTGCATGGCGCTCTTCGCGCCCGAACTTTCCCCCTTGATCAGCAGAAGAAGTTCTGCGACGTCAGCCACGAGGCACCGTCAGATCGCGCATGGCGATCTACTCCTCGAGCGGGGGGTTCTCTGTCCTAAAGACTGCCGCTTGGTATGCAGCCGGGGAGTAGGTGGCCGTCGTGGTGGTGCCGCTCACACGGAGCAGCGCTTGCTTATACGTGACCTTGTTGCCTTCCTTGGCCTGCTCGCTCATGTACCCGCGCGTCGCCGCATCGAGGCGCTCGCTCTCGTCGACCTTCCTCGCAAGAGCTGCGATCGGCGGACGAGACTCGATCTCGCTGAGGATCCAGTCCGCGCCGGCGTCGGAAAGCTGGAGCGCGCGACTCCCGTACACCTCGCGCTGCGCGGGCGTGATGCGGAACTCTGCAGCCGCGTTGTCGAGGCGCCTCACTGCCGGTGCGGCCTTTCTCGCTCGCTCGAGATTCGTTATGCGCTCCTGGACGTCGCTGAGCTCGCTCACGGCTACACTGCCTCCCGCAACTTGGCGCTGCGCAGCACCGCGGCAACTGTCGACGGGTACCAGCAAGCGCCCTCATGGGCGGTGGCGACCCCGTCAGCGTTGAGGCTGTCGGCGATGGCGCTCAGCGTCTCGCCGGCGCCTCGAGCTGCAGTGATACGGGCGACGACGTCAGCCGTGAGGATGGAAGGCCGACCCAGCCGGACACCGGCCTTGCGCTTCTCGGCCAGCGCATCGCGTGTCCGCTGTCCGATGAGGCGCCGCTCGAACTGTGCGAAGGCCGCAGCGACGTGCGCCATGACCTCGCCGCTCGCCGTGGTCAGGTCGATGCCGAGGTCCAGGATGACCAGGCTCCAGCCCTCGCGGCGCGCGCGGTCGAGCAGCAGGCAGAAGTCGAGCATCGAGCGCGAGAGCCGGTCGAGCTTGGCGACCACCAAGACGTCAGCGTGACCATCCGTGAGAGAGGCGAGCGCCTCGGCGAGGCCCGGGCGGTTCATGCGTTTCCCGCTTGCGTTGTCCACATCCACGTTGCGGATGAGGTCCCATCCTCGGCGCTCGACCTCTCCCTCGATGACCGCGAGCTGAGCCAGGATGCCGGCGCCGCTCTCGGCCTGCTCCTCGGTGCTGACGCGCGCATAGCCGACGGCACGAACGACTCCGGAGGGCTGAGAACGACGCTTCATGACCTCACTATACACTAAACGGACGTTTAGTGTAAAGTCGATTAAGTGGATGTTGCGGCGATGACACCGAGTTGTTCGCGGATGACATTTTTCTTGTCGTCCGGGCATACTTCGTACATAGGTGCGGGCAACGACAGTCGAAGGGGGAAACTGACGCATGGCTAACGTCCACGACGTCGCCAAGTTCATATTGACCTCTAAGGGTCCGATGTCAGCCATGCGCCTTCAGAAGCTTGTCTACTACTCGCAGGCTTGGAGCCTCGTCTGGAATGATCGACCCCTCTTCCCCGAGACGATCCTCGCCTGGGCGGGCGGCCCCGTCATCTATGAGCTGTACAAGTCCCATCGGGGACAGTTCACCGTGTCCTCGCTGCCCAAGGGGTCGGCGGCGAACCTCACCGAGGACGAAAAGGCAGTCATCCAAGCGGTCCTCGATAGCTATGGTTTGCTCGATGGGCCAGCTCTCAGTCGCCTTACTCACTCAGAGAGGCCATGGAGAGAGGCGCGCGGAACGTTGGCTCCCGGCGAACGAGGAACAACTGAGATTTCACTCGAGAGCATCCAGGCCTACTACCAAGCCGTGGATGCGGACGAAGAGGCCGTACAGGTCAAGGATCTAGCCGCGAGCCCAGCCTAGTTCTTGGCTGCCGCGAAGAAGGGTGGGGGTCGGGAACCAAAGGCCAACGCTCGCGCGGCGATACCGAAAAGTCGGATTCCCCGCGCCCTGCGCAACGCCCCGGAGACGCGACCGGGGAGCGGTTGTCCGCTTTTCTCCTTCCGACTGGTGGATCGCACATACGACGGGTCCTTCGGCTGGCCGAAGCTCACGCAGGCCGATGCCCACGCGCTTCACACGTTTTTTCACGAGTGCGGATGCAAGACGTGGCAAACGCTATGTTCGGAGTCCGTAGCTGGGCTGCCCAAGCATCACGCGCAAGCAATTGACACCCTTGAGAAGGAAGCGCAGACGCGGCTCAAGGCTCTCCGCCTCGATGATCTAGACGAACTCTTCCGGCTTCGCTTGACCGGAAAGAGGCGACTGTGGGGCTTCCGTGGCGATGGGGATGAGTTCTACGTCCTGTGGTGGGATCCTGACCACACGGTGTACATCGTGAAGAAGGCTTAGGGTTTGATAGGCGTCGTCGGGTGCCTCCCCGGGCGGAAGCGTCAATAGCCAGCAGGGTCGCCTATGCGGTGGACTCGCCAGTCGTCAGGCTCAGCGACGAGCTCGAGGTAGGCCATGTACGCGGACAACGCGGTCGGCTCGGTGAGCTCGAGGACTTCAGTCTGATCGGGATGGACCCAGGGCAGTGCGATACCCAGCGTGCCATCGGGCTGCGGCACGACGCGCGGCAGGCTGACGCCGTGGTACTGAAGCCGGGTGACCGCCTCCTCACGCTGCTCGGGATTGGCGAACAGCGCTTGCCATGCCGCTAGTGACGCTGGCGTCACCAGGTCTTCGAGGGGGATCCCGTCGTCGACCAGTCCCGCCACGACGTAGGCCGCGAGCCAACCCGTGCCTGCCATCCTTCCCGGATGCTCCTCGACGTCTGGTCCGTGCTCGGCGGCATCGGGCTTGGCCTGGGAGCTGGCTGAGGGCGATCAGGCAGCGAAGATCGAGCACATATCGTTTCGCGAAGCGACAGGTGGGCGCGCACGGTCGGAGGTCTGGCGCGACCTCGACGGCGCCCGTCGCGAGCTCATCGGCCGGCCGCCGGATCAGAGCATCCTGAATGCGATCGAGGTTCAGGTACGCAAGGAACTCGGACACCACGACTGAGCCCGTCGCAATCGTCTATCAACGTGGTCTTATCCGCCGCGCCGCCGCTCAGCTAACAGGATCCATCTGCGTGCCTCCAATCTACGGCTGATCTACGACACCATCCAGATGGCGGGCGCGCCACCCCCAAACAGCGCTCCCCACTCGATCTGGGCCACCTTGACGCCCTTCGGCACCTGAAAGACGACGCAACCGATGCTCGTCTGGCCAGCAGTCACCGTGTAGCTGCCGCTGTTGAAGTTGGTGCAGCCTTTGACGTTACTGAAGTCGGCCTGGTACGTCTGGCTGTCGCTTCCGATGACCGTGGCGTTGCTGTTGGCGTCGTCCGAGAACGTGCCGCTCTTGCCGACGATCTTGAATCTCGCCGCTACGAACCTTTTCCCGTTGTCTGGCGTGGTGTATTGATCGGCACCGGTCGCCGGGTCCTGCACCGACATCAGCGTGACCGTCATCTCGTTGTTGGACGAGTCGGTGTCAGTGAACGACGCTCCCACAGGCCGCTCGAGGTTGTTGGGAGTCGGCGTCGCCGCCGTTGTGGCGGCCGTTGTCCCGGCGCCGCCTGACGAATTTGCCGGCGCAATCGTGTCGCACCCGGACAAGAGTGCAAGCGATCCAAGCGCGATCAGCGCCTTCCTGAGCATCTCGAAAACTCCCTCTTGTGATCCTTCGTGGGATCTGGCCTGGAAACGTACTCGACGCCGGTCGGGCTGCGCAACCCGATCCGTCCCGGCGGCTAGCAAGGTCAGCGCGTGCCTTCTTCCCACTCGGCTGGCCAGCCGGGGACCGTCATGAGGATGTGCTCGGGCGAGAAGGCTTCGATCCACCAATTCATCTGCGTCACCGTCGACGCTCCCGGGCCGAGGTCTGTGCGTATCGGTGCTGACATCGCGGCTCTGTACACCGCCCCATCGATACACAGGGCCCAGTGCCGTCCGGCTTCGTCGATGCATTCGTAAAGCGCGAGTTCCTCGATCTTCTGCATTTCCGGCGGCCAGTTCTCCGTCCTGATCTCGCGCACCATGTCACGGTCCACGAATCCGCTGTTCCCGGTCGGCTGAAGGGCTCCGGTCGGCTCTTCCATCAGGGCACGCCTGGTGCCGCGATCCCGGCGAGGGTGTCCGCGCCGCCCTCGAGCGCCCTGGCCATCGCAGGGGTCGCATCGAGCTCACCGCTGTCCACCAGCTCGGCCAGGCGGCTCAGGAAGTCCGCCGTGTCGATGAGGGCCTGCTTGGTCGCCCGCGGCGCGCCGGCGGCATCCAGGGCGTCCAGTGCGAGGACTGCTCCCTCCAGGCGGGCCACCATGCTCGAGGACGCGGCCAGATCCCCCTGCTCAATCGTTGCGATGAGCGAGCGCATCCCGGTGGCCATGTCTCGGCGCTCGCCGCGATTCAACGCCTTCGAGCGGCCCCGGACGGGGCGCACGCTGTCACCTTCCATGGGTTGCCATGGGGTCGAGCCTTCCATGGGTCCGGGCACCGGCCCGTCCCACCGTCCGCGATTCACGAACGCCGCAGCGTCTCGGTGCCGGGCTCATCGGTCCCAGTTCCAGCGGTCGGGGTTACTTCCGGGCAGCCTCACCAGGCCGAGACCGCTGGGTGGTGGAGTCGCTCCGTTGCGGTGCGGATGCACCTCGCCGCTCGCGGCATCGTACTCATCGACGCCCGCATCTTCGCCGGCGTCGTCTTCCTCCGCTGTCGGCGCGACCGGTGTGACCGGCATGTCGATCAGGACCATCGGCTGCTCCGGCAGCTTCAGATCGCTCAGGTTGGTAGCGACCCGAGCGAGGAATTCGGGCGAGGGCTCGAAGTGATGGATCTCACCGTTCACCTGGACGTCCAGGACATCATGCGCACCGAGGCCGAGCAGCTTCGACATGAACGCCATCGTCTCTCTCGATTCGCGGATCGCCGCGAGTGCGACACGTAGGTCACCCTGTTCCTCCGCGATCTTTCCGAGGCGATCAGCATGATCGCGAAGTCGCAGAACCTCCGCGACGAGTACCTCGATGCGGCCCACCTCGGCTAGGTCCGCTGTCTCCCGCAGTTCGTGCGCCAGGTGTTTCGCGGCATGGCGCCCGATCGCATCCTCGGCAACCGCGAAACGCTGCGCTATTCCGCGTTTCGTCTCGGTAGTGAGCAGCGCGGCGTCGATAGCCTCGCGCTCGGCGTTCGAACAAATGGTGCAGATGCGTGGCATGAGGTCAGCGAGCTCCAAGCTCGCTTACCGCGCGCGCGTTGTGAGGGGGTGCAACCGTTGCACCGAAGGCGCGCTTCACTAGAAATCCACCTCGACCCAGTCATTCACGCCCACGGATCCGCCGACGAATTGTGGCCAGAGGCCATACACCCCGCCCGGATCGACCGGAGCCGACAACTGGCAAGTGGCAGCAAACTGATCCGCCGTGGTCGGTGTCCAAGTGTTGATCCCTGCGTTCCCGACGAGAGTGATCGCACCCGAGACCGTGGAGACGAGCGTCGCGGTGGCGTTCTGTCCGGTCGCGGTCACGGTGCAACTCACGGTCACGAACAGGAGGCGGCGATAGGTGAGGTTGGGGTATGCGGGAATGACAGCCGCACCGTTCAGGATCGTTCCGCTCCCGCCCGAGCAACCGGTGAACGATGTCCCACTCGTCCCGGTATAGGTCACCAACTGAAAACTGGAACCCTTGACGAGGATCTGCCCGGAAGCGGCGAAACCGGTTGTCGACACCACATTGATCGTCGCGACCGGCAGGGTGATGCCGCCCCCGCTCGTGGTCGTGAGGGTCGGACCCCTGACAATTCCCGCCGCGTTCGTCCAGCCCTGTTTGCTTGTATGTGGTGTCGCCATCTTCGGCCCCGACCAGGCGATCATCCACGGTGACGTGTCGAGGTAGCAACCCACCCAGTAGGAGGCCGCGTCAGGAACGGTGAGCACGTACTTCCCGATGCTGCCGAACGACTGCGAACTGAGGAGCGGACCCGCGTCGGGAGCACTCGCGTCTGGCACGGGTGAGCCTAACGATGGAGGCGTCCCGCCGAATCGCGACTCCGCGATTGCGAAACACTCGATCCCGTCCGTGGGGACCCCGGCGATCTTCGCGTAACCCTCGATTTGAAACAGGCTCATGCTGGTTGCTCCTTCATGGATTGCCTCGTGGGTGTGCGCGCTTGCTGTCTGCTTTGTGCTGCATGGCGGCCGCCATCGTCGCGATCCGTCGGGCGTCGTCCTCCCGCATCCAGGCGGCGAACCACGCCGGTTCGGACCGCGCCGGTTCGGGTGGCGGCCGGTCGAGCGGTTCCTGTGGCTGAGTTGGTACGGCGAGGACCGCGATGAGCTCGGCGCGGTGGGCGCGGATATGGGCATCGACTGCCGGTGTAATCCGCTCCGATGGAGAGACGGCAAGCCTACCGTCGGGTCTCACAGCAGCGGTCAAACCGGCGGTGATCAGCGGCTCGAGGACGGGGTGAGCGGTCATCAGTAGACCCGCTCGCCGGAACCGTCCGAGTCCATAGGACGCCAGGTTTCCTCATAGGACGCCACGGTTTGGGGCTGGCGATCTATGGGTTTGGTTGGCGCTCTATGGTCAGGGAGGCTCCAGAACCACTCGCCGTCGGAGCCGAAACCCTTGCGCTCGGAATGGACCTGGAGCCGTGCTTTGGCACGGTCGAGGGTGCGGTCAGAGATGCCCGCTTTGCGGGCATCCGTCTTGACGGCAAGAGCGTCGACCTTGCTGTCACCGAGGCGTTCTCTGAGGAACTCCACGGCATCGCCCACCGCCGTTCGTTCCTCGTCGTTGGCGGGCACAGCGAGCAGTTGGCCGGCGGTGACGGTGGACGTGCCCAACCAGTCGATGCGAACGGCTCCGTCGGCCTCCACCAGCCGATAGGCAAGGCTGGGCGGCGCTACGGTGAGATTCGCCTTGACCGCTGCCAGAATGCGACGGCTTTCGTCCTCCGGATCAGCGCCGACGGCCAGGACGATGCGAGCTGCGCCTGCCAGTCCGATAGATCCGCCACCTCGATAGATCGCAGGGCCGCCGGATGACTTGTTGAGGTGGCGGACCACCAGCACAGCGACACGAAGACGGTCAGCCATTGCTGCGAGCGGTGCCAGCGCACGCCGCACGTCCTGATCACGGTGACTGTTGACGTCGGCGCCGAGGAAAGCCATGAGTGGATCGACCACGAGCAGCACGGCGCCCGTGGCGACCAACTCGGCCTCGATCGCCGGGATATCGTCGGGGATGCTCGGGAGATGCTCGTTGCCGGCCACGCCCAATGTGGGCAGCGCGTAGACGCGATGAACATCGGCGCCGGCAGCGTCGAGTCGTGGTCGAACCGTGTCGGCGAGTCCGTCCTCAGCGCCCATCAGCAGCACCGAGCCGGACACCGGGCACGGTAGACCGTCAGGCCACGCCGCGCCCATCGTCAGACGAGCGGAGATGTCTAGGGTAAGCAGCGACTTTCCCAACCCTGGATCACCATCGATCAGCGTCAACTTGCCGCGGCCCAGACGGCCGAACCACAGCCAGTCCACGGCCTCGGCTTCAACGTCCGAAAGACGAACCGCGCCGAAGACGGTCTGGGCCTCGTCTACCGGCGTCGGCGGTGTCCATCGTTGCGATGCAGCCACCCGCGCCTTGAGCTCGTCCACCGTGTGGCCGGCGGCCAACCAGTCGGAAACGTCGCCCCCGTCAGGCAGACCGTCCAACTCGAGCACGTAGACGGGGCAGTCGACAGCTGCCACCGATGCAGCTACCTGGGCGGCCCACCTTCGGCCGGGTGGATCGTTATCAGGCAACACGACGGCGCGCGAGCGACCCCGGAAGGTTTGCGCATATTCCTCGGCGTGCTTTTGCCAGGATGCGGCGCCGCCCACGTTGGTGGTGGCGAGCAGGCCCAGTGCAGTCAGCGCATCGCAGTCTTTCTCGCCTTCGACGATGAACAACGCTCGTCCTGGCGCCGCCTCAATCTCGGGCAGCCGATACAGGACCCTCTCGTCATCGGCATAGCCGGACTCCCAGGCGCCGGCGCCGTTAAAGTGTTGTGGGAGGAATCCCTTGGGAGAAAGCCGCGCGACCCGATAGAGGACGTGCCCCGACGCGTTGCGGTACTCATACGTCGCGACGATCCGGCGCGGCGGCTGGCTGGACTCTCGCGCGGCCTTTGGTGCGGCTCCCGTGAGCGCGCCATAGCGGCTGTGCGGGAGTCCGCACCGGCAGTCGTCGCGGTCGATGTGCGCGAAGGTGGGCACCGCTGCGCCACTCGCCTCGAGCGGGCCCGCGTGTTCCTCGCGCGTGCAGTGGACGTATCCGTCGTCGGTGACGAACCCTGCGCAGCGGATCCCCTGGCCGTGCGGTAAGGCAGGGTGACCGCCACACACCGGGCATGGATTGGTTGCGGTGAAGCGCGTTGGCGCAGAGATGCTCATGCGGATCGTCTCAGTACCCGCGCGGATTGTGAGAGTGGAGGCGGTCGTATTTCTCGGCCTCGGCCGCTGCTTGGCGTCGCTTGTGCCAGGCGTGTCGCTGGTCAGCTTCCTGTTTCGGCGTCAGCGCACCGTTCGGGTCGAACTGCTGCAGGCCTTCGCCGGCATCGGTGAGTTTGGGTTGAGGGAAGTGCTCGCTCAGATGTTGCTGAAACTCGGCCTCGACAAGGGCGTCGGCCGCGGCCTGGCGTCGTTCTTGTACGTCCGTGGCGGCGCCCCATCCGATGATCGGCGAATCGGACACGGCGCCGGTGCCCGTGAAAGTCTCGACGCTGGGCCAGATCGACTCCCGGAGCTCGTCCGTCATCGGCAACGACGTCAGTTTGCGAACCCACGCCTCGACGTCTGCTTGTCGAAGGCGGGTCGCGCCGGGCAATGGCAGCGGCTTCAGGTCTCCGTTCTGGAGCAGCAACACGACGCTGTCCACCGGGACACCGAGCTCGGCCGCTGCCGTCCGGAGTGAGGTGCCGACGTCGACGGAGCGAACCATGTTCTGGCCGGCCACGACCACAACCGGCACAAGCCCACCGACCAACCAACGCCGAAGGGTGGCGAAGTCGACGTCTACCGAGGCGGCGCCCGCGGCGGAGATGGCAATGAGCAGCCCGAGCACGTCAGCCCGCCTCGCGGCCAGCAGCCGCTGGGACGCGGCTCGTGTCGGCCATGCGCTGCTCGATGAACTGCGCAACTGCTCGCCCCGAGATGCGCCGGAACCTCCCAACGTGACAGTAGGGGAGCGTTCCATCCTTCATGAGCCGCCAGACGAGGCTTCTACCTACGCCGAGCTGCCGCGCGACGTCTTCCGGTCGGTACAGCCGCTCGAGGGCGCGCGCAGCCGCATCCTCGAGCGCGTATCCAGGTGGCTCGGTGTAGATTTTCTGCGCTGTCGGGGCGGGGGTCATTGCATCGTCCTCCGGGATTCGGTTGCGTCCCTCACTTACATTCTGCCGTGACGAGTCTAGATTCTGCCTGCTTTGACTGAAACTGCTACACCAACGCGGTATTCTCAATGGCAGCTAACTCGCCATTCCCGATGCCCTCGCGGAATCACAACCGCTGGCCAGCCGCGATTGGTACGGCTCGCAGTGCGCGAGCGCCGCGGGTAGCCCTCCGGTGACTAGAAGGCCGGATGCGAGGGGTCGCGGAGGATCACACCATGCCAAGAAGGACGGCTGACACCTCCCGGTGACACCTTCCCGGGCCCGCACTGAGCGAAACTGAATCGAGGCCGCTGCGGACGAGCGGGGACACCGAAGGCGCTGGCGCGCGTCGGCTGGTAGTACGGAATGGGACGGAGCGACAGGCTGCGCGGACCGTTGTCCCCAGAACAAGGAGACCTAGGCGGGCGGTCCGGCACTCAACAGGGCGACCGCGGAGTGTGTTCCGCCTGACACGTCGCGCCACGTCACCGCGAGGTCGTCGCCCGGCCGGCGGTCCTGCACCACGACGTTGAAGTCCGACGTCGATGTGACCGGGATGCCGCCGACGTTGATGATCACGTCCCCGGCCTTGATGCCCGCGGCCGCGGCGGCATCTCCCGGGGTCACCGTCGTNNCAGCCGGTGACGCCTGCCCTGGTGCTCACCACCACGCCGAGGATCCCCCGGTGACCCGATTCGATATAGGGCGATGGTGTCCCCGACTGGATCTGCTGGGCGATGGTCATCGCACGTGTGATCGGGATGGCGCACCCCCACTTGGCGCCGGCGCCGGTCGCGCTGG
>PNBE01000006.1 GCA_003135895.1 Candidatus Dormiibacterota bacterium
TGAATACGCTGTTCGACGGATGGATGCGCACATCAAAAGCGAGCGCCGTCGCCACTCTTGGCAGGGCGGGATTGAGCCAAGCTCACATTACGATCTCACTCGGCACGACGACACAAATATCTCAAAACAACCTCGCGTCGCAAGGTGGCGCAAGGTGGATAGAAGAGCAGGCGGGCGAGGTCACAGCGTCGATCTACCCGACGAAGTCCTTCGGTGACATGGTAACTCTGAGATGCAGGTCCGGATTTGCGTACCCGGCCATGCGGGCCGTGGAAGTGTCGAATACACCAAGCCACGGTCGCGCGCTGATTCGAGGAAGGGCTTGAAGGAGCGGAAGCCTGAGCTCGTAACGTCGAATCCATGCGGGGAACGCATTCGTTGATTCACGGTCACCGCAAGGGTCGAGCGCCCTTCGTCGCGAAGTTGGCGCACGGTGAAGACGAGCGCGTCGTAAGCGGTCGATAGGGGTTCCGAGTTCTCGATTTGATCGGCCATGTCGGTTCCTGATTCGATGATTGGGTTCGACTGACCACAGGTCAACGGCTCGGAGGGATCGTGACGCGCGCCGATACGCACACTTGGAGGCATACAGACGGGCCAGGGGTTCTTGGTGGCGCTGAGGTGCTTGAGCGAGCTAGGCCGTTGCTCTTCTCGAAGAGTGCCTTGTCGCCGATGGCTAGCCAGCCTGTTGCAGCCCGGACTCTTTCATTAGTGGAGCCTAGACACACGGCTCATGCAGCGCGACGGTCGAGTGATGCAGAACGAAGCACAAGCGACGAGCTTAGACAGCGCCCCCGGAAACGGTGCAGGTGTGGCGGCCGCACCCGACGCGATCAAACGAGAGCACCGCGGGGACGAGCAGACGCGGATGGCTACGGAGGCGTGTCGTTGGCGGGTCGCGGCGCTCGAACATGAACTCGGCGTTAGTGGCGTTCGCGGTGATACTCGACCCGCGCCAGATGTGGCGGTGTCGAGTCATGTTGTTAGAGGCGCGCGAGAGCTGCCGCGACGGTTCGCGAGGTCAACCCAATCCGAGGGAAAACGGGGCACGAGAGGGACGGCCGTGGACGAAGCGCGTATTCAGCGCTGACGGCGCGAGTTCAAGATTGGGGACCGATCAGGTGACGTAGGACGGCCTCCTCGATGGGCGTCTGCGCGAGGAGCGGCGGTGGACATCGCCCGGGCGGTGGCTGCCTTCGACCAGCACCGTGCCCGCGAGGGGAGTGGGACCGGCACCGTGTGAGGGTCGTAGTGGGGGGTCGGGTCGGTGGGGCGGACGGCGCGCATTACTACAACTACTCGTCGTCGCGCCCCTCTTGGCCAAGTCCCACATCAGCGGCGGGTACGCAGTGGCGGACTGATGCTGCCGATTGCGACACTTCGACCAATGCCGACCGCGTCTGCTGCGGATGGCGCGATCAGTCTTGATTGGCCGGGAAGGAATCAATCACATCGGAACAGCCCTTCCGAAAGTCGGTATTGTGAGGCGTCGAGGATGAAATGTCGTACCCCCCGGGTCACGACCGGGTACTCGATTCGCACATCCCGCGTCTCATCATTCACCTCTGTCACGGAGGCGTCGATCCAAGTGCTTGCCACGTAACATCGCACCGTCTGGGGTGGCGCGAGACTGCGCCATCCATCACCACGAAGCTCCGCATCAACTCGATCCTCCTCATTGAAGCTCACGAGTGGTCCTGCCTCGATAATGCGCCGGCTAGCGCGTGACACAACGCTTTCAAGAAGTTGGCTTGGGGCACAGCGCGCAGACAGCCTGTCGTGGACGCCCCAGCGTCATGAGTGTTTTGCTGGCTCGCATAGTTCTGAAGGTTCGAGCCTGGACGTTCCTGTGAATTGCCGATCAAGTCCGGGGCACCGCGCTTCCAGGCTGCGGATGTTCCTGCGATGAGCATGGCGCACTTCTCCATCATTGCGTCGGCCGGACCCATCATCGGGGCGGCGAGCACTCCGAACGCCTGCTGTCCCATGGGGAGGCCACGGAGCCCATCGCGGGTCTGCCAGGTGGTGAGCAGCTCTTCGATCGTGTCGACCGCCCCGTCACATTGGATGCCACGGAGCACTGGGATGAGCAAGTCGCGCGAGATGCTCGGGTAGTAACTGCTGACATCGGTGATCAACGTGTACTGCCAGAGGTGATCGGCGAGGGACCGAAGCCGATCATCACGGTATGTTCCTCTCGCCTTCCGGAAATGGACCAACGCCCAATTCGGCCCGGATCGCGCCAACCGGTTCGCAGACATCCGCCGGCCGAGGCTCTTATCGATTTGCTCCGCTACCCGGGCCACGACCGCGTGGGCAACGAGACGGTCGGACCGGTGGAGATCGCCCGGGTCGCGAGGCCGGCCTTTCAGCTTCGGGTACGGAAACGGCCTCCAGTGGCTGATCCGATGCCGAGGAGGTCGGCCTGAGGGCCTCCAGCCGCGCCCGGCCATCAACTCATCCAGGAACTGGGGGAAGGCCACCCAGTCTTCAAAGTTGATCGGATCGGGAACTTCGTGCTCGCGATCTGCGCGCCCGAATTCCAGAGAGGCCGCCAGTGAGTTCAGCCGGTGAAAGGTGGAAGTCCGGAACTCCTGCGAAAACGTTTTCTTGACGTGGGCTCCCGCGAATTTTACTCGCTGGCTGAAATCGACCTCGTGCTCGATGGGAGCGTAAGGCGCTTCAAGATTGACAGAGGTGGCGCCCTAACCCGGTTGACGCGTTTGCGTTGACTGGGCATGGTGTCGATCACGAGTTCTCGAGGGGGGTGCAGCCAGGATCCTCGCCCCAGTCAGGACGTGGTCGGTTTCGTGGGATGGCAGCTGACGTGAGACTCACGAACATCGCCGGCGCTGCGATCGTCGCCGTTGGCCTCGCAGCGTGTGGTTCGACACCAGTCGCACAGAAGGTCTCTCCGAGTGTTGAGCCGACGGTAGCCCCGACAGCAGCGCCAACGGTCGCTCCGACAGTAGCGCCGACACCCGTCCCGACCGCTGCGCCAACCGCAACGCCGACCCCGGCGCCAGGCGTCACCGTGACCGTGACGTGCTCGAACGTACTGGACTTGGGCAGTTTGCTTCTACCGGCTATCCGCCCAGGAGCAAGCTGGGCAACGCCACATTCCACGCCGTGAAGGTCGGAGATTCGCTGAACCTCGGAAACGATCCTGAAATGACGCTCATCACATCTGACCCGTTCTCGGGTATCGGTGCGGTGGGACTGGGATCGTCGCCGGATGCGTTCTCGCAGGGCACGTGGGACTGGGCTGAATGGTCGCCACCATCGACGATTGTGGACTACGTTGAGGTCGCGCACGGCACGCTCACCATCCCGGCCTGCCCAGGGAAGACCATACGATGACCGCATCTGACAACCTGAACACCGGCGAGGTAGTTGCCCGCGCACCAGCGGTGCTTGGGTGCGGCGCTGGCGCAGCCCTGAATCACATTGCGCTCGACTGGGTATGGCACCGGTCCTGGTTGGCCGGCACTGCTGGGCTGTCGAATACGGACTCGGCTTCGTGTGTAGAGGCTGAGATCAACTGCCCGGCGACCTGAATACGCCCGAGATCATCGTGTGTGTGGTTAACCGCGATCGGGGTGTGTAAACAGGGTTGGCGCCACCACTTAAACTAGGCCCACCAAGGGGAAATCGTTCTTGCAACAACCCCACCAGGCGCCGGGGAGGGTCGAATCGGATAAACGGAGCCGCAACGGTCATCCTATGCGCCCGTGGTGGCCTCGTTACGATGCGGCCGAGTTCGAGGTGTACGAGAACAATGGGGAAGAGGGGAGATGGGGTACGCGCAATAGGCCTCTGTGGATGTCGACGCGATTCCAGCGGATTCCATTACGCGCGCTCTAGTCGTATTTCCAACCATTTCCCGACGAAAGCACTCTAAGCCGAACTCTGCACGCGCCGGGAAATAAGTACTGGTCTGGGGGACCAGGG
>PNBE01000095.1:0-14323 GCA_003135895.1 Candidatus Dormiibacterota bacterium
GCAAGACGACCACGCTGCGCATGATCGCCGGCTTCGAGCGGCCGACCTATGGCACGATCGCGATCGGCGAGCGCGTCGTCAACGGGGTCTCACCGAAGGACCGGAATCTCGCGATGGTCTTCCAGAGCTACGCGCTCTACCCGCACATGAGCGTGCGCGACAACATGGCGTTCGGACTGCAGCTTCGCAAGACGCCGAAAGCGGATATCGACAAGGCGGTGGTGGAGGCGGCGCGCATTCTCGACCTCGAGCGCTTCCTCGACCGCAAGCCCGGACAGCTGTCGGGAGGGCAGCGCCAGCGCGTCGCGCTCGGTCGCGCGATCGTTCGCGAGCCTGCCGTGTTCCTCATGGATGAGCCGTTGTCGAACCTGGATGCGAAGTTGCGCGTCCAGACACGCGCGGAGATCGCGCGTATGCACACGCGGCTCGAGGCCACGATGATCTACGTCACCCACGACCAGGTCGAGGCGATGACCATGGGCGACCGGATCGCGGTCATCAATGAGGGCGTCTTGCAGCAAGCTGGAAGTCCCAAGGAGCTGTACGAGCTTCCGCAGAACCGATTCGTCGCCGGCTTCATCGGGTCGCCGTCGATGAACTTCATCGATCTCAAGGTCTCGCAGGACGGTGGTGTTGTCCACCTCACCGGCGAGGGCGCGCAGATGCGTCCGGACGACATGCAGTCGGCGCTGCTCCGCGACATGGGAGTGGACATCGTGACCGTTGGATTCCGGCCTGAGCACCTGGATCTCGCAAAGCTCGACGGACCCGGTCTCAGTGTCACCGTCGTGGTTGACGTCGTCGAGTTCCTTGGCAACGACGAACTCATCCACGGCAGCAGCGGCGGCAGGGACGTGGTGGCGATCATCAACGCCGACAACACATTGAAGGTAGGCGTGTCGGTCACTCTCTCATCGCCGCCCAGGCGTCTGCACCTTTTCAATCCGGCGACAGGGCTCCGGATCGACAAGGACAGTGCGCCGTCGACCGGCGGGTCGCCTACCGCGTCACCACAGGCTGAGCCCGCCTGACCTAGGATTGTGCTACAATCTGCTTCAGGATCAATCCCCCCTGGAGCAATTGAGATGACAAGCATATTCTGGCTCACGCTGAGAGCCCTGTACGGTATGGAGACTGGGCGGTCGTGTCGTTCGTGCTGCGAGCCGATCTCCCACCGGGATTTCTTCGGAACCAGTGAAGGCGTCTGCCGCCGCTGCCGCGACCGCGCCCACGCGTAGCCGAGCCTCCACCTCTCTGAAGCCCGCGACCCGCTCGGGTTGCGCGCGGCGGTGATCCGCCGGCTCACGACATCGCGCGTCGAGACCCTCGAGGACGAGCTCGAGCGTCAGGTGCTCGACGGGCGCTTCACGCCGGGAGAGCATCTTGGTGAGATCGCGCTCGCCGAGGAGTTCGACGTCGGTCGGAACACGCTTCGCGCGGCATTCGACGGCCTGGTTCGCCGGGGCCTGCTCGTCAAGTCGCGCAACCGGGGTGTCTTCGTCCGCGCGCTGACCGCCCATGACCTCGCTGAGATCTATGAGTTGCGCACCGCGCTCGAGGTGCAGGCCTCCCGGATCCTGGCCGGACGCAGGTCGGTGCCTGATGCCGCGCGGAGTGCCTACGCGCACCACCATCGCCTCGGTCCACGCTCCTCGCAACGCGTGGTCGTCGAGGCCGACCTCGCCTTTCACCGCGCCTTGGTCGTCGGAACCGGGAATGCGCGCCTGACGCGCGCGCACAAGACCCTCGAGATCGAGATCCTCCTCTGTCTGGCGCAACTCGTCCAGGGCTACGCGTCCGTCGGCCAGCTTGCCGGCGAGCACGACGCCTTGCTCGAAGCCATCGAACGGGGTGACCAGACGGAGGCGGAAGCCGTCATCCGGCGTCACCTGGAGAACGCAACCTTGTGGCTGATCGAGCACGCGACGGCGCCCGATGAGCCTCTCTACACGCTTGGGCGAGCGGCTCCGATCGAATCGAGAGATCTCGGGTAGGCCTCGTCGATCAGGGGGCTCGAGAGGATGAAATCCGCGGTCGCCCGATTGCACGCCATGGGAATGTTGTGCACCACCGCGATGCGGAGCAGCGCTTTGACGTCCACGTCGTGGGGGTGCGGTTCGAGCGGATCCCAGAAGAAGATGATCACGTCGATCCGCCCCTCGGCGATCGCCGCACCAACCTGCTGATCGCCACCGAGGGGACCGGTGAGAAACCGGTGCACCGGCAGCCCCAGCTCGTTGGCGACCATCGCCCCGGTTGTGCCCGTGCCGAGCAGGTCGTGACGTGCAAGGGTGTCTCGATTGAAGCGGGCCCACTCGAGCATGTCCGCCTTCTTGTTGTCGTGAGCGATCAGCACGATCTGCTTTCGCCTGGGGCCTGAACGTGGCACGGTTCGCCTCCAGCTGAGCTGCTGCGGTTCGGCAAGATTGTAGCACAATCTTCAGGGATGGCAAGCCCAGGCAAGGTCAGACGGCAGCTGGCCTGAGGGTGGTTCCGGTCCCGCCTACTCTATCGCGATGTCGAAAGCGACGCCCGGCGCACTGCGCCACCGTGACTTTGCGCTGCTCTGGTCCGGGCAGAGCATCTCGCTGGTGGGTGACGGCGTGTTCACGGTGGCGCTCGCACTCGAGACACTGCGTATCGACAACCATCCGATCGCACTCTCCCTGGTGCTCGCGGCGAGGCTGCTGCCGACCGTCCTGCTGCTCGTCGCCGGTGGCGTGATCGTTGATCGCGTGCCACGCAGGTTGGCCATGCTGGCATCGGACAGCACGCGGGGCGTCGCGGTTGCGGTGATCGCCGTTCTGGTCGCGCTTGGAGCGCTCCAGGTGTGGGAGCTCGTGCTCATGTCCGCGGTCTTCGGCGCCGCGGATGCGTTGTTCTATCCAGCAGCAACCGCGCTGACCCCCGAAATCCTGCCCGCGGAACTGCTGGTGCAGGGCAGCGCCCTCAACCACACCAGCCAGACTGTCGCCCAGGCGCTCATCGGGCCGGCGCTCGGTGGACTGATCGTCGCGGCGGTCGGATACGAATGGGCGTTCGCGATCGACGCAGTGAGCTTCGCGGTCAGCGCCGCCTGTGTGATCGCGATGGCGAGCCGGCCTCGGCCCGAGCCGTCCGGGCACTCTCCGCTCGCCGACGCACGCGAGGGGCTGCGCTACGTCCGATCCCAACGGTGGCTGTGGGTGTCGCTTGCCGGTGCCGGGTTGGCCAACTTCGCCGCCTTCTCGCCACTCGGGGTCCTGGTGCCGCTGCTCGTCCGCAACGTGCTCCATCAGGGACCGCTTGCGCTCGGATTGGTGCTCGCCGCCGGAGGGGTCGGCGGCGGGGTGACCGCGCTGCTGGTCGCGAAGTTCGGCGCGCCGCGTCTCCGGATCACATCGATGTGGGCCGGCTGGGCGATCTCCGCCGCGGCGATTGCGGCGCTTGCGGTGGCCCCGAACATATGGGTCGCCGGGGCATGCGCATTCATCATCACCGGCACGCTGATGTACGGCAACGTCCTGTGGAACCCGATCATGCAGGAGCTGGTCCCGCCCGAGTTGCTCGGACGCGCCTCGTCGGTGGACTGGCTGGTGTCGCTCAGTCTCAGCCCGCTGGGGGTCCTGATGAGCGGCGCGGCCGCGGGTGTCATCGGGACACGCGCGACGATGTTGATCGGGGGGTGCATCGCTCTCGCGCTGTGCGGCATCCTCTTCGTGCCCGGCGTGCGCGATCCCGAACGGCGCCTGAGTTCGCGGATCGCACCCGCGTCGTGCTGAGGCGCGGCCCTGCCAGACTCATGAGGTGATCGAGGCGGCCTCATAGCGACGAGCGGCGACACGGCGCGCACCGTCACGCCCGCGCGGGGCAGGCGTCGCGACGGCTACAAGTGGGTCGCGCTCTCGAACACGACAGTCGGGGTGCTGCTTGCGACCATCGACGCATCGATCATGTTGATCGCGATGCCGGACATCTTTCGCGGCATCGGTCTCAATCCGCTCGACCCCGCGAACAGCTTCTATCTGCTCTGGATGATCCTCGGCTTTCTCATCGTCAGCAGCGTGCTGGTGGTGGGGCTGGGCCGCCTCGGCGACATCGTCGGTCGCGTGCGCATCTACAACCTCGGTTTCGTCATCTACACCGGCGCGTCGCTGCTGCTGACGATCGACTGGATGACCGGACCTCCCGGCGCGATCTGGCTCATGGTGTTCCGGGTGGTGCAGGGCATCGGTGCCGCCTGCCTCATCGGCAACTCGGCGGCAATTCTCACTGACGCGTTCCCGCCTAACCAGCGCGGCCTCGCGCTCGGCATCAACAACATCGCGGGCATCAGCGGCGTGTTCATCGGGCTGGTGCTCGGGGGGCTGCTCGCACCGATCAACTGGCGGCTGGTGTTCCTCGTCTCGGTCCCGTTCGGCCTGTTCGGCACCGTGTGGGCATATCTCAAGCTGGAGGAGCGCGGGGTTCGGCGACGCGTCCCGATCGACTGGCTGGGCAACCTGACGTTCGCCATCGGGTTGATCCTGGTGATGATCGGTATCACCTACGGCATCGAGCCGTACAAGTCCGATCCGATGGGATGGACGAGCCCGTTCGTGCTCTCGGCACTCGCGCTCGGCGCGGCATTCCTCACCGCGTTTGCGCTGGTTGAGAGTCGCGTCGAAAACCCGATGTTCCGGCTCGGTTTGTTCCGCATTCGCGCGTTCACGTTCGGCACGCTGTCGAGCTTTCTCGCAGCCGTGGGCCGCGGTGGACTCATGTTCATGCTGATCATCTGGCTGCAGGGCATCTGGTTACCCGAGCACGGATACAGCTTCACCTCGACGCCGCTCTGGGCGGGCATCTACATGATTCCGCTGACGGTCGGGTTCCTTCTTGCCGGTCCGCTCTCGGGATTCCTATCGGACCGTTTCGGGTCACGACCGTTTGCAACCGGCGGCATGATCGGCGCGGCCGCGAGCTTCGCGTTCCTGCAACTCCTGCCGATCGATTTCCCGTACCAGCTGTTCGCCCTGATCCTGTTCCTCAACGGTCTGTCGATGGGCGCCTTCGCGTCACCGAACCGCGCAGGTGTCATGAACAGCCTGCCGCCCGGCGATCGCGGCGCCGGCGGCGGCATGAATGCGACCTTCCAGAGTTCGGCGCAGGTGCTCTCGATCGGCATCTTCTTCACGCTGATGATCACCGGGCTGGCCGGGACGCTTTCCACGACCATGACCGCGGGACTTCAGGCGCACGGCGTCCCGGCGGTGGTCGCCGAGCATGTCGGCCATCTGCCGCCGGTGTCGATCCTGTTTGCGGCATTCCTCGGATACAACCCGATCCAATCGCTGGTCGGCCCGCAGGTGCTCTCGCACCTGTCGGCGGCGAACGCGTCCGCGCTCACGGGGCGCCAGTTCTTCCCGCACCTGATCTCGGGCCCGTTCGCCGCCGGTCTGCACCAAGCGTTCACCTTCTCACTCGTGGTGTGCCTGATCGCGGCTCTCGCGTCGTGGTCACGTGGTGGGCGGCGTGTGGCACCCGGCGAGCCGGCGATCGCGACCGAAACCCCGGAACTGTAGGGCGCTCGGGTTAGTGCAGGTTGAAGGCGGGACCGGTCACCGCGAATGGGACGTGCCCCGTCGCCGCGAACAGCGCGAAGAGCGCGAGGGCGGCGCCGAGCAGCGACACATCCCGGTAGAAACTGGCCTCGTGGGTCCTGCGCGCGGCCGGATCCGTCTGGCTCCAGAACGGGTGGAAGAGCACCGCCGCCGGGATGAGAAACGCCGCGATCATCAGCGAGCCGATGTCGGCCCAGATGCCGGCGACAATCGACACCGCGGCGATCAGCAGAAACACACCCGCGGGCCACCCGGCAAGGATGGGGAATGGAAGCTTCTTGCCGGATCCCTCGACGTAGCGAGGATGATTCTTGATGTGGCCGCGAGCTGCCGAGAGGAAAAGCGCAACGAAGAAGATGCGGCCGATGAGCAGGATGATCCCGCCCAGGGTGCTCACGGCCGGTGCTCACGCCGAGGCGGGTGCCTGCGCGTCAATCCGCGACCTTCAGCAGGATGCGTCCGCGTCCGTGTCCAGTTTCCGACAAGGCGTGTGCCTGCGCCGCCTCCCCGAGCGGGAATTCGGGCCCGATCTGTGGCTTGAGATCCCCGGACGCGACCAGCTTGCCGAGCTCCTCCAGGACGGGACGCGTCTCCGCCGGATGCATGACTCCCGACGTTCGCACGCCCCGAGCAGTCGCGGCGTCGGTGTCGGGCATGCCGGCGACAACCACCAGGATGCCGCCCGGCTTGAGTGCGTTCCACGATTGCGCAGTGACCGCTCCACCGACGGTGTCGATCACGACATCGACGTCGTGCACCGCATCTTCGACATTCACGCTCGTGTAGTCGACGACCTCGTCAGCGCCGAGAGAACGGACGAACTCGACGTTGGCGGCCGACGCCGTGGCAATCACGTACGCGCCCTTCCAGTGTCCGAGCTGGACGGCGATGGCGCCAACGCCACCGGCTCCGCCCTGCACGAGCAGCCGTTGGCCGGTCTCGAGGTGGGCGGTGTCGAACAGCGCAACCCACGCGGTCTCACCGCCGACGTGCAGTGGGGCGGCGTGCTCGAAGGTGACGCCGTCCGGGATGCGCGCGATCGTGGTCACGGGGGCGACAGCGAACTCGGCATAGGTGCCAGTGCCGCGACCGAAGACCCGGTCGCCGACCGCGAAGTCGCTGACACCCTCACCGACGGACTCGACGGTACCGGCCACGTCGAGACCAGGTATGTACGGCAGCGTGACCGGCATGAAGTCCTTGAGGTACCCGGCACGAAGCTTCCAATCGATGGGGTTGACGCCTGCCGCGTGGACCCGGATGAGCACTTCGCCTGCCTTCGGCTCCGGTCGATCGATCTCGTCAACCACGAGGACCGAGGGAGGACCGTACTCGTGAAATCGCACCGCCCGCATGGAAGGGTCCGTTGCCATCAGCCTGCTCCAGACCTGCGCTCATGAGGGGCAGGCTAGTAATTCAATAGTAACATTAGATTCTAGCACAGTCCCTGCCGGGGATCCCGGTGGATGAGCAGCGTCCAACGTCGCCGTGTAGCGGCTACAGCACCTTGGAAAGGAACGACCTGGTGCGCTCGTGCTGGGGATTGGCGAGCACATCGCGGGGATTACCCGACTCGACGATGACGCCCCCGTCCATGAAGACGAGCGAGTCGCCGACCTCGCGAGCGAACCCCATCTCGTGGGTCACGACAACCATGGTCATACCGTCCTGCGCGAGGCCGCGCATGACATCGAGAACGTCCCCCACCAGTTCCGGATCCAGTGCAGAGGTCGGCTCATCGAACAGCATGAGCTTCGGCTGCATGGCGAGCGCACGCGCGATTGCCACCCGCTGCTGTTGCCCACCGGAGAGCTGATTCGGGTACACGTCCACCTTGTCGGCGAGGCCGACTCTGGCGAGGAGCGCTCGTCCGCGCTGCTCGACCTCCTTCTGCGGCTCGCCCTTCACGCGCATCGGCGCTTCCATGATGTTCTGCAACGAGGTCATGTGCGGGAACAGGTTGAATCGCTGGAACACCATCCCGATCTCGGCGCGCTTGCGGCAGACTTCGCGATCCGGCAGCTCATAGATCTTGTCGCCGTGCTGCCGGTAGCCGACCAGCTCGCCGTCGACCGACAGCCGCCCGGCGTCGATCTTCTCGAGGTGGTTGATGCAGCGCAGGAAGGTGCTCTTGCCCGAGCCCGACGGGCCGACGATGCACAGCACCTCGCGAGGCGCGACCGCGAGATTGATGCCCCGGAGCACCTCGAGGCGGCCGAAGGACTTGTGGACACCCTCGGCGAGAACCATAGGCGTCGCCATCACATCACCCGGTCATCGTGATGTGACGCGCTTGTGGCCAATGGTTCGAACGGGCCGACAGGGGGCGGGTCGTGGAAGTGGAACAGCAGCCGGCGGAAGCGCTGCAGCGGTGTCGGCGGTAACTGCCGCGAGGCGCCTCGCGCAAAGTACCGCTCCAGGTAGTACTGACCGAAGGTGAGCAGCGACGTCATGGCGAGGTACCAGATGCTCGCCACGATGAGCAACTCGACAATGCTGAAGTTCGCGTTCGAGATCTGGGTTGTCACGTAGAAAAGCTCGTTGACCGTCGTTATGTATGCAAGCGACGAGGTCTTGAGCATCGAGATGGTCTCGTTACCCGTCGGTGGGAGGATGACCCGCATGGCTTGCGGCAGAACAATGCGGCGCATCACCCGCATCCGCGTCATGCCGAGCGCCTGCGCGGCTTCAGTCTGGCCTTGCTCAACCGAGATGATTCCTGCGCGTACGACCTCGGACATGTATGCAGCTTCGTTGAGGCCCAGCCCGAGGATGGCGGCGAGAAATGGGGAGATGATCTGGTTGGTCGTGCCGATCCATTCAATGTGCGTGAACGGGATGCCGATCGACAGATGGGGAAGGATCAGCGCGAGGTTGTACCAGAAGAAGAGTTGTACGAGCACGGGAGTGCCCCGGAAGAACCAGATGTAGAACCAGCTCACGGTCGACACCACTGGGTTCGGCGAAAGGCGCATTACGGCGAGGAGCGCGCCGAGGGCGACCCCGATCGCCATCGCGATGGCAGTGAGCTCGAGAGTGACAAGGACCCCATGCAGGACCTGCGGAAAGAACAGGTATTGACCCACGACGCGCCAGTCGAGACCGGGCGCGGCGGCAAAGGTGTAGAGGGCCGCGGCAGCGAGCGCGAGGACCAACACCGCGGCGATCCACCGCCACGGGTGGCGCAGAGGGATCGCCTGGATAGCTTCGGGCCGGCTCCTCGCACTCGAGACGATGGGTTCGCTCACGTCACGCCTGTCGTTCGCTCACGGTCGCATGACGGTGGTCACGTCGCGATCCGTGTTGACGAAGGACCTCAGTACGACGGCACGCAGCTGGCGCCCACCGAGTTGTTGTTATTCAGCGTCACCGCCGAGCTGGCGACTGCGCCATCCGCAACGCCCCAGGTGTCGAGGAGCTGCTTGTAGAAGTTGTGATCGATGAGGTACTTGATCGCATCCTGGACCGCCTGCTCGAGGCCGGTCGACTTCACCATCGCGACGCCGTACGGCGAAACGCTGCAAGCGGTGCCACCGATCTTGAGCTTGCCACTTTCCAGCTTCACCTGATAGTCGGCGACCGGCTGGTCGAGCCACCCGAAGTCTGCACGACCCGACAGCAGCGCCGCGTTCGCCTGGGTCTGCGTTCCGAAGCTGAGCACGGTGATGTCTTGCTTTCCTGCTGCGGTGCAATGGTTCGTATCGCCCGAGATCTTGGCACCGCCCGGCTGCATACCCATGTATCCCCACGCATCGGACTCCTCGATCGTGCTCGACTCCACGGCAACCGCATGTCCGCACATGTCGGCCGCTGACGAGATGGAGGCGCCTCCAGCCTTGACCAGCCACGCCTCGCCAGCCTGGTAGTACGTGATGAAGTCAATGCCCTTGGCTTCGCGCGCACTGGTCGGTGTGAAGCTCGAGAAGGCCATCTGGTACTTCGCGGGGTTTTCGAGCAGGGCCGGGATGATGTCCGAGAAGGTGACGTTGTTGATCGTGCAGGGCACACCGAGCACGGCGCAGACCTGCTTGGCGAGTTCCACGTCCCACCCGACCACGTTCCCGGTTGTCGGATCGACAAATTCGTTCGGCGCGTACGACGCGTCGGTTGCGATCTGGAGGGGCGCCGCCGCCTTGATCGCGGCAGGCACCTCGGCGGCGATGGACGCCTGGGTCGTCGGCAACGGTGGGCCAGAGCTCGCGGGCGAGGAACTGCCAGTCGAACCGCCACACGCGGCCATGAATGCGGCCGGAACGACCAGTGCGATGGCGGCGCGACGCGAGAAGGTGACCGTGCGACCCATGTGTGACCCCCAAAGCCGAGAACTGAATAGGCAGGCGCCATTGTGGACTTTCGCTGTGGCCATGTCCACAGACGCGGCGACCAAATACCAGTTTGAGCGGGTCTCGTGGCAGGAATTGCCGCAGATGTGAGCCTTTGACCGATATATGCCTAGCGGACGCGGTATAAACGCATCATGCAGCTTGCATGTGCACTGCAGATTTGCGATCAAATGCGCTTGACCCTTCCCATGGGCGAATGCCAGCATGAGCGCCGTCGTTCGCCTTTCCGTCCGGGAGGATATCCATGACGCAGTCGGTTTCCCTGACTATTAACGGAAGGCCGAGGGAGGACCACGTTGAGCCGCGTCTGCTCCTCGTGCACTACCTGCGCGAGGTGGCCGGTCTCACCGGAACGCACATCGCCTGCGACACCAGCCAGTGCGGCGCGTGCACGGTCCTGATAGACGGCGAGGCGGTGAAATCGTGCAGCGTCTTCACGGTCCAGGCCGCCGGCAAGGATGTGACCACGATCGAGGGGCTGGCTCAGGAAGGCACGCTGCATCCGGTGCAGCAGGCGTTCTGGAACGAGCACGGCCTGCAGTGCGGATTCTGCACGCCGGGATTCATCATGGCCGCCGCATATCTCCTGAAGCAGAATCCGTCGCCCACCGACGCTGAAATCGAACGGGGGCTGGAAGGCAACCTCTGCCGCTGCACCGGCTACGAGAACATCAAGAAGGCCGTGCGATCGGCGTCCCAGGCGATGAACGGCGGGACGGCTGAGACGTCCGCGAACCTCGTCGGATCCGCCGCGGCCCCGGTGGAGGGCTAGCCATGGCTGTCACCTCCATGATCGGCGCTCGCATTCAGCGTCGCGAGGATCCCAAGCTCATCACCGGACACGGCAACTTCATCGACGACGTCAACCTCGTGAACATGGCGCACATGTCGGTGGTGCGGAGCCCGCACGCGCATGCGCGCATCCGCTCGATCGACACCTCGGCCGCGCTAGCGGCCAAGGGCGTGGTTGCGGTGCTCATCGCCGCCGACTTCAAGGCGGTGATCGGCGGACCGCTTCCGGTCACGAACTCCTTTGTCCCCGACAAGAAGCAGGTTCCCGAGCAGTTCCCGATTGCGGCGACCGAGGCGGCTTACGCCGGCGAGCCGGTGGCCGTGGTCATTGCCGAGGATCGCTACCTTGCAGACGACGCTGCGCAGCTTGTGGTCGTTGACTACGAGCCGCTCCCGGCGGTGATGGACCTCGAGAAGGCGATGGAGCCGGGCAGCCCGCTGGTCAAGAGCGACCGGCCCGACAACATCGGATGGGACGCCGCATTTCCGGCCGGCGACATCGACGCCGCGTTCGCCGAGGCGGACGTGGTGCTCAAGCAGCGCATCGGTCAGCAACGCCTGTTCCCAACCGCCATGGAGACGCGCGGTTGCGTCGCCGATTACATCCCGTACGACAACCGATGCACGCTGTGGACCTCGACGCAGGTGCCCCATTTCATCCGGCTCTTCGTCGGCGGTGCGCTCGGCGTGCCCGAGTCGCAGTTCCGGGTCGTGAGCCACGACGTGGGTGGGGGATTCGGCGCCAAGCTCCGCCCCTACCCCGAGGAGTACCTCGCGACGGCCGCGTCCAAGATCACTGAACGCCCCGTCAAGTGGATCGAGGATCGCACTGAGAGCCTGCAGGCAACCACCCAGGGTCGCGGGCAGATCTTCGACGTGGAGGTGGCGGCCAAGCGTGACGGCACCCTGCTGGGGTTGAAGTTCACGCAGTTGCTCGACATCGGCGCGTACCACGGCGTCTTCAGCGCCTTCCAGGTGGTCGCCTGCCTCCTCGGTGGCGGCTGCTACGACTTCAAAGCGATCCACGCGCGCAGCATCGGCGTCTTCACCAACCGGATGTCGACCGACCCGTATCGCGGCGCCGGGCGCCCCGAGGCGACCCACCTGATCGAGCGCATCGTGGACATCGTGGCACGCGAGATCGGTATGGATCCGGCCGAGGTTCGGCGCAAGAACTTCATCACAACCTTCCCCCATACCAACAACTTCGGTCTTGTGTACGACTCCGGTGAGTACGAGAGGTCGATGGATCGCGCGATGGCGAACATCGACTACCCGGCGCTGCGCAAGCGCCAGGAGGAATTGCGAGCCAAGGGGCGCTACACAGGGATCGGGTTCAGCACGTATGTCGAGATCTGCGGGGTCGGACCGAGTTCGGCGACCGCGCCGGCCGCCGGGATCGCGCTCGTGGAGTCCTCGATGGTGCGGGTGCATCCCTCAGGCTCGGTGACCGTTTCGGTCGGAACCCACGCACACGGCCAGGGTCACGAGACCACGTTCGCGCAGATCGTCGCCGACACGCTCGGTGTTCCGTACGACTCCGTGGAGATCCGCCACGGCGACACTGGAGACACGCCGTTCGGCTACGGCACCTACGGATCTCGCAGCCTCGCGGTCGGTGGCATGGCGATCATGGCGTCGTGCCACAAGGTCGTCGACAAGGCCAAAAAGCTCGCGGCGCACGCATTCGAAGCATCCGAAGAAGACATCGTCGTCGACCAGGGTCGTTATTTCGTGCGTGGCAACCCGGGCGAGGCGAAAGTCCTTGCGGAGCTTGCCTTTGCCTCGTACGGCGCCGGCCTACCCGAGGGCATGGAGCATGGGCTGGAGGCGGTGTCGTACTTCGATCCGCCGAACTTCGTGTGGCCGTTCGGCTGCCACATCTGCGCCGTCGAGGTCGACCCCGAGACCGGCGCGGTGAGCATCGATCGCTACGTCGCGGTCGACGATTGCGGCAACGTGATCAACCCGATGGTGGTTGACGGACAGCTCCACGGTGGCATCGCCCAGGGCATCTCCCAAGCGCTCTTCGAGGAGGTGCAGTACGACGACGAGACCGGGCAGATGCTCACCGGCACGATGCTCGACTACCTCATCCCGACGATGGCCGAGATGCCGCACTTCGAGCTGGATCGCACCGTAACCCCGAGCCCGACCAACGAGCTTGGCGTCAAGGGCGTCGGCGAAGCCGGGACGATCGCGTCCAGCATTGCCGTGATCAACGCGATCACCGATGCGCTGGCGCCGTTCGGCATCAAACATGTGGAGATGCCGGCCCGTCCTGATCGCCTCTGGTCGATGATCAAGGAGGCACGCGCATGATCACCGCGGCATTCGAATACGCTCGCCCGGGATCGGTGGATGAGGCCCAGTCGCTCTTGACCAAATACGGCGACGACGCCAAGGTCATCGCCGGTGGCCAGAGCCTCATTCCGCTCATGCGACTCCGCCTGAGCCAGCCGACCGCACTGGTTGACATTCAGGGAATTCACGGGCTCAAGGAGGTTCGCCGCGACAACGGCAGCGTGGAGATCGGCGCGCTGGTGCGTCACGTCGACATCCAGCGCAACGCGACCCTGCGCGAGGCCCTGCCGATCCTCGTGGAGATGGCCAACGACGTCGGTGACAACCAGGTGCGCAACCTGGGCACCATCGGCGGCGTGATCGCGCACGGTGATGCGGCGGGCGACTACAACGCGCTCGCGCTGATGCTCGACGCCGAGATCGTCACCAACAAGCGACGCCACAAGGCGAGCGATTTCTTCCGCGACATCTTCACGACCGCCCTCGAGCACGACGAGGTGGTGACCGCGGTGCGCTTTCCCGTGTCGACCGGGCGATTCGCGTACACGAAGTTCCGCCGCCGGCTGTACGACTGGGCGATCGCGGGGGTTGCGGTGCAGGAGACGGGCTCGTCGTGGCGCGTGGGCTACGTGAACCTTGCAAGGACACCGCGCCGCGGTGCCTCGGTGGAGCGCGCGCTTGCCGGCGGAGCCTCGGCAGCGGATGCCGCAGCCGAGAGCGGATCGGACATCGACCCGACCGGCGACGTCCGCGCGACCGCCGAGTACAAGCGGCACCTCGCCCAGGTACTTACCGCCCGTACCCTCGAGAAGGCGACAATGGCCGCTTGAAGCGGATCAGCCACTGGATCGGTGGCCAGGTAGTCGCGGGGTCATCCGGCAGGCAGGGCCCCGTCTTCAACCCGGCCACCGGCGAGCAAACCGGCGCCGTCGACCTCGCCTCCGCGACCGAGGTCGACGCCGCCGTCGAAACCGCTTCCGGCGCATTCCGGGAGTGGCGCGCATCGTCGCTCTCCCAGAGGACGACGATCCTCTTCGCCTTCCGGGACCTCCTCGACAAGCACCGCAACGACCTCGCGGCAATCGTGACGTCGGAGCATGGCAAGGTGCTCTCCGACGCCAAGGGCGAGGTGGCCCGCGGCATCGAGAACGTCGAGTTCGCGTGCGGCGTTCCCCACCTGCTCAAAGGCGGATTCTCCGAGCAGCCATCACGCGGGGTCGACGTGTACTCCATACGGCAGCCGCTCGGCGTGGTTGCGGGGATCACGCCCTTCAACTTCCCGGCGATGGTGCCGATGTGGAT
>PNBE01000095.1:14358-23881 GCA_003135895.1 Candidatus Dormiibacterota bacterium
TTGCCCGACGGCGTGTTCTCGGTGGTGCAAGGGGCGCGTGAGGCGGTTGACCGCTTGCTCGACCATCCGGAGGTCGCGGCGCTCTCCTTCGTGGGCTCGACGCCGGTCGCGCGTCACATCTACGAGACGGGAACGCGTAACGGCAAGCGCGTCCAGGCATTGGGCGGTGCGAAGAACCACATGGTGGTGCTGCCCGATGCGGACCTCGAGGCCGCAGCCGACGCTGCTGTGTCCGCCGGGTACGGCTCAGCCGGCGAGCGCTGCATGGCGATCTCCACTGTCGTCGCCGTCGGTGACATCGCGGAGCGGCTGGTCGAAGCGATCGCCGCGCGGATTCCCGCGCTCAAGGTCGGCGCCGGCGACGATCCGACGTCGGAGATGGGACCGCTGGTCACCCGCGAGCATCGCGACAAGGTGGCGACCTACCTCGAGGATCAGTCGCTCGGCGGAGCCCGCCTGGTGGTCGACGGGCGTGGCAATACGCCTGACGGCGACGGCTTCTTCCTCGGACCATCGCTCGTCGACCGGGTGAAGCCCGGCTCCAGGGTCTACGACGACGAGATCTTCGGGCCGGTGCTCTCGGTGGTGCGCGTCGACACGTACGACGAGGCGATCCGGTTGGTTAATGACAATCAGTACGGAAACGGGGTGGCCATCTTCACCCGCGACGGCGGCGCGGCGCGCAAATTCCAGTTCGAGGTGCAGGTCGGCATGGTCGGTGTCAACGTGCCGATTCCGGTGCCGGTCGCGTACTACAGCTTTGGGGGGTGGAAGGCGTCACTGTTCGGAGACACGCATATGTACGGCCCGGACGGGATTCACTTCTACACGCGCACCAAGGTGGTCACGTCACGCTGGCCGGAACCCGGGCCGGGCAGGGTCGACCTCGCGTTTCCGAGCAACGCCTGAGCCGTTCCCGGCGCCCTGCTAGGCTTCTCCGGCGATGACTGAGTGGACAGGCGTACGCGACAAGCGCGTCCTGATCACGGGCGCCACGCGTGGGATCGGGCTGGCTGCGGCGCAGGCGCTCGCTCGGCGTGGGGCTCAGCTGGCGATCGTCGCGCGGGACGATGCGCGAGGCGCGGAGGCCGTCAGGGCGATCGAAGGGGAGGGGGGATCCAAGGTCGACCTGCTCCATGCCGACCTGACGTCGCAGGCGTCGGTGCGAGCGCTGGCCGGAGAGGCGCTCGAGCGCTATCCGCGCATCGACGTCCTGATCAACAACGCGGGCGCGACGTTCACGTCGCGCCGGCTGACTGTCGACGGCGTCGAGCGGACGTGGGCGCTCAATCACCTTGCTCCGTTCCTGCTGACCACGCTGCTGCTCGACCGGCTGAAGGCATCGGCTCCGGCTCGCATCATCACGACCGCGTCGGATGCGCACAAGGGAAAGCTCATTCCGTTCGACGACCTGAACGCGGAACGCTCCTGGAAAGGACGAGGCTTCACCCGCTACGGCGAGACCAAGCTGGCCAACATCATGTTCACCCGCGAGCTGGCGCGCCGCCTCGAGGGAACGGGCGTGACCGCGTACAGCTTTCACCCGGGCCTGGTGGCGACTGGCTTCAACCGCAACAACGGCGCGCTCATGAGCACGGCGATGACCATCATCGCGCCGTTCTCGCGCAGCCCCAGGAAGGCTGCGCAGACGCTGGTCTGGCTCGCGGATTCGCCCGATGTCTCCAAGCAGAGCGGTGGCTACTACGAGGACCGAGCACTCGCCGTGTCGAGCCGGCAGGCGCAGGATCCCGCGCTCGCGCGTCGCCTCTGGGAGATCAGCGAGGAGCAGGTCGGCCCGAAGACCGCGGCGGAGGCGAGCGCTTCCTGATCAGTGGCCGCCGATGCGCCGGAACCAGGGCTTGCGGCGCCAGGCCAGCTCGCCGGACAGCGTCTCGTTGCGGATCAGCTCGCTGTGCAGGACGGTGACCAGCTCGCGCTCGCGCCGGACCGCCTCGCGCTGTTCGACGCCACGGTGGGCGTGCTCCTCGAGCGCACGGGCGCGCCAGGTGTCGACCTCTCCGATGAGCGCCGCAACCTGGGCGTCGCGCTCCTGGACGACTTCCCGCAGCTGGATGATGTCGACGAGGTTGTCCATGGCGAGCAGGCGCAGAGCGCGGACGGTGTCCGGGCTGTACGGCTCGTCGACGGCCTCGGTCTCGAAGAGGGCCTGGGCCAGCCGCTGCTCGCTCCGACCCACGAGGTGGAGCGTTGGGACGTCGTCCTCGACCTCGAGCGGGGGCGGCTCGGGTGCGGGTAGTGGGTTCAGCGGAATCCCGATGGTCCCTGCGGGCAGGACTCGAACGGCCATGACGGGCGACCTCCTGGGAAGACGTGGAGTGGAACGACGAGAGTTCGCGTGGGAAAGGCTACAACGGATGCAGCCCGAGTGGCCGCCCCACTAGGCTTCGGGCATGCCTGAGAACGACCTCGACGCCTACTGCGCCGCCGACCAGCAGCGCCATGTGGACGAGCTCATAGAGTTCCTCCGCATCCCGAGCATTTCCGCCGATCCTGCTCACGCCGGCGACGTCCGCCGCAACGCCGAATACCTCGCCGAGGCGGCCCGAACCGCGGGTTTCCGGCACGCCGAGATCGTCGAGACCGCGGGCCACCCAGCCGTCTACGCCGAGCGCATCGTTGATCCCAAGCTGCCGACGGCGCTCATCTACGGGCACCACGACGTGCAGCCGGTCGATCCGCTCGACGAGTGGCGCACGTCGCCCTTCGAACCCGAGGTGCGGGACGGCAACCTCTACGGTCGTGGCGCAGTCGACGACAAGGGCCAGGTGTGGATGCACCTCAAGGCCGTGGAGTCGGTGCTCGCCGTCCGGGGCGAGCTGCCCCTCAACCTCAAGCTCATCGTCGAAGGGGAGGAGGAGTCGGGATCAGTTCACTTCGAGGAGATCGTCGAGGCCGAGCAGGCTCGGCTCCGGGCGGACATCCTCGTGGTGTCGGACACGGCGATCATCGCGCCGGGGATCCCGTCGCTCTGCACCGGGCTGCGCGGGCTCGCGGGTGTCGAGGTTTATGTCAAGGGTCCGGCCCTGGACCTGCACTCCGGTCGCTTCGGCGGCGCGGTCGCCAATCCCATCGCCGCCCTTGCCGAGATCCTCGCGTCGCTGCACGACCCCGTGACCCGGCGGGTGACCGTCCCCGGCTTCTACGACGATGTGCGGGCACCCTCGGCCGAGGAGCGCGAGCTCTTCGCCCGCGTCCCCTACGACGTCGACGAGTTCCGCAGGGAAGCGGGCGACGTGCCGGCGACGATCGGCGAGGCGGGCTGGACCGATCGCGAGCGCCTCTGGGCTCGGCCGACGCTGGAGTTCAACGGCATCTGGGGTGGGTACTCGGGACCGGGTCAGAAGACGATCATCCCGGCGAGCGCCGGAGCCAAGATCACCTGCAGGCTCGTGCCGAACCAGGATCCCGAGCGCATTGCCGGGCTGGTGCGCGACGCCGTCCTCGCGGCCGCACCCCCCGGCGTCACGGTCACTGCCGAAGCCAAGGGCGGGGGGAGGCCGGTGGTCACCTCGATCGACCATCCCGCCGTGCAAGCGGCGTCACGGGCCATGGAAAGCGTCTTCGGGACGACCCCCGCGCTGACCCGCGAGGGTGGTTCGATACCGCCGGTGGAATCGTTCGCGCGGGTGATGGGCCTCCAGGCGGTGCTGGTCGGACTCGGACTGCCAGACGATCAGATCCACGCACCCAACGAGAAGTTCACCCTCGACATGTACTTCAAGGGCATCCGTGTGCTCGGCCGTCTCTGGGACGAGCTGGCCGTGGGGCTGAGGACGTCGTGACCAGAATCGAGGCGATCACCGCACTCGAGATCCTCGACTCGCGGGGCAATCCCACGCTGGAATGCGCGGTCACGCTCAACGACGGCACCGAGGGGCGAGCGCGCGTCCCGAGCGGCGCCAGCACGGGAGTCCACGAGGCGGTCGAGCTGCGCGACGGTGACCCGGCCCGGTTCGGCGGCAAGGGAGTGCTCCAGGCCCTGGCCAATGTCGAGGCCGTGATCGGCCCTGAGTTGATCGGCTTCGACGTGACCGACCAGGCGGGGCTCGACGCGAAGCTCCGCGAGCTCGATGGCACCCCGAACAAGAGCAAGCTCGGCGCCAACGCCATCCTCGCGGTGAGTCTTGCGAGCAGCCACGCGGCTGCCGGCGCATCCGGGGTCCCGCTGTATCGCCACCTCGGCGGCGAGGGGGCGCACCTGTTGCCGGTGCCCCAGTTCAACGTCCTCAACGGCGGCGCGCACGCCCAGACGCGTGTCGATTTCCAGGAGTTCATGCTCCTCCCGATCGGACTCCCGACCTTCCGCGAGGCGCTCCGGGCGGGTGCGGAATGCTTCCACTCCCTCCGCAGGATCCTCCACGACCGCGGTCTCGGCACCGGACAGGGCGACGAGGGTGGCTATGCGCCCGATCTCGACCACAATGAAGCCGCCATGGAGCTGCTCATGGAGGCGATCGGGGCCGCCGGCTACGCACCGGGGCGTGATGTCGCGATCGGGCTCGACCCCGCAACCTCCGAGCTGTACAAGGACGGTCGCTACGAGTTGCGCGGCGAGGGAACGACCCTCGATGCGGCAGGCATGGTCGACCGCTGGGAAAGCTGGTGCGGCAAGTACCCGATCGTGTCGCTCGAGGACGGTATGGCCGAGGATGACTGGGATGGCTGGAAGATGCTCACCGACCGCCTCGGCGGCCGCGTGCAGCTGGTGGGCGACGACATCTTCGTCACCAATGCCGAGCGGCTCCAGCTGGGTATCGATCGTGGGGTTGCCAATTCGATCCTCATCAAGCTGAACCAGATCGGTACGGTGAGCGAGACGCTCGGCACCATCGCACTCGCGACCAGCCACAACTACACGAGCGTGATCAGCCACCGCAGCGGCGAGACCGAGGACACCTCGATCGCCGACCTCGCAGTTGCTGTCAATGCCGGCCAGATCAAGACGGGCGCTCCGTCGCGATCCGAGCGTGTTGCCAAGTACAACCGTCTCCTGCGCATCGAGCACGAGCTGGGCGAGACCGCTGTCTACGCCGGCGCGGCGCCGTTCTTCCGCACGCACCCCGTGCCGGCCTGAATATGTCCGGGCCCGTCGATCCCTCGACGTCGACCGCAAGAGCGGGGCTTGGCGTGGGCGACACCGGCGACGGAGTCGACCTGGTTGCGCCCCTCACCCTGGCGTCGGTTCGTGCCTACGCGGATCTGCCGTCCGTGGACGAGGCGATGGAAGGGCGGAACTCGTACCGGCGCTACGGGGGAGGCAACCCCCAGCGGCTGGAGGAGGCGATGATCGAGCTCGAGACCGTGCCCGGCCGCGCGGCCCCGGTGGCACGGGTCACATCGAGCGGCCAGGCGGCGCTGCTCCTGGCCACCACACTCCTGGTGACCCCGTCGCGATCCCGAATGGTGGTCCTTCGACCGTGCTACGGCGGCACCGAGTCGCTGCTCGCCGGACCGCTCGGCAACCTCGGCGTCAAGGTGACCACTGTCGATGTGCCCGCCGGCGGCGGCGTTGATCACGGAGCCATCGTCGCGGCCGCATTGGGGCCTGACGTCGCGGCGGTGGTGACCGAGGTGATCACCAACCCCCTGATCGGCGTCGTCGACATGCCCGCCGTGGCGGCTGCGGCGCATCAGTCCGGGGCCGCATGCATCGTCGACTCGACGTTCACGCCCCCGTTCCTGTTCCAGCCGTTCGCGCACGGGGCCGACCTGGTGATCCACAGCCTGACCAAGTACCTCTCGGGACACAGCGACGTGATCGGGGGCGTGCTGCTCATCGACGCGGCGAACCCGGCGGGCGACTGGCTCGACGCGCACTCCCGGTTGCTGGGGTGCACCCTCTCGCCGTTCGATTCGTGGCTCGCGCTTCGCGGGTTGCGCACGGCGGGGCTGCGCATGGAGCGAGGCAGCCAGAACGCGGCGGCGCTCGCGAGCTTCCTCGCGGAGCGTCCCGAGATCGCGGCGGTCCATTACCCGGGGATGCGCGGTCCCCAGGACGCTGCACTGGCGCAGCGGCTGCTCCCACGTGGCACCGGAGCGATGCTCAGCATCGACCTGCGCGGCGGAGGCGGAGCGGCCGACGCCTTCATCCGCGGGCTCAACGGGATCCGCCTGGCGCCGAGCCTCGGGGACGTGGCTACCACCGTGAGCTACCCGGCCAGCACGTCGCATCGGGCACTCAGCCCGCAGCAGCGAGCAGCGCTCGGCATCACCGATGGCCTGGTGCGGATCAGCGTTGGCATCGAGCACATCGACGATCTCAAAGCGGAGTTCGACGCGGCGCTGGTCGCGGCGTCCGCCGGATGATGCCCGAGACCGACCGCATGGGCACCGACCCGGTACCCTAGGAGACATATGGCACACGTACGTCTGGCCAACGGTGGTGACCTCTCAGTGAAGCTCACGGTGGAGGAGATCACAGCCAAGCTCAACGCTTCCGGTTCAGGCTCGGGATTCGTCGAGCTCCCGGGTGAGGATGGACCGTTCCTGGTTCGCCCCGAGGCCGTCCTCGCAGTCATCGCCGATCAGCGACGCGGTGCTGCCGGCTTTCGGGTGGCGCAGGGAGCCGAGGCCAGCTGATCGGCGTGACCACGCCGCAGCACCCGGCTCAGCCGGCGTTGACGCTCGTACCGAAGGCGATGGGGGAGACGATCACCGAACGCATCGGCAATACCCCGTTGCTGCGCATCCGCCTCTTCGAGGAGGAGTGCCCGAACGTCGCGGTGTTCGCCAAGGCGGAGTTCCTCAACCCCGGAGGCTCGGTGAAGGATCGGCCCGCTCTCCGGATGATCGAGGAAGGCGAGCGCTCGGGCCGGCTCACTCGCAGTCGCACGATCCTGGACAGCACCAGCGGAAACACGGGCATCGCCTACGCGATGATCGGTGCCGCCAAGGGCTACCGCGTGCGCCTGGTGATGCCCGGCAACGTCAGCGAGGAGCGCCGCCAGCTGGTGGCGGCGTTTGGCGCCGAGGTTGAATACAGCGATCCACTCGAGGGCAGCGACGGTGCGATCCGCCTGGTTCGGGCCATGTATGAGCAAAACCCCGACGCGTTCTTCATGCCCGACCAGTACAACAATGACGCCAACTGGCTCGCGCATTACGACGGGACCGGTGTCGAGATCTGGGAGCAGACCAGGGGCACGGTGACCCATTTCGTGGCCGCATTGGGGACGAGCGGCACCTTCGTGGGCGTGACCCGACGTCTTCGAGAGAAGAATCCGGATGTTCAGTGCATCAGCGTGCAGCCCGCGGAACCGTGGCACGGCCTCGAGGGGTTGAAGCACATGGATACATCGATCGTGCCCGGGATCTACGATCCCTCGCTCGCAGATGAGGACATCGGTGTCGAGACCGAGCCCGCGTATGACGTGGCCCGGCAGCTGGCGCGCAACGAGGGCATCCTCGCCGGACACTCCAGCGGCGCGGCGCTCTGGGCGTGTGGCGAGATCGCGCGGCGAATCGGCCACGGGGTGATCGTCACCGTGCTCCCGGACGGCGGCGACCGCTACCTCTCCACGGGGCTGTACCGGCGGGCCGGGCGGTGAACCTGCGCTTTGCGACGATCGCGCCTGGCGCCGAGCGCCGTATTCGCGAGCTTGCCGTCGCCGCCTACCCGAACGAGGGATGCGGTGTGCTCCTGGGACGGCGGGACGGGACGCGCATGCTCATCGTTGATGCGACGTCCGCTCGCAACATGTGGACCGAGCGCAGCGCCGATCGCTACGACCTCGACCCGGTGGACTTCATGAAGGCGGACCGCGACGGGCGCACGCGTGGGCTCGACGTGGCCGGAATCTGGCACAGCCACCCCGACCACCCGGCGCAGCCTTCGCAGTTCGACACCGATCGCGCCTGGCTCGACTACGTCTACATCATCTGCCGGACCATCGCAGCCGGCGCCGAGGACCTCAACGCCTTCGCGCTGGAAGAAGAAGGGGCCCCGTTCGCGCAGATCACGATGGACATCTCGCCGGTCCCTGGCGGAGGGAAATGAGCCCGGCCGGCGCCACTCGCCGGCGCCGTCGTGAGGAGGCGGATCCGATTGCGCCCGCCGTTGGTGTGATCGCGATCGTCGGACGTCCGAATGTCGGCAAGTCGACCCTGTTCAACCGACTCACCGGGACACGCAGGGCGATCGTCGACGCGTTCGCGGGGCTGACGCGCGACCGGTTGTACGGCGTGGTGGAGTGGGGCGGCAAGCGCTTCACGGTCGTCGACACCGCAGGGCTCGACGTGCCGCTGCCGCGCGACGCCGCACCCGATATCGCGGCGTTGACGCGGGCGACCCGCGAACAGGCGCAGATGGCGATCACCGAGGCGGACGTCTGCTGCTTCATGGTCGACGTGCGTGACGGCGTCACCGCGCTGGACGAGGAGATCGCGCAGGCGCTCCGCCGCGGAGGACGGCCGGTGATCCTGGTGGGCAACAAGGCGGACAGCCAGGTCGACCGCTATCGCGCCGACGAGCTGTACCGGCTGGGGCTGGGGGATCCGCTGCTGATCTCGGCGCTGCAGGGAACCGATACCGGCGATCTGCTCGACCGTTTCGTCGCTGAGCTTCCCGAGAGCGGCGCGGCGGGGACGGAGCCCGCGGCGGGCGAGGTGAGTGTTGCGATCATCGGCAGGCCGAACACCGGGAAGTCCTCGCTGCTCAACGGGCTGGTGGGATCGGAGCGCGCGCTGGTCTCGCCGGTCGCGGGGACGACACGAGACGTTGTGGACACGGTGGTCTCGCTCGACGGGCGAAAGATCCGGCTGGTGGACACTGCCGGGATCCGCCGGCGGGGCATCGTCACCGAGAACGTGGAGCGCTACAGCCTGCTGCGCTCGCTGCGTGCACTGCAGCGCAGTGACGTCGGTCTGCTGGTGATCGACGCGTCGGAGGGAGCAAGCGCGCAGGACCGGCATATCGCGGGGTATGCCGTCGAGGCCGGCGCCGGGCTCGTCGTCGCGGCCAACAAGTGGGATCTCGTCAAGCACGAGGACCGGGTGGATGCGGGATTCCTGAAGAAGCTCCAGGACTCGTTCTCGTTCGTCCCGGGGGTGCCGGTGCTGACACTTTCGGCGACCGAACATCGCAATCTGAAGCGGGTCATGCCCGCGGTCCTCGCGGTGGCCGACGCTCGGGCGATCCACATCCCGACGCCGGCGCTCAACAACTTGATCAGGAATGCGCTGGACGAGCACCCACCGCGGACCCACAAGGGGCGGCGGCTCAAGATCCTCTACGCGACCCAGGCGCGCAGCCCGGTTCCGACGATCGTGCTCTTCGTCAACGACCCCGAGCTGATGCACTTCGCCTATCAGCGCTACCTGGAGAACCGGATCCGGGCGGTTTTCGGCTTCGCGGGGGTGCGCCTGCGGATCGTGACCCGTCATCGCGACGAGAGCGACGACTGAGGCTTGCTCGGCCTCGTTGGCCCGGCGCGTTAGAGTCGCTGGGCGCGCCTCGGGGAGTAGCTCAGATGGTTAGAGTACTGGTCTGGGGGACCAGGGGTCG
>PNBE01000084.1 GCA_003135895.1 Candidatus Dormiibacterota bacterium
GTCGTCGCGCCGTTACAGCCTTCAGTCACGAAATCGCTCCCGGCTTGTATCGGACGGATCAGCCAGTTCTTCCCGGGGCGGGAGCGGACAGCTCCACTCTGGGTCGGAGCTGCAGGACGGCCGGTACGCGAAATTGACGTCGAGGATCACCCGCCCACCCGCTTCGCCGAGGTGAGCTCCCTTCGGCGGCGACACTAGGGGCCGACGCCGATGGGCTAGTCCGGGGAGTGGTACTCCTGAGTTGCGATCTCGACCGCAGTCAGCCGATGTCCGCAGTCGCCGCACTTACCCAGCGCGCGTTCGGGCATCTCGACCACGAGCTCCTCGGCGACTCGCGGAAACGCCAAAGGAAGGACCCGATCCGACCCGCACGCGGGGCAGTCCAACTCCACGCGCTCAGGGTGGCAGTCGTACGAACTCGTCATCTGTTCGCTTGGGGACCGTCAGCTTGCCCGCGATACGTTTTGTCGAGGTTGCACAAGGGGAGGGTCGTCGAGATGGAACTTGGTGAACGCTGCGTTCAATTGCAGAGCAGAATGTCGAAAAGTACTGGCACCCCTGCAAGCTGGCCCGTATCGGGGGACCGTTTTCACTCACCGGGCGCTCTCAGAAGACGGAGTCTCGATTCGGACGCTATGTGACCCAGCGCATCGACGCGTGTGCGAAGCCTACCGAGGGTGGGACTGTGGGGGTGCTGCCAGCGTTCTACTCGCAGATCTACTCGCTCCGCTATGGCGTGGACGCCATTGAGGTCTACCACGACCGCAGCGAGTGCCACATCGGCCGCTTGATCCTTGAGGATCACAACGAAGCGTTCGGAGAGGGAGGGCGAGCGTCTGCTCGGAGTGTCGCAAGTACGGGGCGATCTGAACGCGTCAGTCGAAACTGACCCACTACCATGGACTGCGCGACGTGTCCCGCTGGGTGAGCAATCCGGCGCGGATCTGCCCCGATAGGGTCACTCATCGGGGCGACCTGAGCGAGTCGACCTCAAAATCAGGTCTCGCCAATCGGCCTATGCTGGTGACCTGGGCCGGGCAAAAGGCAAAAACATCCCTCTCAACCCTGGAGTGACGTCCTCCTGCAGGTACGTCCGCAGGGCTTTGGCCCGGCCCTCTTTCGCCTGATCCAGTGCTGACCCACGCCGGCCTCAGCGAGCTCCCTACCTCGTCGCCGAGGGTCCTTCCTGCCAACCCCGGAATAGAAAACCGTGGCCAGTTCGGACAAATGGTGCTCAGGAGCGAAGGTACTGCAGGACTGCGAGCACGCGGCGGTGGTCGTCTGGGGTCGCGTTGAGCTCGAGCTTGCTGAAGATGCTGCGGACGTGCGTCTCCACCGTCTTGGCGCCGAGCCAGAGTTGGTCACAGATCGCCTGATTCGATCGGCCCTCGGCCATCAGACCCAATACCTCGCGTTCACGCCCAGTCAGAGCGCTGAGCGAGTCGCCCTGGCGGCGGCGCGCCACCAGTTGTTCCACCACGAGTTGGTCGACGACCAGCTCACCGGCTCCGACGCGGCGCACGGCCATGGCGAAGTCCGAGAGGTCGCTGACACGTTCCTTGACCAGGTACCCGAGGCCTCCCTCTCCGCTGGCGATGAGGCGAAGGGCGTACTGCGTCTCCACATACTGCGAGAGCACGAGTACGCCGATTCGCGACTGCATCTTCTTCAGCTCCGCGGCTGCCAGAAGCCCCTCGTTGGTATGTGTCGGCGGCATCCGGATGTCTATGACGGCGACGTCGGGCGAATGTGATCCCACCGCTGTCATCAAGCCCGCAACATCGCCGGCCTGCGCGACGACCTCGAAACCGGCTTCAATGAGGAGGCGCGCGAGCCCCTCTCGAAACAGCAGTGAATCGTCGGCGAGCACCAGGCGCAAGGTCATTGTCCCAGTGATCCAGCGGGCGGTGAGTCGCCGACTCCGTGGTTGTCAGGAAGCTGCCTCGGCATGCAGGGAAGCGTGGCCGTCACTCGACTGCCGCGGCCCGGCTCGCTCGCTACGTCCAGCCTCCCGGCGAGCGCTCCCACACGGTCCATCAGTCCTACCAGTCCTGAACCGCGGGATGGATCGGCTCCGCCGACGCCATCGTCAACCACCTCCACGGTCAGATGTCCATCGGAATACATCACTGTCACGTGGACCACCGTCGCATGCGCGTACTTCACAACGTTGGTGAGGGCCTCGGCCACGACGAAGTACGCGGCGGCCTCAATGGCCGGTTCGAAGCGCGTGACCGGGCTGGACGCCACGATAACTGCAACCGGCAGGCGGTCGGCGAGGGACTCGATCGCGGCGTGTAGGCCGGCTTCGCTGAGCACCGCAGGATGGATGCCTCGGGCCAGTTCTCGCAGTTCTGCCAGCGCGAGGCGGAGCTGCTCAGCTGCCTCATCAAGCACCTGCTCAAGCGCGATGTCAGCGGTGGCTGCGGCCTGATCTCGAGCGAGCCCGAGCACCAGCGAGAGGGTCACCAGCCGCTGCTGCGCACCGTCATGGAGGTCGCGCTCGATTCGACGGCGCTCCGCATCCCCAGTCGCGACGATGCGAGCCCGCGACGCGCGAACCTGCTGTAGCTGGGCCTTGATCTCCGCCTGGAGCCGTTCATTCTCGATGGCCAACCGCGCCACGGCCGCGGCCGCCTCGACCAACTCAGGGTTGTTGTCAACCTCGGCATCATGAATCAGCGCAGCGACGGGCTGCCCGGCTCGCTCCAAAAAGGTCACTGAGCGATCGGACACTTCCGCCGGCAGAGTCAGCGGACGGCCGTCACCGTCAACGTACCCCTTCTGGCTCGGTAACCAGTAGGCGACCTCCAGCGTGGGATCGTGCAGAGCTCGTGCCAACGCATCACGTATCCGGCCGATACGCGCGCTGCCTTCCAGTTCCACGACAAGTGAGCCGACCGCCGCTCGCTCCAGACGCATGCGCAGCAAGCCGGCGAGAAAAGCAAGTGGCAGCGCTGTCAGTGCAAGTACGGCAAGCGGGGGCAAAAAATTCTCACCCACGATCGTCGTGGCCACCACCAGGCCAGCTATTGGCATGCTGGCTGCCAGCACCGGAGTCAGCGCGCGGCGCCCCGGCAACCCCGCCCGCCGCCAGTGCCAGACCAGGACTGCCAGGACCGCCGCGGTGACAACGATGAGCAGGGCACTGCTAGCCTGCTCAGCGATGGCGTAGAGCTGCGCATCACGGTGCAGCAAGAGCAGGTTCGTCGGACACGGGCAGCCGCTATCTCGTGGATCCCACAGGATCTGGGTACCAAGGCTTGCCAGACCATAGAGGCCGTACGCCCCGACAACGACGGTTCGATCGACCGGGGATCGTATACGGCCGCTGGGAAAGACAACGGTGAGGTGAGCGAGGATTGGTTGGTACAGCCCTGCGCCCAGCGTCCCGATCGTATAGGTGAGCGGCATGTACACCCAGCCCACGTCGTAGATGAACCAGGTCAAGCCCACGGCCACCATCAGCAATCCGATCCGGCGGCGCCTGCGCTGTGACATCGCGATCAGGCCGACGGCGACGAAGCACAAGCCCACAATCACTCGGGCGGCCTCCCCGGAAACCGGGAGCTTGCCGCACCGGCACGTGGCCCACGCCGTTGCGGATCCGCCCGCGGTGAGCAAGCCCACAGCACCGATGACCCCGAGCAGCCACGGAGCGGCACCGCGGCCCGGCGCGTTCAGCTTGCCGGCGACCCCTGGGAAGCCCCGAGGAAGCGCCACTCTGAGCATCCGAGCCCGGTTATCCACGACGACGTCATCCTGTCATCAACGTACTTGCCCGCGAAAGCGGCGCCCCGGCGCCATCGCGGCGCTGATTCGAGCACCGACTCCGCTTCACCGCCGTCCCTCGAGAATTGCGTCGAGGGCGGCGACACTCAGGTCAGCCTTGGCGACGAATCCGAGTGCCCCGCAGCTGGTGAGACGCACGCCGTAATCGGAGGCGTCGCGGCTGGAGATGAGCACGATGCACGGTGCTTCAGGCTCCGCTGACAGGGCACGACACAACTCACAGCCGTCCTCGTCGGGCAACTGGATGTCGAGGAGCACGACATCGGGACGTAGCAGCCGCACCGCCGCTCTGCCGGACGACCCGTCGGCTGCCTCGCCGACGACGTGGAAGTCGCTCCTCTGAAGAAGCCGGCGTGCGACTGATCGAAATTCGGCGTGGTCATCCACGATCAGCACTGTCGCGAGCACAACACTGCATGCTCGCACGTGCATTGGTGACCGGCCATCCGGGCAGACCCTGAGAGCAGATTCAGGGTCTGCCCTGACGACAGGCGCGCCGTCCTGCGTTTCCATGTGTGCATGACGCCGTCGCCCGCTGCCGATCGAGTGTTGCGACGGCGCGGCCTGGCCACGAACAGCGCGGCGACGCGGGAGAGATCGGTATGAAGCGCAACGCACTCCTTGTGTCGACACTGCCGGGGCTGTTGGCTCTGTCATTGCTGGGCTGCGGTGCCAGCCCCGCCACGGGCGGAGGTACCAGTTCGCCGGCCAGGCCCTCGCAATCCGTCTCGTCTGTGCCGAGCGCGACCCCACAGGCCACGAGCCCTCCGGCTCAGTCGGGCTCCCTTGACGTTTGCGCGCTCGCAACGCAGTCCGAGATCGATGCTGCCGCCGGGGTATCGCTCGGTCCGGCGACGCCGCAACCACCGCCGAATCCCGGCTCGGCCAAGTGCAGCTGGGCAGGGTCAGGTCCAGCGGTCGGTGGTCTGTTCGTACCTGGAATCACAATTGCGGTTGTCCCCCTGCCCGCCGGAGCATCCGCACAACAGCTGCCCTTCTTTAATGGCCAAGTACCCGGCGCGCGGCCAATCAGTGGTCTCGGCGATGCCGCCGTCGCCTTCTCTCCTGGGCAGGTCGGTCCGCACTCAGTGGAGATCTACGTGGCCACACATGGCAGTGTCCTCACGCTGGCGCTGGTGACCGGCTCACCGCACACCGCTGACCCGGTGCAATCAATGACCACGCTTGCCCAAGCCGTGGTCGGACGCTTTCCGTGATGAGTCGTTGCCAACTGCAGCAATTGTCCAGGTCGCTCCGAGCGTCGCCGGAAGCGCGTTCCGCGTGGCGCTGAATACCGGCCAGTCACCCGAAAGGCCGGCGCGCTGAAGATGGCCGGTCGTGTCTACGCGCTCACCGCGCTGTGTGCCGCTGCCGGCCTGGCGTTGAGCGGCTGCGGACCGTCATCAAATGCTGCCGCTCCGCAGAGCTCGTCGGGAGGTCACCTCGCCGGTGCCGGCCGTGCCGATAACGTGTCCAACGGATCGGCAAAAGTCACGCTCGCGCCCGGGGTGGTCGAAATCAAGCGCAACGACGTGGCCAATGAACTCACAAGCGTGTCCCCCGACGGCAGCACGTATACATTCAACAGCAGCGCCGGACATGTGGCAGACCTGCATACCGGATCGGTCATGTTCCTGCAGGGGACGTCGATCCGGCGCGTCACGTCGGTCTCGACGTCGGGCGGCGCGACGGTCGTGGCCACTGGGCCCGCCTCCCTCACTGACGCGATCTCGTCCGGAACGGTCAAGTTCACACAGCCTGTTGCCCTGGACCAGGGAGCCATCGAACCCAACGCGCCCACACCGCCCGGCGACTACGTCACGACTCCCTCGGCGTCGCCGAGTGCCACCGCGTTCCGCGGAACTTCGCCGCCGGCGCACCTGATGTCCGCATCGACCACCCACAATGTCGATCTCAGCTCGCTGGTCACTGCGCCCCTTCCCCTGGCCCAGCTTGCATCCGTTTCACGCACGATTGAGGGCTGGGACACCACGATGGATTTCACGCCGGGTAACAATCGGATCGACTTCACACTGACGGCGACTCGTGGTCAGAATCCCAAGGCCACGCTGAGCGCCACCGGGTACATCCAGAACTTCATCGCCGAGGCAAGCTTTGACGTAGCCAGTGGGACGATGCAGAACGCTTCCTTCGACGCCAGCCACCTCAACGGCGCGGTCGATTTCACATGGCAGGCGAGCACCGACATCGGCATCGGCGACCACACGCTCATTCACATACCAATCAAGCTTGAGGTGCCGGTCATCGTCGGCGGAATCCCGTTCCAGATCGGCATCGGAGCCGCGTTCAATGCGGGGTTTGGTTTCAGCTCCAAGAATTCGACAACAGGGGGTGGCTCGAAGGTCACCTTCGGCGGTGACGAGGGCTTCAAGGTCGACAACAGCGGGCAGCTGACAGCGCAGGGGGCAATGCAGGGAATCGGCCAGATCTTGAGCGCGATCCCGACGGTCACGATCGCGCCCGCTGGGTTCGTCATCGCGATCGAGCTACCGCGACTCGAGCTGGGTATTGGCGCGTTCGGCACGACGGCGATGGGCTATGTGGACGTTGCCTCCAGCCAGGGCGTGTCAGACGCCGGCGCGTTGGGCGTCCCATGCCACGGGATCATCCTCGACGTGATCGGCAATGCTGGGGTTGAGCTAAGCGTCCTCGGCTTCACCATCAACGGCGCGCCGAAGACGGAGATCTTTCACCAGCACTCGTCCACGGCCGATCCACCCGGCTGCGCTCCCGGAACTTGAGGTTGATGCTCATCGCCTGGCGACCTCCTGGCTGTCCGTGATCTCACACGGCGACATCGCACAGAGGTGATCGTCCGCTCCCCCGGCGCCCCGGCTACTCGACATTGGGTCGGACCTTGAAAGCAGATTTCAGGGTCTGCCCTGACGACAGGCGCGCCGCGCTGCGCTTCCATGTGGGCGTGACACGCCCCATCGCTTCAATGACAAGGCGGCACCGCGGAGAAAGTACGGCGGTCGCCGCGATGACGTTGATCGCGGTCGCCGTCATGGCCGCTTGCGGAGCGAGCGGCCCCAGCAGCGCGAACAACCACGGCGCGGGCTCATCCTCGTCGTCGGGGGCTGGTGCAGTGAGCGTGCCAAAGGGACAGCCAATGAAGGCCAGCAACGGCGAAACGGTGAGTATCACCGGCTTCATGGCGAACTACCCGAATGGGAACGGGACCCTCGCTCCTGGCGACCAGTGCATAAAGGTGACCTTCTCGATCAACAACGGCTCCAGCGGTGACTGGGGTTATCCGCAAAGCGAATTGACCGTCCTCGATGTGAGCGGTAAGAGCCATCCCATCGGTGCATCCGGCGCGACTTGCCCGGGCTCAGCGGGCCCGGTAATCCTCGCGGCGGGTCACCGCGACGACACCATGGGGCTCACCTTTGAGGTGCCGTCATCGGGGGCCCTGACATTGAAGTGGTCGCCGGCGCTGCTCCAAGGTCAAACCTATGAGACCCCACTTCAATAGCCGCGGCGACGGCCATCTGCGACTGCATTCCAAGCGCGCGATGGCGGCGCTGGCAGGCATTGTCAGTTTGGTTCTCGGTGCGGGTGTGGCCTTTGCTGCATTGTCCCCACCCGGACCGGATCCCCAGGGTGTGTTTCACGGGTGCGTCGCCGCAAACGGAAGTCTGAAGCTCGTCAACCAAGGCACTCCGTGCCCGGCCGGGCAACTGGCAGTTTCGTGGAACAGGAAGGGACAGCAGGGACCGGCCGGGTCACAGGGTGCCACGGGGGCTGTCGGGTCTCCGGGGCTCATCTGGACGGGAACCTGGGACGCCACCACGGTGTACCAGCCGAACGACGCCGTGTTCCTCAACGGCAGCGCCTACGTCACGGAACTGCAAACGCAGGCGCTGCCGCCGAGTGGGCCCTGGCAACTGCTGGCCAGTCAGGGTGCGCCAGGTATTCCCGGGCAAAATGGCTCCCCTGGACCGCCGGGGCCTCCCGGCCCAACAGGGCCACCTGGTCCGAGCGGTCCGTTGTCGAGTCTGTACCAGGCAACGAGCAGCCAGGGGGGCCTGATCAGTTCTGACGCCCTGAGACCGACCACACTGATCACACTTTCAGTCCCGACGGGAACGTACCGCATCGACGCCTATCAGACGTTCAGCTCGGGAGACACCACGGAGGATCTGGTCGTTTGCAATGTCGATCTGAGCGACTTCAACCACGGCACTGAGCAGGGCGCGGCCTCGCGAATCTCCGCGCGATTTTCATTCACGACCCTGAATCTCGTGGGGACGCTCACCACCACAGTCGCGCAGACACTCAGCCTTGACTGCTGGACGTCGCCAGGCAACGACCAGGTGCAAGCCCCTGGGTTCGACGGCTTCAACCTTCTCGCTGCGGAAACGGTCGGCGTCCTTCATTGACGATTCCCCGGGCGATCGGGGAACTCAATGAATCCCCGGCGATGCGCTCCTGGCAGCGAGTGTTCGAGGTGATTAGGCCTCGATGAACGGCCCAGGTTGGACTTGATTCCTTGCAATCCACCAAGGGACGGAGTCGTCTCCCGTCGCATCCTGAGGCCGGAAGAGAGGTGATCATTGGCCACACGAGCGTCTTGTCACCTGAGGTGGCTGTCGCGCCCTCGACCGCCGAACGCTGAGCCCGGAAACCCAGGCCCAACGGAGTCCCAACGGCGGTGCCTCCGCCTGCCCCATGGTGCCCTCAGCTACTGAAATCTGAATACGCAATGAGCGCGAATGGATCGCGCCCGCTGGTGTCTGAGTCCCAATGGAGGCCCAACGACTTGGACCACGCCGCACAGCCCAACGTTGGTCAGGACACCCCAGAGTCTCTATGCAACCCGGGGCGGTTCAAAGGACCCCAGCATTGCCAAGAAGACTAGAACCAACCCCAGCGGCCCAAGGACCGTGCGGACAGCGATCCCCGGACCAGATGGCACAAGGCCGAGAAGCAAGAGCACGGTTCCCCATCACCTGGCATCCATCACGAGAGTGACGTTCAAGGCATGCCGACCCAGGCCACCTGCGTCACCGGTCCCAAGGTGACCTCACGCGGGCGTGTTGGCGCCACGTAGAGTCAGCGACCTCCCCCGATCGCACAAAGCTCACCTTATGCGCATCGCAATCATCAACCTCAAGGGCGGCACCGGCAAGACGGTCACCGCTGTACACCTCGCGGCCGCTCTGGCTGTTCAGGGACGCACTCTGCTCGTCGACGCGGACCCCCAGGGTTCGGCTCTCTCGTGGTCGGAGGAGGCAGAGGGGCTGCCCTTCGCGGTCGTCGGCCTCCCGGTGCGCAACCTGCATACACGCCTGAACGACCTCCTCCCAGGCTTGACGCATGTCGTCGTCGACACGCCACCAGGCGATCGCGCCATCGTGCGCAGCGCGATCGCTGCTGCGGAGGTCATCGTGGTGCCGATCGCCCCGAGCATCATCGATCTCGACCGTCTCCGTCCCACCCTCGACCTCATTGCAGAGGTCGACGCAATCTCCCCGTCGCGAGCGTTTGTGCTGCTAACCAGGGTGCGTGCCGCTACGCGGAGCGGCAGGCTGGCGCGCGAGATCCTCGCGGACGTGGGTGGCGTCGCGCTCCTGGACGCGCAGATCGCGCTTCGCGAGAGTCTCAGCACGAGTTTCGGCACCATCCCGTCGGGCGACAACCCATATCAGATCGTCCTGGATGAGCTCATGGCCAAGGAGCTCGCAGCATGACGCGCGGCCGAACGCCACGCGACCTCCGCGAACGCATGGAGCGCGTGGCCGCCAAGTCGCGCCGACCACCCGAGTCTGGGCCGCGGCGCCGCTCAGGGCAGCCGGCAGAACCGGAACGCACTGACATCGATGTGGGGTCCGTGCCGCGCGCAGATGTGACATCCGTCCATCACGCGGGCGACGCTCGCGGGGGCCAACGAGGCGCGGCGCCGGCGCGTGATGCCACCGCAGCTCCCGCGCGACAGGGCGAGAGCCGCGCGCTCGATGTCCGTGGTACCGAAACGCGCTCTCGTCTCGAGACGCTACTTGCCTGGGGGAGGTGGGAGCTCACCGTGGTCCCCGCCCAGCGCTGGAAGTGGTTCAGGGCCGCGATCCGTACGGACGAGACCCAGGGACATGATCGCAAGCACAGCCCCTGAGTCGGTCTCAGGCCGTTGCCGCTGTGCTCGCCGAAGATGCCCTGCCTTGAGCTTCGACCATGCCGCCNNTTCTGGATCGCGGCACCCAGTTTCGGCATTTCGGCTTCCTGAGCCTCGCGCGATTCCCAGATCTCAATGACGATGAGTCCTTTCTCGGTCGTGGCCGCCGTATGTGAAATGAGCCCGTCCGGCCAGTCTCCGCCGCCGTTGATGTCGACGCCGAGCTCGGCGTTGACCTGGTCGTATTCCGCCTCGCCAATGCCGTCGATTTCCGTGATAAGCAGCTCCGCCATCTCGACGCTCCCGCATACCGGTCAGGCCCTTCAACGAGGGCGGCACGAGCATTGCATATCGACGACCTGGCTGTGGCACCGATTGGCTCGGGGGTCTGATGCGGGTGACCAACACGGATCGCGTGCCAAGTGATTCCGGTCGTGTCGGAGGTAGGCTCTGAGATGGGACGGGGGCGGCTGCATGGCGCCGCCACGCGGCCGCGGGTGGGGACTCTCGTCCACCCCAGCGTGCGACTTTATTACCCGAACCGAGGCCGCACCGGCGACGTCATAACTGACCTGACACGGCCCGACGCCCCTAGGATCCACCCTGTGTCATCCCTTCCGGTGTTCCTCGTGCTCATCCTGTTCGGTGCGGCATCTGTCGTCACGTGGGGAGCGGGGATCGAGCTCTCGAAGTCGACCGATGAGCTTGATAGACGGCTAGGAATCGGTGACGCGATCGGTGGGATGGTCTTGCTTGCCATCGCCGGCAGCCTGCCAGAGCTGGCGATCACGGTCTCGGCGGCGGCATCGGGTCACCTCGCCCTGGCGGCAGGGAACCTGATCGGTGGTATCGCCACGGCAACAATGGTGCTCGTGCTCTGCGATCTGTTTGCGGCCAGACCGCTCACATATCTCGTCGGCTCCCTACTCCCCGTGCTCGAAGGCTTGCTGGTGGTGCTCACCGTGGCAGCAGTTCTGATGGGTGCCTTGCTGCCAAGGTCGGTGGCCATCGGTGGACGCCTCAGTCCAGCCTCATTGGCGATCGTGGTCATCTGGATCGGCGGCGTGTGGGTCCTGAATCGCACGCGGTCGCATCCGATGTGGGACGTGGTGATGGAGGGGAGTCGGCCGGGGCGCCCGCACCGTCGCGTGCGTCAACCGGTCGCGGACGCAGCGCGTGCAACGCATTCGATGTTGCGTGTTGCAACGGTGTTCGTCACAGCGTCGGTAGTCACGTTGCTTGCCGGCGTGGTGCTGGAGATCACTGGCAGCGAACTGGCCGACCGCGCCGGCATCAACGGCGTGGTCTTTGGTGCGACGGTGTTGGCGCTTGCGACAGCGCTGCCGGAGATTAGTTCAGGCATCGAGGCTGTGCGCCTGGGTGACCATCAACTCGCGATTGGGGACGTGTTCGGCGGCAATGCCTTTCAACTATGTCTCTTCGTGGTGGCAGATCTTGTGGCGATGAAACCGACACTCCCGACAACAGGTGCGGCGAACGCCTGGCTGGCCGCGCTGAGCTTGGCGCTGACCGCCGTGTACATCGGCGGCGTCATCGTGCGGCCTTCGCGACCCAAACGGCTGGGGCCGGATTCAATCTTGGCGCTCCTGATTTACGCAGTGGGAATCGTAGGGCTCCTGCGGATTGTCCAATGACCGGACGCGACAGCGCATGTTGCCGAAACCAGAAGGTGGAGACCATCACGAAGCCGAAATCCGGCCCATGGCGCGGAGAGCTCTCTATGTGGCTCCTCGGATACCGATACCCGGGGCTGGGGGCTGTCATGGCCTTCCTCAACGATGCCGGCTCTGATCTCGGGCTGCCGTCGAACTCCCGAGGCGCGTCACCGCGGTGGACGCCCGGCGTCCGCCGCGGCTTCTGATTCTTTACCGCTGCCCGGAGGTGAACCAACGGTATTGGCGGATGTTGGTTCCGACTGGGTCCAAGCGTGAAACGCAAGACGCGGGAGACGGGGCTGAACGGGCCGGCTACGCAAGCGTAGACTCCGGTGCCCATGCGAGTGAATCGTGGGCCGAGTTTCGCACGCTACCACTCTGCCATCGCTGCGGCAGCCGCGCTTGAGGCTGCTAAGGCAGATGAGGCAACGAAGGAGCGCGAGCAAGCGGCCGAGCTTCCTCAGGCGGAGGCGTGGCGCACGTCGGCAGACCTAGGCCCTGAGCATTGTCGGGACGTCGCCTGAGGTAGCCGCCTCAACGGCCCCTCCGCCGGATAGCGATCGCCGAAAAGGTGGAGGTCGGCCCGAACCCTGATGCGCGCTCAGTGCCATCGGGATTGGGTCAATCTCGTGCGGCGACATGCCCACGAGACGAGCATCCTTCCGCGTGCGGTGACCATCAAGGTCGGGGCGTTTCGCCCGAGGGTGAGCGCCCTCGCGCACCCGAGCATCCTTCACCGGACGCGTGGACAGCCCGCACCTCGTGGCGTTTGGACGTGCTGGGCCAATACTGGGCCAA
>PNBE01000100.1:0-5467 GCA_003135895.1 Candidatus Dormiibacterota bacterium
TCCGCAGGCGATTCGAGTGGCGGTAGGGTCGTGAGCATCGCCGCCGAGGAGCTCCTGGAGCCCATCTCCACGGAGTTGATCGAGTTCGAGCGGCGCCTTGACGCCGAGATCGCCTCCGACCTCGGTCCGATGGCGAGTGCCATGTCGCACATCGTCAAGGCGGGCGGCAAGCGCCTGCGCCCGGCGCTGGTCATCCTCGCCGCTCGGCTCGGCACCGCCGACTCCAACGACGTCTTCAACCTGGCGATGGGCATCGAATTCATCCACACCGCCACCCTCGTCCACGACGACCTGATCGACAAGGCGCCGACCCGGCGGGGGATCACGACGATCCACGAGGCGCTGGGACCAGACCCGGCGGTGATCATCGGCGACTACTACTTCGCCAAGGGCGCCTACCTGCTGGCGGAGATCGGCATGCCGGCGATCGACTCGGCGATCAGCCACGCCGTCATGACCATCTGCATGGGGGAGTTGCTGCAGATGACCAGCCGCAACGAGTACGACCAGTCCCTTGCCGACTACCACCGCAAGATCGGACGCAAGACGGCGACGCTGGTGAGCACCAGTTGCTACGGGGGAGGCTTGATCGCGGGGTTGGAGAGCGACGCGGTCGAGACGCTGCGCCGTTACGGCCACAGCCTCGGTATGGCCTTTCAGATCGCCGACGACGTGCTCGACTATGTCGCGACCACCGCTGAGGTGGGCAAGCCGGTCGGCGCCGACCTTCGCCAGGGAACGGTGACCCTGCCCCTGATGCTGGCGCTCAAGGATCGCGAGGTGGGTGAGCGCCTCCGCCGTATTCTGGCCAGGAATGACCTCAACGAGGATGACTTCGACACGGTGGTGAGCCTGGTCCGCGGCTCGACCGCCATCGCAGAGGCAGAGCGCAGTGCGCAGGAATTCGCGCGCGAAGCAGCAGCGGAGCTGCGGACGTTTCCGCGGTCGAGTGCTCGTGAAACGCTGGAGCACGTCTGCGACTACGTCGTCGAGCGCAGGATCTGAGGCGCGCCGGTTCGCCCGTCGGCTCGGCGGGTCAGAGTGCGCCGAGACGGCGCACCTCGGCGCCGAAGGCGCGAGCCCACGCGGCAAGGACCACTGCAGCCACAACGTATCCCAGGGCTTCGACCAGCGTCGCGGGCATGGTCGTCGAGATCTGCCCGTCGCCTGCCTGCACGGCGATGATGCTCGCGACCGCCCGCGCCACGTCGACAGCGGCGAGGAGACCAACCACCACGAGCACCGATCGGACGATCCGATATTCGCGGCGCAGACCGGCGCGGAGCTGGCTGAGGGTCTGGTCCTCGACGGCGGTTCGCCCCGGAGGCGGTTCGGTGGCCCCGTGGCGGAGGCGCAGGAGCGCCGCGGCAAAGCACACCGCGGCCACCCAGCCGGGCCAGAGCGTGCGCAGGCTTGAGCCGGTGGCGATGAGCGTCTGCAACGGGTTGAGCGCCAAGTGCGCGGCGAGCTGGGCCGCCAGCGTTTGGTGCAGGCGCACCAACAGCGTGCCGGCGACGCCGCAGGCGACCGCGGCAATCGCCACCACGACACTGCGCAGCGCGATCGGACCACGGTCGAGGAAGACGAGCTCGGTGAGATGTGCGTCGCGCTGTGGCTGCACCGTGGCATTGTAAGTTCGGTCGATGTCGCGAACCAGAAAAACCACGCCACGCAGGATTCGCGTCGCCACATACAACATCCTGCTTGGCGGGGAGAGTCGCCGCGACCTGATCAGCAACGTGCTCAGACGTGTCGACGCCGACGTCGTCGCCCTTCAGGAGGTTCGCGAGGTCGATCGCGTCCGCGATCTCGCCCGTGAGCTCGGGATGGAGATGTTCCTCGGGGAGCCGAGCGATCCGGCGTCACCGATGCACACGGCGATCCTCACGCGCCTTCCGGTGCACGCGTGGCGCAACCGCCGCCACCACGGGCGGATGCTGCGCTCGCATCTGCACTGCGATATCGAGACCGGCGGTGCGGAGCTGCCGGTGATCGGCGTTCACTGCCTCCACCTGGCGGCGCGTTTTGGCGACCGCAACAAGGGAGAGGCACGGCGCATCCGCGAGATCGGCGCAGTGCTCACCGACATCGCTGACGAGCCGGCGCTCCCGCACATCCTCATCGGTGACTTCAACGCGCTGTCGCCGGGCGACGACATTCTCGCGACCTCGTTCTTCCGGCGGATGAACGATCTGCGCCGCGCAGGGCTGCTCGTCGCCGGACCCAACGGCATCCTCACGCCCCTGGCTCCCGACGACGAGATGCGGGACGACGGCCTCGCGGACCGGTGGCGTCGGGCGGGCGTGGACCCCCGACTCCTCGGGGGCATCCCGGTGCTGCCTCGCGTCGTGTCGCCGCTGACGGTGGGCCTTCCAGTCTCGCGCGCCATGGATCGATTCCTCGGCCGCCTCATCGAGCGCTGGACCGTCGAGCGCCTGCTCGAGGAGGGGTACATCGACTGCTATCGGCACGTCCATCCGCGGGCTCGCGGCCTCACCTGCGCCACCTGGCAGCTGTCGGCACGGGTCGACTACGTCTTCGCCACCAGGGATCTCGCTACCCATGTGCTCGGCGCCGACGTCGTCGGCGGCAGAACCTGGTCGGATCCCGACGCCGCGGTGGCGTCGGACCACTACCCGGTGGTGGCCGAGTTCAGCGTCTGACGCGCGCCTGGGCAGTGCCGCGATCGGCGGGTCTCAGTTTCCGAGAACGCCGACGCTGCCGTTGATCGAGGTAACCGCCGTGTAGACCACGGCGAGGAAGAGGATCGAGATCACGAGCGCAACGATTCCGGTCACCAGCCCGGTAATCGCCATGCCCTTGCCGGCGCCGCCGTGCGCATTCGCATGGCGGATGCCGATGGCGCCGAAAATGATCGCCAGGGCCCCGAGGATGATGCTGATGTAATCGACGAACGGGATCCAGCAGAGCACCACCGCGACGATGCCGCAGACTCCGCCAGCGACCCCGAGACCGTTACCCGGCTGGGCGACGACGTGCGCCGGTGGCTGCTGGTAGTACCCGTAAGGGGCGCCCTGGGGCGGATATCCCGAGGGTGGGACTCCGGGTGATTGCGCGGGAGCATCGGGCCGGAGCGCACCGCCCCATGGCGGCGGCTGCGGTGCGTCCGGAACGTCAGCCATCCGGCCTCTCGCTCCGTGTTGTCCGCTTGGCCGCTTTGTGGCCCGTGGCGACGATCGGGCCGCCGGCAACCACGAGTGCGCCATTGGCCAGCTGCTTGCCCGCGACGTTCAGTGGCACGTCAAGCCTCCCTCACACAAAGGCGAGAACCCTTGCTGATCGGCGATCGGCGAGGGTCAGGCGCTCGGCGGGGGAGGTGGCGGGCTGCCGTAACCGCCGGGAGGATTGCCGTAGCCGCCGGTCGGTCCCGTCGCGACCAGTGGAGCGTCGCCGGGCCAGCGGCTGATGACCACCAGGTAGTAGAGGACGACCGCGATGATCAGGTCGAAGACGAAGCTGCCAACGCCGCCGTAGCCGACGATCTCGAGGATCCCGCCGACGAGGCTCACGAGCAGTCCGTAGATGACCAGATCCTTGCCCGACCGGTTGAGCTGGTACATGCGGAAGCCGCCGAACGCGTACAGGATCGCGCCGACGAAGCCGAGGAGGACGCCGATTAGAGCGAGGAAGAAGATGCCTGACGACGTGCCTGCGCAGTTGGTGCCCGAGACTGCCTGGCAGAACGAGTTGGCGCTGCTGACCACGCTGTTGAGCGCAAAGATTGCGGGCAGCGCGATGAGACCGAAGATGATTCCGATGATGCCGAGGATGCCGGCGACGAGTCCCACGGTCTTCGCCGGGACGTTGATCTTAATCGGCGGGTCTGCTGCAAAGGGCGGGTCGATCAGGATGTTTGCCATGGGTTCGGGTGGTTCCTCCCAGCGTGAATGAGCAGCTGTGGCATCGACGTGGACCGGGGCGCCACGTCCCCCGGGCGCGGATCGGGTGGATTATGGAGTAATCAGACCCTCGTGGGAAAGGGCATCGCGAGCAATTCGACGGCGATCGGGATGCAGGCGTCGCAGCACAGCCGCCGTGCAGAGTCCGGCCGCCGCAATCAGGGCCAAAAAGATCCCGATACCCAAAGAGCGTCCAGTGGCCCTGGCAAGGATCATTTGAATGAGGACGCTCCCCATCGCGACTGCGGCGGCGGTGGCGTACGCGGTGGTCTCTGGAATGTACGGAGTAACCACGTCATCGACAAATCCACGTCCGATCAGGAGCAAGAGGATGACGGCGGCGATCGCCACGAAAAACACGTCGCCAAGCACTGACGCGCGAAATGCGTTCACCGTCACATGCGAGCTGCCCGACGCGTAGCCGTACCAGGGGAGAAACGCTACGAGAACTCCGACGGCGGCAGATGCGGCTCCGATCGCCGCGGCCCGGTTGATGTGGCTGGGCATCGCTGTGTCCTCGAGATGAACCGGGATGAAGCGCCGGGCCGCGGCCGCGCGGACCGGGATGAGTGTGGGTGGTTCGAGTGGATGGTATGCAGCGCTGGCCGTACTGTCAACGCCGCCGGCGCGCTCGAGGGGCGGAAGCAGCGCTTTTGGGGGCTGTGCCGGGCGGCGCGACACCGACATCCGCGGCGAATGCGGGCGGTTTCCCGGCTACCAGCAGGTCGCCCAGCGTCTGCCAGTCGAACCGCTGGCTGCCACGCTTGACCAACTCCACGAAGCAGGCGGCCGTCGCCTCCGCATCGGCGAGTGCGTGATGCGGCTTGCGGTGCACGACCCCGAGCTCGCGGCAGAGCCGCTCGAGTCCGATCGTGTCTTTGAGATCAAACAGCTTGGCGGCGAGCCGTGTCGTGTCGACGTTGTCGGCGTCAAGGCTCGACCCGATCGCACGTCCGATCAGCCTGGTGTCGAAGGCGTCCGCGCTGTGTTCAACGAGCACAGCGCCTTTGGCGAAGCGCTGAAACCGTTCGACCACCAGCGACACCGGTGGGGCGCCGTTGAGGGTTGCGGCGTCGATGCCGTGGATCCGACGGGCGTACGGGTTGATCCGATCATTGCTGTGCACGAGCGTCTCGAAGCTCATCAGGTGGTCGCGCATCGTGAATGCGACCGCGCCAAGCTCCACGAGGTGGTGGGGCGATTGGCCGGTGGTCTCGCAATCGAGGGCGACGAAATGCAATTCCTCGATCGGCGTGTCCGGCGACGGTCGCGCCGCTGACCAGGAATCGACTGCATCGTCAAGCGTGGCAAACGGCTCGGCTCCCGCCGGACCGAGTCGCGGTAGAAACTTGTCGCCCGTGGGGACCCTCCCTCGGCGGCGACCATATCGCCGGCGAGCATCCATACACCCCACATCCTAGAACTCCTGTACGGGGGAACCGGCTGGGATCGGCCTCCAACCTATACTCGCTCGTGATGCGACTGGTAGCCGCCGGGCTGAGCTTTCGCACCGCTCCACTGGCTGTGCGGGAGGCTGCGGCCATCCC
>PNBE01000100.1:5533-46652 GCA_003135895.1 Candidatus Dormiibacterota bacterium
CGCGAGGCCGCGATGCACATGTTCCGGGTGGCCAGCGGCCTCGAGAGCATGGTGATCGGCGAGGCGCAGGTGCTGGGGCAATTCAAGGAAGCGCATCGCGTCGCCACCGATGCGGGAACCGTCGACGCGCGCCTCGACTACGTGATGCGACGCGCCATCTCGACCGCCAAGCGCGTGCGCACCGACACCGCGCTCGGCCGGGGCGCGGCGAGCCTCAGCGAGGTCGCCGTGGAATGCGCGCGAGCGTCGTGCGGGAACCTCGAGGGCAAAGGCGTCCTTCTCGTCGGCGCCGGGAAGATGAGCCGCCTGGCCGCGAAGCGGCTGCGCGACCAGGGGGCGCGGATCATGACGACCTCGCGCGGTGAGTCGAGCCGGCGTCTGGCACGAGCTGTCGGTGCCGAGCCGGTCGCCCTGACCGCGCTCGAAGAGGTGGCCGGCGAGGTCGATGTCATCATCGCGTCCACGGACAGCCCGACCACGGTTCTCGACGCCGCAGCGATCGAGGCGCTGCAACGGCGGCGCGATCGGCGGCCGCTCTGCATCGTTGACATGGCGGTCCCTCGTGACATCGATGCCGCGGCGGCCTCGGTCGCGGGCGTCACCCTTATCGACATCGATGAACTCGGACGACGGGCCGGCGCGCGGCTCGACCAGCGCCGCGATTTCGTCCCGGCGGCCGAGGAGATCATCGACGTCGAGCTTGACAAGACGGTCACCGTGATCGGGCAGCGGGAGACCGCGGGGCCGACCATCGCGGCCCTTGTGGAGTGGGCCGAGAACCTTCGGGCGCGGGAGGTGGCGCGATCCTTCGGCGCCGGGCGTCAGATCGACGACGAGACGCGCGAACGCGTCGACGTGCTGACCCGGAGCATGGTGCGCAAGCTGCTGCACGGACCGCTCGCGCGCCTTCGCGAAGCAGGGGACCCGGCGACCGCGCTGGCGATCCGCGAGGCGTTCCGGCTCGACAGTTGATGCCGGCCGCGGAGACCTCGACCCTGCGGCTGGCGACCCGTGGTAGCGCACTCGCCCTCCGCCAGACTGCCCTGGCGGTTGATGCGCTGCGACTCGCCGTCCCCGACGGTGATGTCGAGACGCTGGTCGTCAGAACGCAGGGCGACCGCCGGGTCAACGCCCCGATCGATCAGCTCGAGGGCCAGGGATGGTTCACCGCCGACCTGGAACGCAGCCTGCTCGACGGCCGTGCCGAGGTGGCGGTGCACAGCGCCAAAGACCTCCCCTCGGCGCTGGCTCCCGGCCTCAGCATCGCTGCCCATCTTCCTCGGGCGGATGTGCGCGACGGCGTCGTCTCGCCCGGCGGGCGACGCCTCGATGAGTTGCCGGATGGCGCAACTGTGGGAACCAGCAGCGCCAGGCGCGCCGGCCTGCTGGCGGCGCTCTATCCCGGTCTGCGCGCCGTACCGATCCGTGGCAACGTCGACACCCGGTTGCGCAAGCTGGATGGCGGCGAGGTCGACGCGCTGCTGCTCGCGTGCGCAGGGCTGGATCGACTCTCGCTCGGCGATCGTTGCACTCAGCGCCTCGACCCGGCCGAGTTCGTTCCCTCGCCGGCGCAGGGCGCGATCGCCCTCGAGACCGTGATGAATTCCGAGGCGGCGCAGGTCTGCGCCCTGGTCGACGACCATGCCACCAGGGTCGCCGTCACCGCAGAGCGCGCGGTGCTTATCGGTCTCGGTGGGGGCTGCCTGCTGCCCCTCGGGGCCTGGGCACGGATCGAGGGCGGACGGCTCGTGCTGGTCGCGGCCCTCGTGGTTGAAGGAGCCATCCGCCGGGCGGAGGCGTCGGGCCGCGTGAACGAACCGGAGGCGCTCGGCGAGATGGTCGCGGCTCGCCTGCGATGACAGATCGCCCCCGGCCGCTGGCCGGACGGCGCGTCCTGGTCACCAGGACGCGCGAGCAGGCCGAGGGCCTGGTCGACCGGCTCCATGAGGCAGGCGCCTCGGTGGTGATCGTCCCGCTGATCACCACGGTGCCGATCGCAGACCCCGAGGCCATCGCACGGATCGCCGCGGAGGTGGGCACGGCACCATCCCCACGCTGGGTTGCCTTCACGAGCGCAACCGCCGTGCGCCTTGTCGTCGGCGCAGTGGGTGGGTCGGCACTGGCCGGGATGCTGGTCGCGGCGGTCGGACCGGCGACCGCCGCCGCTCTCGACGCCGAGGGCGCGGCCCCGGACCTGGTGGCCGGCGAGCACGATGCGTCGGGCCTTGCGGCGGCGATGCTGGACCGAGGGATGACCGGTGCGACGGTATGGGTCCCGGTTGCCGAAGGGGCGCGAGGCGGGTTGAGCGAATCCCTTCGGAGCGCGGGAGCGTCGGTGACCGTCCAGCACATCTATCGAAGCGTCATGCCCGTCTCCGCCCCCGAGCGGCTGCGCGCCGCGCTTGCCGGCGGGATCGACGCGATCACCCTGACGAGCGGGAGCACGGCGAGAAATCTCGTCGACGCCCTGGGCTCGAACGGCGTGCCGGCCGGGGTCGTGATCGTGTGTATCGGCAACCAGACGGCGGCGGAGGCTCGTGCGGCAGGGCTCACCGTGGCGGCGATCGCCGCAGAGGCCTCGGTCGACGGCCTCGTGAGAGCGCTGACCGAGTGCCTCGCCCCCCAGCCGCTACGCTGAGGAGCGTCATGGGATTCCCTCTCGAACGACCACGCCGTCTCCGCCGCACCCCGGCGCTGCGCCGCCTGGCTCGCGAATCGCGCCTGAGCGCCGGGCAGCTCATTCACCCGGCGTTCATTCGAGCAGGACTTCAATCGCCGCAAGCGATCGGCTCGATGCCGGGACAGCGTCACGAGAGCATCGACTCCCTGTGCACCACCGTCGAGGAGACGATCGGTCTCGGCCTCGGCGGGGTATTGCTCTTCGGGCTGCCTGAGGCCAAGGACGCCCAGGGATCTGGCGCGTTCGCTGACGACGGGGTGATCCAGCAATCGATCCGTGCCCTGCGCGAGCGTTTTGGTGACGCGTGCGTGGTGATCGCCGATTGCTGCCTCTGTGAATACACCGACCACGGGCACTGCGGTTTCCTGCTGGAGAACGGTGACGTCGACAACGACGCAACTCTCGAGCTTTACGCGCGGACTGCGGTGAGCCAGGCGGCGGCAGGCGCGGACATCATCGCGCCGAGCGGGATGATGGATGGACAGGTCGCCGCGATCCGCGAGGCGCTCGACATGTCCGGGTTCACGGATACCGCGATCCTCGCCTACAGCGCGAAATTCGCGACCGTGCTCTACGGCCCCTTCCGCGATGCCGCCGACTGCGCCCCGAGGACGGGGGACCGGCGCTCTTACCAGATGGACCCCGCGAACCAACGCGAGGCGGTGCGCGAAGCCCTCCTCGACGTCGAGGAGGGCGCGGACATGGTCATGGTCAAGCCCGCGCTCACCTACCTCGACGTCGTCGCCCGGGTCCGCGACGCCACCGATCTGCCCCTCGCCGCGTACTCCGTGAGCGGCGAATTCGCAATGCTCCATCACGCAGCGGCCGCGGGCGCGTTCGACGAGCGCGCCGCGGTCCTCGAAGCACTCGGCGGCATCCGCCGCGCGGGTGCCGACATGATCATCACGTACCACGCGCGTGCCGCCGCGAGCTGGCTCGCGGAAACCAAGGAGTGAGTGGATGAGTGACTCGTCCGGCGGCCGTCGCCGCCTTCCACTGGTGCTCGGATCCGGAGCTGTCGTGGTGGTCGCAATCGTGGCGATCGCCATCGGCGTCAACGGCGCGAGCTCGCCGCTTCCCCCGATTCCCAGTGCTACTCCAACTGCCGTGGTGCCGACACCGACGGCGAGCCCGTCGCCCTCGGCGGCCCCGAGCATTCCCTTCGCGGATTGCGCGACCACGACCTTCGGCCCGGTGCTCGCGCCCCTGCATCCGCCGGCGAGCGTGCACACCTACAGCGCCGCCCCCGCGATGACGATCAACACCGCCAAGCTGTACCAGGCGACGATCGTGACGTCGAAGGGCAGCATCGTCCTCTGCCTGCAACCGAATCTCGCCCCGACCACCGTGAACGTGTTCGTGACGCTGGCACGAAATCACTATTACGATGGCATCCCCTTCCATCGCGTGGTCGCGAAATTCGTGATCCAGGGTGGTGACCCTCAGTGCATCGGTCACGTTCCGACGCCGCCCGCAACGCCGTCCGGGACGTGCGGGCAGGGCGGCCCCGGGTTCAAGTTCGTCGACGAACCGGTGCATCAGCAGTACGTGGCCGGTGCCCTGGCGATGGCCAACAGCGGCGCCAACACCAACGGCTCGCAGTTCTTCATCTGCATCGCCGACGATTCGACCCAGCTGACACCGTCCTACAACCTGTTCGGGAAAGTGGAATCGGGGATGCCCGTCGCGCTGACGATCGCGCAGGGCGACGTGATGAAGTCGATCACCGTGCGTGAGCAGAAGTAGCGTCGTGAGGGACAGCAACGCCCGAGCGCTGCGCGAGCGCGCCGAGCGGGTGCTTCCGGGCGGGGTCGACAGCCCCGTCCGGGCGTATCGAGCCGTCCCTGGAGTGGCGCCACACATCGTTCGCGGCGACGGCGCCCACGTGCACGACGCCGACGGCAACGAGTTCGTCGACTACGTGCTCGCCTACGGACCGCACATCCTCGGCCATCAGCCGCCGCGAGTTGTTGCCGCCGTCCGTGCTCAGCTGGACTGCGGCCTCGCCTTCGGGCACACGGTCGAGCTCGAGGTGGAGCTCGCCGAGCGGATCGTCGACGCCGTGGAATCCGTGGAGATGGTCCGCTTCGTCACCTCGGGTACCGAGGCGGCGATGTCCGCGGTGCGCCTCGCCCGTGCCGCCACGGGCAGGGATCGGATCGTCAAGTTCGCCGGCGGCTATCACGGCCACGCCGACGCGCTCCTCGCCGAGGCGGGCTCGGGAATCGCCACCCTCGGAATTCCCGGCTCCCCCGGGGTCCCTGCCGCGGCCGTCGCCAGTACCATCGTGCTCCCGTACAACGATCGCGAGGCGGTGGCCGCGCTCTTCGAGCGGGAGGGCGAGCAGATCGCCGCAGTGATCGTGGAACCGGTCGCCGGGAACATGGGATGCGTGCCCCCCGCGCCCGGCTTTCTGCACGGACTTCGGGACATCACATCCAAATGGGGTGCTTTGCTCGTATTCGATGAAGTGATGACTGGATTTCGCGTGGCCTACGGCGGCGCTCAGGCGCTCTACGGCGTCCGTCCCGATCTCAGCCTCTTCGGCAAAGTGATCGGCGCCGGTCTCCCGGTCGGTGCCTATGGGGGCAGTCGGGCGCTGATGGAGCAGATCGCTCCGTCCGGTCCGGTCTACCAAGCGGGGACACTCGCAGGCAGCCCGCCCGCGATGGCCGCCGGAGGCGCGGCCCTGGACGTGCTTCGCGAGCAACCGGCCCTCTATCAGCGGTTGGACCTACTCGGGAAGCGCCTGCAGGACGGCTTCGAGGCGGCCGCCGGCGCGGCGGGGATGCAATGCACGGTGGGTCGGGTCGGCAGCATGGTGACCCCCTTCCTTGGGATCGAGGCCGCGCGCTCGTTCGATGATGTCAAGCAGGCCGACCGCGAGAGCTTCGGGCGCCTCCACGCTGCGTGGCTTGATGCCGGGGTCCTGTGGCCACCCTCTCAATTCGAGACCGCATTTCTCTCAACGACACATACGGATGAGGACGTGGACAGGACTGTCGAGTCGTTCGCTCGAACCCTGACCAGGGTCTCAGTCTGATCTCAGGGGTGACGAAAAAATGGTGCTAGACTGGAGGCTGACATGGGATTCATAGGTGGACATCTGCCGGAGATCATCATCGTCCTGGTGGTGATCCTGATCATCTGGGGGCCGGGAAAGCTGCCCGACGTGGGCGCCGGTATCGGCAAGGGGATTCGCGAGTTCCGCAAGGCTTCGTCGGAAACTCACGATGCCGTCATGGGGACGACCTCTCCCCCGGCACAGCCGGTTCCGGTTGTCGCAGCGCCCGCTCCGGCCCCAGCGCCCGTGCAGATGGCTGAGCCCGTGGTCGTCCCGGCCGACGCGACGACACACCAGCCCACAGTATCTGGCTGACGCGCCGCACAGGCGCGCGCTGACCGGAGGCACGTAAGGTGCAGGGAGTGGCTGGCGACGACGAACGGCGGATGACGATCGTCCAGCACCTGGAGGAGTTGCGACGCGTCCTCATCTGGGTGATGGCGGCCTGGATCATCGGAACGGCTGTCGCCTTCGTCTTCAACGGGTTCTTCATCGGGTTGCTGCTGCATCCGCTGCACACAGTGCTGCACAACTCGCACAGCATCATCCCCGGCGACCAGGCAATCATCCTGAACCCCACCGAGGGGATCACCATCCCGTTGAAGGTCTCCGCAGTGGTTGGTCTGATCATCGCGCTGCCCGTCGTGCTCTGGCAGACGTGGAACTTCGTGTCGCCGGGGCTTCGTCCCCAGGAACGGAAGTTCGTCGGGCCGTTCATCGCCAGCGCGCTGCTGCTCTTTGCCGGCGGTTCGGTCTTCGCCTACTTCGTGATGCCGATCGGCCTCAACTTCCTCACCAACTTCCTCAGTGGCAACGCCGTGTACTTCCCAGATCTCAATCAGTACATCGGCTTCTTCCTGATCATCATCTTCATCTTCGGGATCACGTTCGAGATGCCGATGGTGATCGTCCTGCTGGGACTGCTCGGCTTCGTCTCCTCGAAGAAGCTGAAGGGCTGGCGCAAGATTTCCTACGTCGGCATCATCATCGTGTCGCTGGTCATCACACCCGGTGCGGACCCATTCACACCGACTTTGCTGGCGATCCCGCTGCTGTTGCTGTACGAAGCGTCGATCGTGGTGCTCCAGCGGATCTTCCGGCGCTGACCCTCGGGCCGACCGATACACTCGGCCCAATGCGCCCAGATCAACGTACCCCTGATGAACTCCGTCCGACCACAATTGAATTGCACGTGATTCCGTACGCGGAGGGCAGTGCGATGATCACGATGGGGGACACGCGGGTTCTCTGTGCCGCATCCGTCGAGGAGCGCGTCCCCCCATTCCGGAAGGGCAGCGGTCGAGGCTGGGTCACCGCCGAGTACGCGATGCTGCCGCGCAGCACCCAGACACGGACGGATCGCGACGGCCGCAAGGGGCGGGTCGATGGCCGCGTGCAGGAGATCCAGCGGTTGATCGGACGCAGCCTTCGGGCCGCCGTCGACTTCGAGGCGCTCGGCGAGCGCAGCATCCTGATCGACTGCGACGTCATNNCCGCTGCGCTGGCCGGTGGCCGCGGTGAGTGCGGGCATCGTGGCGGGAGAGGCGCGGCTCGACCTCTGCTACCTCGAGGACTCCGCTGCCGAGACCGACATGAACTGCGTGGGATCGCTCGACGGGAGGTTCATCGAGCTCCAGGGATCCGCGGAGCAGGAGCCGTTCTCGCGCCAGGAGCTGGACTCGCTCCTCGGGCTGGCCGGGGCCGGGCTGACCCAGCTCTTCGCACTCCAGGCCGAGGTGCTGAGCGGGGCGAAGTGAGCGAGCCCGTTCTCATCCTCGCCACCCACAACCCCGGGAAGATCAGGGAGCTGCGAAGGCTTCTCAAGCCGCGGCCGCTGCGCGTCATGGAGCTCGACGAGGTTGGCTTTCTCGCCGCGCTCGACGAGCCCGGACCCGGATACACGGAGTCGGCGCTCGCCAAGGCGATGGAGGTCTGCACCGCGACAGGCCTCCCCGCGCTCGCGGACGACAGTGGGATCGAGGTGGACGCGCTTCGCGGATGGCCCGGCCCGATGTCCGCACGCTGGATGGGGCCTGTTGCGACCGACGAGGATCGGCTCCGCGGGCTCCTCGCCGAAGTGGAGCGACGTTCGCCGGACGATCGACGTGTTCGCTATGTTTGCGTCGCCGTGCTCGCCAGGCCGGATTCGGAGCCGGTGACCGCCCGTGGCGAGTGCCTCGGCACGCTCGTCGAACCGCGAGGCATGAACGGATTCGGGTACGACCCGGCTTTCCTGTCGCTGGACCTGGGGGTCACCTTTGCGGAGGCGGACGACGAGGCCAAGGCGCGGGTTTCGCATCGAGCCCGTGCGATCGCGCGGCTCGGCGAAGCCGGAGCCTTCGAGCCGCTGCTGCTCGTCTGAGGTCAGCCTGCGGGGATCGCGCCGCCGGTTACAGCTGCTGCCGCATCCGAGAGCAGCCACTCGATCACGGCGGCGACGGAGTCCGTGCTCACCCATGAGGAGCGGTTCGCCTTCGGCATCGAGTCGCGATTCGCAGGCGTGTCCATGGTGCCGGGCAACACTGCGTTGACGGTGATCCCGTGTCCCTGCAACTCCGCCGCCATCACCTGGGTGAGTCGCAGCACGGCCGCTTTGCTCACCTGGTACCCGGCCTGACCTCTGGCCACGTCGACGGCGGCGCGCGACGCCACGATCACGATCCGACCACCCGCGCCACCGGCGACCATGGACGCCGCGGCGGCCCGGGCCAGGCGCCACGGACCGAGGAGATTGGCCGCGAGCTGCGCTTCGATGGCGGCGTCGTCGACTTCGTGGGCACGTCCGCCGGCGTAGCCGCCCGACGCGCTCACCGCCCCATCCCAGGGACCCATTGCTTCAACAGCGATGCGCAGCCGCGCGACCGACGCCAGGTCGTCGAGGTCGCACTCGATCTCGGTGACGCCGGGCGGCGGCTCGGAGCGGCCGGGGTGGCGCGTCGGAACCACCACCCGCCGGCCGGCCGCCACCAGCCGGCTGACGACTGCGCTTCCCAGCGCTCCCGCGCCGCCACCGACGACGGTGACCCCGCCGTGCTGAACAACCACAATGTTTCCTCGTGGATCGAGGGACCGAGCCGACGTTCCGACCACGCGCCGTGGCTCGTGCCCTGGCGGCCATCATCGCTCTCCTGGCCACCGGCCTGGCGGGCTTCCTCATCGCGAATGGCATCGCCCAGATCAACCCATCGAGCGTTGCGCCGGTGCACCTCCCCGGAGCGAGCGCCCCGACCCCATCGCCGCCGCCCCTCACCGACCTCGGCCGGGTCGATCTCGCCAGTGTCGTCACCGTGGAGGCCGAGCTGGCCAATGGCTCTGAGGAGTCGCTCGGCAGCGGCTGGATCTTCGACACCCTCGGCGACGTGATCACCAACGCCCACGTGATCAGCGGGGATACCTCGCTTCGCGTGACCGACCGATCCGATCACACGCACGTCGCTCGTGTGGTGCAGAGCAGTGCGCCCCTCGATCTCGCCATCCTCCGCGTCACCGGCACGCTGGTCGGGACGCCGCTTCCGGTCGACGCCAGGCTGCTGACGACGGTCCCAGCGGCCGTCATCACCCTGGCGTCGAGCCGGGCCACCGGGCACGCCGACATGACCCAGGAGACGCTGATCGGCCTCAACGACAACGTCCCACTCGCGGGCACCGGCATCCAGGCGGGTCAGTCCTCGCCCCAGGAATACGACGACATGCTGCACCTGCAGGGGGCACGGATCTACGAAGGCAACAGCGGTGGCCCGGTGCTGGACGGATTGGGACGGGTGATCGGGATCATCACGCTGGCGAGCCCGAGCGCCCCGGATTCCTACGCGATCCCGATCAGCCGGGTGCTCCCCACCCTGCGCCAGTGGGTCGCGATCGGATGATTCGGCCCCGCTTTGGGTATCGTCATCACTGACGGGACGTACAGACGTACCCCGAGGAGTGCAACCACCGTGCCCACACACGAATTCGACATCGCGATCATCGGCGGGGGTCCCGCCGGGCTGACGGCTGCGCTCTACGCGGGCCGGAACCGCGAGCGCGCCGTTCTCCTCGAGGGCAAGGCGCCGGGCGGTCAGCTTCTCAATACCGAGCTTATCGAGGATTACCCGGGCTTTCTCTCGATTCTCGGTGGCGAGCTCGCCACCGTCATGGAGGAGCAGGCCGTGCACTTCGGGACCGAGCTGGTTCGAACCGAGGTCAAGGCGATCAAGCTGCAACCCAACGGGATGAAGCTCATCGAGACCTACGACGGTGACTACATCGCGCCGGCCGTGATCATCACCGCGGGCGGTAATCCGCGCAAGCTCGACGTGGCGGGTGAAGAGGAGTTCGCCGGCCGTGGCGTGTCCTACTGCGCGGTCTGCGACGGGGCGTTCTTCAAGGACGTCCACCTCGCGGTTGCCGGTGGCGGTGACGCCGCGGTGGAGGAGGCGCTCTTCCTCACCCGCTACGCGAGCAAGGTCACGATCATCCACAGGCGCAAGGAATTCCGCGCGCAACCCATCCTGCTCGACGAGGCGCGCAAGCATCCCAAGATCGAGTTCCTCGTCGATACCATCATCGAGAGCGTCGACGGTGATGACAAGGTGCGCAAGCTGTCGCTGCGCAACCTCGACACCGAGCGCCGCTCCGAGCTCGAGGTTGGCGGTATCTTCATCTTCATCGGATTCATCCCCAACACCCAGCTCGTCGATACCCACATCGATCATGACAAAGCTGGCTATTACGTGACCGACCCGATGACCATGATGACCAACATCCCCGGGATCTTCGCCGCCGGCGATGTGCGCAGCCAGCTCACCCGTCAGATCACCACCGCAGTCGGCGATGCGACCACCGCGACCATCGCGGCGAGCAAGTGGATCGAGGACTGGCGGCGTGGCCGCGATGACACGCCACCGGAGCTCGTCGAAGTGACCCTGCACGGCGCCGTCTGAGGACTGTCCCCGTGAGCATCACCACAGGGCACGGCGATGGCGGAGAGACGGGGTTGCTCTACGGCGGCCGCGTCGCCAAGGACGACCTCCACACCGAGGCGTACGGCTCGCTCGATGAAGCGATATCGGCGCTGGGCCTCGCCAGGTCGCTGACCGACTCCGCTGAACGCGCCGCCCGGATTCTCGAACTCCAGCGCGAGCTCTTCGTGGTCGGCGCCGAGCTCGCCACCGGCCCGGGACATCGGGCCGACCTGGAGCGCCACTTCAATGTCGTGACCCCGGTGATGGCAGACGAGCTGGAACGCGAGATCCACGACCTGGAAGCCCGAGTGCCCCTGCCCGGGGGCTTCGTGATCCCCGGCGGGACCCCGGTTGGCGCGGCCATCGACCTCGCCCGGACGTTGGTGCGTCGCGCCGAGCGGCGCACGGTCTCGCTGCAGCGCGCCGGCGGGATCGAGAACCCGGAGGTGCTCCGCTATCTCAATCGCTGCTCGGACCTGCTCTTCATGCTCGCCCGTGAGGCGGAACAGGGAGCCACCGTCGCCTCGGGCAGCCAGCGCCGCCGCAAGGCTGAACGGGAAGGCCAGTAGCCAGGAAAGGCTAGGCGGGTACCAGCCCCCGTCGCCTCAGGAGTCCGCGCTCCAGCGGTGCGAAGACCAGGTCGTTGACGGCGATCCCCACGACCAGGATGGTCAGCAAGGCCGCGAACATCTCGGGAAGGTCGCCCAGGCTGCGCCCGTTGTCGAGGATCTGCCCGAGACCGCTGCTCGCGGTCGACCCGATGATCAGTTCGGCGGCCATCAGCGAGCGCCAGGAGAACGCCCACGCTTGCTTCATGCCGGCCACATAGCCCGGCAGCGTCGCCGAGAAGATGAAGTGCCGGTAGTACCGCGGCCCGCGCGCTCCCATCGAACGTGCAAGGCTGAAGGTGAGCGGGGGGATGTTGTCGTAGGAGGACATCAACCCCATCGCGATCGACGGGAAGGCACCCATGATCACCACGAAGTACACGGCGTTCTCGATCTGTCCGCCAATGGCGAGGAACAAGGTCGCGATGGGCACCCAAACAACCGACGGCAGGCTCTGGAGCCCGGCAAGCAAGGATCCGACGCCGGCTCGGAGCACCGGGACACGGACGACCGCGAGACCGATCAGCGTGCCGAGCACCAGGGCCAGCAAATAGCCGATCGCCGCCCGTTCGAGCGTCTGGACAAGTGCCGGGACGATCACGTCGGTGTGGACGAGGTACCCGATCTCGGCGATCGCGTCGCCCGGACCAGGGAGTGGCTCACCCCCCGGGGACTGCACCCCGACCACGACGAGGAGCTGCCAGATGCCCAGCAGGATGCCGATGGCGACGACCCGCGGCCAGGCGGCGCGCAGGATTCGCTGCAGCCTATTTCGCTCCATCGATGACCGCCCCCGCACGCAGCTGCGCGGTGATCTCGTGCGCAAGCCCCGACACCTCGAAGGAGTCCAGCTCGCGCGGCCGGACAATATCGACGTCCCAGATCTGGGCCACCCGGCCGGGGCGTGGGGTCATCAGCATGACACGGTCCCCAAGCCGTACCGCTTCGCGCACGTTGTGGGTGACGAAGATGATCGTCTTGCCGGTTTCCTGCCAGATCCGGTTCAGGTCGTCGTGCAACGAATCACGCGTCAGGGCGTCGAGCGCGGCGAAAGGCTCGTCCATGAGCAGCAGCTCTGAGTCCTGAGCCAGCGCACGTGCGAGCGCGCAGCGCTGCCGCATCCCCCCGGAGAGCTGATGCGGCCGGTGATCCGCGAAGTCGATCAGCCCGACCATGGAGAGCAGACGGTTGGCCGTCTGATTTCGCTGGTCCGGGTCCAGGTTGTGGAGGCGCATGGGCAGTTCCACGTTGCGGCGAACCGTGAGCCAGGGAAGCAGCGCGGGTTCCTGGAACATGACCGCCGGGCGGCCGTCGGCGATCTCGATGGCCCCCGAGGTCACCTTGTCGAGGCCGGCGATCAGCGAGAGCAGAGTTGACTTACCGCATCCGGAGGCGCCGAGAACGCAGACGAACTCTCCTCTGGCCATCTCCAGCGACATGTCCTCGAGCGCGGTCATGGCGCGCTTGCCGTGGCCGAACACCTTCGTGACCCCGTTCAGGGTCACGAAGGGATCTGCCTCGAGCGTCACAACGGAGGGGCGCGGAGCGAGCGCGACGTTCATCAGCCAAGGCTTCCGGCGCTGACCGTCGGGGCACCCGCCGCGCTCAGGATTGCGTTGAGCGGACCGAGGTCGAGGATGCCCTTGATGTCTGACGTCTTGTTGAACCCGAGCTTCAGGGCGCTGTTGGCGTCCGTCTGCAGGTCACTCGCGAACGGGTCGAGGACGAAGCTGAGGTGCGTCCATGCGAGCGCAAGGACGTCCGACTTGAGCAGCTTGCCGCCGGTGGACGCAGCAAGGGCGGTGTTGACCGCGGCGGGCGCTGCCGACTCGTTCGAGTTGATCCAGTTCACCGACTTCACGAGCCCCTTGATGAGATCCCTGACGACATCGGGATGGTTCTGGAGCAGGTTCTTCCCGACCACGAGCACCGTGGTCGGGAACTGGCCGTTCGGCCAGAGCGAGACCTCGTCAACCGCGAGGGTGCCCTTGCCCTGGAGGATGAACTCGGACTCGTATGGCTCGGGAACCCAGCCGCCGGCGATCTTGCCGGCTTTGAAGTTCTGCAGGCTCACAGAGTTGCCGGAGCTCGAGTCGATGGTCACCTGTCCGCCGCCGTTGACGCTGGTGGCGAGCCCCTTGGTGGCCAGCCAGGTGCGCAGCGCGATGTCCTGCGTGTTGCCGAGCTGAGGCGAGGAGAGTGTTTTCCCCGCGAGGTCCGCCGGGAAATTCCCATCGGCGACCGACTTGCTGACCACGAGTCCCGCACCGCCCGACGCAGTGCCGGCGACGATGAGCACCTTGCCTTTGGTCTTGATGAAGGCGTTGATCGCGGGGCCAGGGCCGACGAACGCGGCATCAAGCGTGCCGCCGAGGAGTGCCTCACTCTCGGCGGGTCCGGCACTGAAGGTGGTCGTCTTGACCGTCGTGCCTGTGGGCATCGCACCCTGGAAGAAGCCCTGGGAGACGCCGACGAGCGCCGGGGCATGCGTCAGGTTGACGAGATACCCGAGGTTGACTGTTGACGGATCGGGCTGCGTGCTGGCGGTGGCGCCGGTGCCCGCGGCGGTACCGGAGCCGCAGGCGCCCACCACAACGGCGGTCGCCAGCAGCGCGACGGACGTCGCGGCGCGTCGGGTGCCCCGGCGCCTCGGCGCGGAGCTTCGCAGATGTGTTTCCCCAAACATGATTGTGTCTCCCCACTTACGGATTTTCTCTTCCTGAGGCCCCTCTCACGATCGGCCTCGATCAGTCGATTAGTTGTCTCCCGCCCCAATTGCCTCCCACCCCTGTGTTTCCGGCCGGATAGTCCCGTCGATGTGCTGGGACGACTATCCGTCCCAAACCGATCACTAAGCAATGAGCATGCTTTGAACGGAATAATCCCTTCATGTGAACGTTAGCCTGCCCCGACGACGACCCTGTTGAGCCCGCGTGCATGCTCACCGAAGCACGTCGTGTCGGCCGGCTGTCGAGCCACCTCCCCCTGCTCTTTCTGGTGCGGTTGCTCCATTTTCCAAAGGGCCTGATACTCGCGTCAATGAGGATCAGTCAATAGGAACGATCGCTTTCTCCAATGAGTCGGTCGCTCGTGCCCGGAGACGATCGGCGCTCGAATTGCATGAAGTGCGGACGGGCAGCTAACCCTCGAGCAAACGTGCGCAGCGGAGCGCGAGCCAGAGTTGATGACGTTGGTCGGGGTCGTCGGCGTCGATGCCGAGCTGACGGAGCCGGCCCACCCGATAGACGACGGTATGGCGGTGGACGCCCAGGCGTTCCGCGGCCTCGCCGATGCTCCGGCTGTCGAGCAGCGCCTCGAGAGTCGCGACCAGCTCGAGGCGCCGATTGGGCGTGCCCACCGCCAGCGGGCCGAGCACCCGGTCGATGAAGGTCCGCATGGCGTCGTGATCGTCGGCGAGGGCGGCAAACACACCGACCTCCGCGTCGGTGTGCACCGAACGCTCCGGATAGAGCCTCCGACCCACCTCGAGCGCCCGGCGAGCCTGCTGCGCTGACGGGGCGACCGCGTCCAGGGTTGTGGCCACCGGACCGACCCCGAAGACAACCAAGCCGACCGAGGCGCAGAGCTGCGCCAGGTCGCGACCCTCGGGAACCAATGCGATCCAGAGTCCCGCTTCCTCGCCGATCAGGTGTGCACCCTCAGCCCGCCACGTCTCCTCGAGCTGCCGTTCTGCGTCAAGGGTCGGCGCCGAGCACGCCACCACGGTGTACGGCGGCAGCAGGGTCAGTTCGGCGGACACCGCGATGCGCCGGAGCTCGGCCGACGCGTCGCCCGCGAGCAGTCGCTGGAGGATGCGATCGCGATCCCGGTCGCGCTGGCGAAGCAAGCGCTCTCTGGTTTCCAGGTACGCCCCACCAACCGCCGCGCTGATCTCATCGAAGTACTCGAGGACGGTGCTGGTGAGGCCGATGACCGTGCTCGGCGGCACGTCATTCAGGATCGCGGGCTGACCGATCACCTCGTCCCAGAGCACTCTCGCCGCGAGACGGTATGCGCCGAACACCAACTCGAGCGGAACGTCCAACTCAGCCTGCTGCGCCCCCATCGACCCCAGCCGCTCGAGGTCGCCGGCACGCAACCCACGCCCATCGCGGAGGAGCCGCACGAAGGTCCTGAGCGCATCGCGACACGCTGCGGTAACCGTCCGGAAGTATCCGAGCGTCCGAAAGCGGCTGTCGGGCAGTGAGATGCCGGAGAGGATGTGCCGCGTCATCCGGCGCGCGATCACGTCGACCTCCGACAGCAATCGGACAGTCACTTCGGGCGGCAGAGTGGCCGCTACGGACAACCTGAGGTCGGGTGCCTTGGTCAATTGGGCCATATTGTCCCTTATGCACAAATCCTGGCCTGTACGCCCAGATGACATTGCCGACCCTTTGTGCCGGGCGAAGAAAGTATGCTGGTTCCAATGCTCTACGACGACATGTTCATTCGCCTCGAGCGCGCCCGCTGGACGCTCAACACCGACATCCCCTTCGACGACATCGATCCGAGCCTGCTGAGCCCGCAGTGGATCAGCGACCTCCGGAACATCTGCCTGACGGAGCTGTCCGCGCTGTACGCCACCGAGATGTTCCTCCGTGACTTCTACGCGGACATCGACTTCTGCAGCTTCATCTCCATCTGGTTCTATGAGGAGATGAAGCACCACCTCACGTTGCGCAAATACCTCGAGAAGTGCGGCGAGACGTTCGACGAGGCTGAGCTTCCCGAATTGCGTCTCACCTTCGCGCCGGGGCCGGCAATCGAGACCCTGACCATGCACTTCTGTGGCGAGCAGCGTCTTGCCCACTGGTACACCGCCTTCAGCGAACAGGCCCCGGAGCCGGTGATACGCAAGATCTTCAAGATCCTGGCCGCCGACGAGTTGCGCCATGCGGCGTGCTACGCGAAGTACATGCGCCGCGCGGTCGCCAACAAGCCGGAGGTTCTGCCGGACATCCTGAAGATGTCGCTCTGGATGATGCGCAGCACCAATGACGCACCCAAGCACCCGACCACCATCACCGAGCCGTCGGTGGTGAGCAAGCTGGAGGACCCCGAGTACGTCTCGCGGATGCTCAACTGGTATCTCCCAGGCCGCGACCATGAGGCACCCGTGCAGCGTCGCATTCTCGCCCTGCTGTCCGAGCTGAGCGGCGTGGAGATCAAGAACCTCCGCGAGATCCCACCACTGGTGCGCAAGTTGACCGCCGCCAAGGAGCTCTCTCCAGCGGCGGCCTGAGCCGGCAAAGCCGCCGCACCTATAATCGGGCGGCGATGGGTGAAGCGGTGGTGCGTGTCCGTGCCGTCGTGCACGGCCGTGTGCAGATGGTCGGGTTCCGCGCCTTCGTGATCCATCACGCGGGTGATGCCGGGCTTTCGGGCACGGTACGCAACGAGCCGGACGGGACGGTCGAGGCCGTGCTTGAAGGACCGGCGCACGTCGTGGAGCGCATCCTCGACCTGCTCCGCCAGGGCCCCAGCCACGCACGTGTCGAACGGGTCGACGTCGAGTATTCCGACCCGACCGGCAACCTACCCGCCATGATGGTGGCGTCATGACCATACGCTTCGCCGACCGTCTGAATCGATTGGGCACCGAGAGCGCCTTCGAGGTGCTCGCCCATGCGCGGCGCCTCGAGTCCGAGGGACGCAACATCGTCCACCTCGAGATCGGTGAACCAGATTTTGCCACCCCTGACAACATCATCGATGCGGCCGTCCGGGCCATGCGCGAGGGGGCGACCCACTACACCGCGGCGAGCGGCATCCGCGAAGTGCGTGAGAAGACCGCCGCGTATGTCACGCGTCATACGGGTGTGCCGACCGAGTTCGAGAACATCGTGCTCACCCCGGGGTCGAAGAACCTTCTCCTGTTCGCCCTGCTCTCGCTGATCGAGGAGGGCGACGAGGTCATCGTTCCCGATCCCGGATACCCGATCTACCGCTCCCTCGTCGAGTTCATCGGCGCCAAGGCGGTCTCGTTGCCGCTGCGCCAGGAGAATGACTTCCGCGCGGATGTCGAGCAGCTGGCCGCGCTGATCACGCCGAGGACGCGGATGCTCGTGGTCAACTCGCCGCAGAACCCAACCGGCGGCATCCTCACCCGTGAGGACTGCGAGGCGATCGCCGGCCTGGCCATCGAGCATGACCTGGTCGTCCTCAGCGACGAGATCTACAACCGGTTGAGCTATGACGGCGCGCACGTTTCGCTCTATGGCATCGACGGCATGGCCGAGCGAACCATTTACATGGATGGTTTGTCCAAGGCCTGGGCCATGTGCGGCTGGCGCCTCGGTTTCGGCGCGATGCCGGTGGCGATCGCCAGGAAGATGGACACGCTGATGATCAACAGCTCGTCGTGCGCCGCGGCATTCACCCAGTGGGCGGCCGTCGAGGCATTCGACTCCCCGGAGTCCGAAGCCGCCGTCGATCGCATGGTCGCCGAGTTCAGTCGTCGCCGCGACCGCATCGTCGACCTGTTGAACGAGATCCCCGGCTTCACGTGCCGTCGCCCCGCCGGCGCCTTCTACGTGTTCCCGGACATCACCGCGACAGGGTTCGGCGATCGCGAGCTGGCGAACTCGCTGCTCGACGAGGTCGGCGTCGCGGTGCTCCCCGGCCAGTCATTCGGCCCGCAGGGCGCCGGCCATATCCGCCTGAGCTACGCGGCATCCATCGCCAACCTGGAGGAGGCGGCGCGCCGCATCGCGCAGTACGTCGGCGCCGCCGTTCCCGGATGACACCTCCATGGCGTACGTCCGATGAACCAGCCGCTTCCCGGCCTCGAGGAGACGCGGCGCCGCCTCGCTGACCACGACGTTGTCGCGGTCGTCCTCGAGCTTCCGATCGGCGGCGCCACCCCGGTCGCGGCCATGCGAGCGCTCGGGACCGAGGCGAGTTGCTTCCTCCTCGAGTCCGTCGAGGGAAGTGGTGCGGTAGCTCACTGGTCGATGCTCGGCCACGGTCCATCGCGGGTGATCAGCGACACCGGGGAAGGCGACGATCCGCTCGCCGTCCTCGACCGTGACGTCGCGTCGATCAGCGCGGCGTGCGAGCCCGGGTTGGCAGCGCCCCTGCTGGGCGGAGCCGTCGGCTTTCTCACCTACGAGGCGGCGGGGCGGTACGAGCGCCTCCCCGCGGCGGCGCACGATCCGCTCGAGTTGCCGCGGCAGTGGTTTGCCATCTTCGACACCGTCGCGGTCTTCGATCACGCCCAGCACCGCCTGCTGATCTCCAGCTGCGTCCAGCGCGACGACCCGGCCGGCCTGGAGGCCGCACACGCCCGGGCGCTCGCTCGCATCGACGAGCTACGCGAAGCCATCTGCGCGGCGGCCCCCGAGCGGCCGGCGCCACTGGCCGGGATGCCCGTCGACGTCAGCACCCATGACCACGAGGCCAATCTCTCGAGGGATGAATTCCAGGACCGGGTGCGACGTGCACTCGACTTCATCGTTGCGGGTGACATCTTCCAGGTCCAGGTGTCCAGGCGATTTGCCCTGCCGCTGCAGGCGGATCCCTTCGATGTGTACGTCGCGCTTCGAGCCATCAACCCGAGCCCGTACATGATCTACATCGCGACCCCGGACTGCACCCTGGTCGGCGCGTCCCCGGAGATGCTCGTGCAGGTGACCGGGCAGAGCGTCCGGTACCACCCGATCGCCGGTACCCGCCGGCGCGGGCGCACTCCCGAGGACGACGAGCGCATGGAGCGCGAGCTTCGCGCCAGCGACAAGGAGGCGGCGGAGCACCTCATGCTCATCGACCTCGGGCGCAACGATCTCGGGAGGGTGTGCGCTACCGGCAGCGTGCGCGTCACCCAGCACATGGAGGTGGAGCGCTACTCGCACGTGATGCACCTGGTCAGCAGCATCGAGGGAACTCTCGACGACCACCATGATTCGCTCGACGCGCTGCGCTCGTGCTTTCCCGCCGGCACGGTGACCGGCGCGCCGAAAATTCGGGCGATGGAGATCATCGCCGAGCTGGAGCCGGAGATCCGCGGGCCGTACGCCGGGGCGATCGGCTACGTCGGCTACGGTGGAGATCTCGACACCGCCATCGCGCTTCGCACCATCGTCGTCCGCAAGGGAATCGCCTACGTCCAGGCTGCGGCCGGTGTCGTCGCCGATTCGTCCGTCCATGAGGAGACCGTGGAGATCGACAACAAGGTCGCGGCGCAGATCCTCGCGGTCGAGGAGGCGAACGCGTGGGCTCGACGCTAAGTGGTCAGGTGCTGGTCATCGACAACTACGACTCGTTCACCTTCAATCTCGTGCAATACCTGCGCGAACTCGGTGCGATCGTCGCAGTCGAACGCAACGACGCGCTGTCCGTCGCCGACATCGCGCGATCGGATCCTGCGGCGATCGTGATGTCGCCGGGACCGCGAATCCCCGAGGAGGCTGGCGTCTGCGTCGATCTTGTGCGCGAGCTCGGCGGCGATGTCCCCATGCTCGGCGTGTGCCTGGGACACCAGGCGATCGGGGTCGCGTACGGCGCCGATGTCGTGCGCGCGCCGGCAGTGGTTCACGGCAAGGTTGGCGCCGTGCACCATGGTGGCGCAGGCGTCCTCCGCGGCCTCGAGGATCCATTCATGGCCACCCGCTACCACTCGTTGGTCGTGTCGACCGAGTCGCTTCCGGATGTGCTCGAGGCAACCGCGTGGAGCGATGACGGCCTGATCATGGCCATGCGCCACCGAGTGTTTCCGGTCGAGGGTGTGCAGTTCCACCCCGAGTCAGTGGGCACCCCCGTGGGGCACTCGCTGCTGCGCAATTTCCTCGATTCGGCCGGCATTGCCGCTACCGGTGCGCGCGCATGAGCGAGCCGGGTGGCGCTCTCGACGCTATCGCCCAGCGCAAGCGCACCGAGGTCGAGCAGCTCCGCTGCGCAGAAGCCGCGCTCTGGGCCAAGGCGGAGTCACTCCCGCCGGCACGTGGCATGGCCGCTGCGCTGCGCGGGGGGACGGTCATCGCGGAGATGAAGCGGCGCTCGCCGAGCGGCGGCGTTCTCCGCGCCGACCTGGATCCGCTGACGATCGCTCAGGAATACGCGGCGTGCGGCGTTGCCGCGATCTCCGTGCTCACCGACGGACCCGACTTCGGGGGCTCACTCGACGACCTTGCCCAGGTCCGCGCGGCGCTGGATATTCCCTTGCTGCGCAAGGACTTCACGCTCGACCCGGTACAGATCGCCGAGGCCCGCGTCGCGGGCGCGGACTGGGTGCTCCTGATCGTTGCGCTGCTCGACAGCGACGCGCTCGACCTCTGCCTGGCCGGGGTGATGCGCAGCGGCGCGCACGCGATCGTCGAGGTGCACGATGCCGCCGAGGCACGCGTGGCCGTCGCCGCGGGAGCGGAGTGCGTCGGCATCAACAACCGCAACCTGCGCACGCTCACCACCGATCTTGCCATCTTCGCGCGGGTGCGTCAGGCGGTCCCGGACGGCATCGTCTGCGTCGCCGAGTCCGGTGTCCGCAGCCCCGGTGACGTGACCCGGCTGATCAACGAGGGAGCCGACGCGGTGCTCATCGGCGAGGCGCTGCTACGCGCCGATTCGCCGGCGGCCACATGCGCTGCGATGGTCGCCGCGGCGCGCGATGCGGGGCGCTCGTGATCGTCAAGGTGTGCGGGGTGCGCTCGCCGGAAGTCGCCGAGGCCGCCATCGATGCGGGGGCCGACTGGATCGGCCTGATGCTGGTGCCGAAGAGTTCGCGCTGGGTCGACGACGCAGCCGCCCTTGCGGTGGTCCGCACCGTGGACGGGCGGGCTGACCTGGTCGGCGTCTTCGTCGAACCCAGCGCTGCCGAGTGTGACGCCGCAGCTTCGCGATACCGGCTCGCCGCGGTCCAGGTGCACGGACGCTTCGACCCGAACCTCGCCACTGACTGCTCCGTTCCCGTCATTCCTGTCTTCAACGTGGATGATGGCGCGGCCGCGAGCACCATCGCCTGGCCGCCGGACACGCTGGTGATGCTCGACGGGATGCCGGAGAGGGGAGCGCTCCCCGGCGGTACCGGCCACCGAATCCCGCTCCAGTGGGCAGCTGATGTCGCGCGTCATCGCGAGATCCTGCTCGCCGGTGGGCTCGGACCCGATGACGTGGCGCATGCGATCGCGACCGTTCGTCCAGCTGGCGTGGACGCGTCCAGCCGGCTTGAGCACCGCCCGGGGGAGAAGGACCCCGAGCTGGTACGAAGCTTTGTGATCGCCGCCCGGTCCGCTGCGGCGCAGCTGCGGATCGATCCGCGATGAGCGCGCTGCCACGCGGGCGCTTCGACCACTACGGGGGCGCGTACGTGCCCGAGACGCTGGTACCCGCCCTCGAGGAACTCGAGGCCGAGATGACCGCCGCGTTCGCCGATATCGCGTTCACCTCCGACTTGGATCGCTGGCTCGCCGAGTTCGCAGGTCGCCCGACTCCCGTGACCCACGCCCGCCGCCTGAGCGCCACCCGCTCGGGGGCGCAGATCTGGCTCAAACGTGAGGACCTGCTCCATACCGGCGCGCACAAGCTGAACAACGCGCTCGGCCAGGTCCTGCTCGCCCAGCGCATGGGCAAGCGCCGGATCATCGCCGAGACGGGAGCGGGACAGCACGGGGTGGCAACCGCGACCGCGTGCGCTGCGCTCGGCCTCGAATGCGTCGTGTACATGGGTCGCGAGGACATGCGGCGCCAGGCGCTCAACGTCTACAAGATGGGCTTGCTCGGAGCCGAGGTGGTGCCGGTCGACAGCGGGTCGGCGACGCTCAAGGACGCCACCAACGAGGCGATNNCGTACCCGTCGCTGGTGCGACGCCTGCAGCGCGTCATCGGGGACGAGGCGCGCGAACAGATGCTGGCTCGCCTGCAGCGCCTGCCGGCGATCGTGGTGGCCTGTGTGGGTGGCGGGAGCAACGCCATCGGCATCTTCGCGGCGTTCCTCGACGACGACGTCCGGCTGGTCGGTGTCGAGGCGGCCGGACGTGGACTCGACAGCGGCGAACACGCGGCGCCGCTGTCGCGGGGGCGTCCCGGGGTGCTCCACGGGTCGCTGAGTTACCTGATGCAGGATGCCGCCGGCCAGGTCCTCGCCACGCACTCCATCAGCGCCGGCCTCGACTATCCGGGGGTCGGTCCGGAGCACAGCGCGCTCCGCGACAGTGGTCGCGTCGAATATCTCGCCGCCACCGACTCGGACGCGCTGGCCGCGTTCCACGAGCTCTGCCTGCTCGAGGGCATCATCCCGGCGCTCGAGTCGTCGCACGCACTCCACGTCGCAGCGGCGATCGCCGGTGATCGAGCTGCCGATGAGGTTGTGCTCGTCTGCCTCAGCGGCCGTGGCGACAAGGATGTCGACACCGTGCGCGAGCACGACAGCGCATGAGCGCGTCGCCACCCGACACGCGGTTCAGCAGCGCATTCGCCGCGCGAGCGGACGCAGCGCTTCCCGGGCTCATCCCGTATTTCACCGCCGGATATCCCCATGACGACAGCCTCGCCGAGCTGTTGCTGTCCGCCCAGCGCACCGGCTGCCTCGCTGCCGAGGTCGGCATTCCGTTCAGCGATCCGCTCGCCGACGGACCCACGATCCAGCGCACCGGTCAGATCGCGCTGGGCAACGGGATGACACCGGCCACCGCGCTCGCCCAGGCCCACGACGCCCGTGCGCGCGGCCTGACCATCCCGCTCGCGGTGATGACATATGTGAACCCGGTGCTCAGTTTCGGCCTCGACGAGTTCGCTCGCGCTGCAGCGGCAGCGGGCGTCGACGGCGTCATCCTTCCCGACCTGCCGCTCGACGAGGCGGATGACGTCCGCAGGGCGATGCATGGCGCAGGCGTCGTGGTCATCCCGCTGGTGGCGCCCACGACGACCGCGGAGCGCCTGGCGCGAATTTGCTCAACCGCCGCGGGATTTGTCTACTGCGTCGGCGTCATCGGTGTCACCGGCGCTCGGCGCACGATCGCCGACGAAGCGATAGGGCTGCTCGACTCGGTGCGCCAGTTGACGCCACTGCCCCGGGCACTCGGTTTCGGGCTCTCGACCCACGAGCATCTGATGGCCATTCGCGGCCACGCGGAGGCCGCAGTTGTCGGATCGGCGTTGCTCGACCGAATCGGTACGGATCCCGAGACTCCTGTCGCCGCTGCGGAGGGCTTCCTGAAGGCGATGATGGGCAATCAGGCGGCGCGCGCCGGGTGACCCAGGAACGCGTGTCTCCAGCGGTGCGCGTCGACGGCGACGTCAGCGTCCCCGGTGACAAGTCGATCAGCCATCGGGCCCTGATCCTCGGCTCCCTTGCAAAGGGCCGGACCTACATCGGCAACTCATCGCCGGCAGCCGACGTCATCGCAACCGCCACGTGTCTGCGCGCCTGCGGCGTGTGGGTGCGCGACTTTCCCCCGTCTCGGTACGCGCTCGACGGCGCCGGTGTGGGCGTCGGTTTGCGGTCCCCGGACGGCGTGCTCGACTGCGCCAACTCGGGCACCACCATGCGCCTGCTGGCAGGGATGCTCGCGGGCAGCGACATCGAGGCGATCCTCGACGGCGATGTGTCGTTGCGCCGGCGTCCGATGACGCGCGTGGTCGACCCGCTGCGCGCCATGGGGGCCGAGGTCGACGCATCCCCGGAGGGAACGGCGCCACTTCGGGTGCAGGGGAGCCGCGCGCTCAAGGCGTTGACCTGGCGATCTCCGGTGGCGAGCGCTCAGGTGAAGTCGGCGATCCTCCTGGCCGCGCTCTCGGCAGATGGGCCCACCACGGTCATCGAACCGGTCCCGACCCGGGACCACACCGAGCGCATGCTCGGCATGTGCGGGGTCGAGGTGGTTTCGAGCGGTGCCGAGGTCACCATTCACCCGGGGCCGCTGGAGCCGTTCGGGTTGCGGGTACCCGGGGATCTCAGCTCGGCATCGTTCTTCCTCGCACTCGCCGCGTCGCGACCCGGCTGGCGAGTTCGGTGCACCGGCGTGGGCCTGAATCCCGGACGCACCGGCATCCTCACCGTCCTGGAGGCGATGGGGGCGGCCGTGCAGGTCGACGAAAGAGAACCGGCCGGAGGGGTCGAGCCCGTCGGCGATGTCGAGGTACGGGGCACCGGGCTCCACGGGGTCACGATCTCCAGGTCGCTCACGGTCCGGTCCATCGACGAACTCCCGATCATCGCCGTGCTCGCGAGTCAGGCGGAGGGGGATACCGAGATCCGCGACGCCGGGGAGCTGCGCAACAAGGAGAGTGATCGCATCGCCATGCTCGAGACCGGCCTCCGGCTCCTCGGCGTCCCCTGCGAGAGCAGCGCCGAGACGCTGGTCGTCCATGGCCCGGTGCGGCTCCGGCCAGCCCACCTCGACGCCGCCGGTGACCACCGTTTCGCCATGGCCTGGGCGATCGCCGCGGCGCTGGTGCCTGCTGGAGGCGGCGAGTCAGTCATCGATGGGGCTGACGCCGCCGCAGTGTCCTATCCCGGCTTCTTCACCGACCTCGCCACACTGCTGGGCTCCTGAGGTCTCAGGAGTCGAAGCTGAGTAGCAGGTGCGGGCCGTCGCGTGCCTCGACGACCTTGAGCCAGCGCACCGCGATGATCACCGGGAGGACCTCGGGTCCCTCAACGTAGGCCTGGGCTCCCGCCGCGTGGTCGATGAGGCGGCGAGCCACATCGGTCCGCGTCCCGGGATCCTCCACGACTGACGCGGCGCCGCCACCCTGGATCCAACGCGAGGCGTTGCCGGGCGAGCACATGAACGCGACCCGGGGGTCGGCTTCGAGCTCGCGGTGGAGGCGTGATCCACCCCTGGTCGCGATCAGGAGCCGGATCCCGGTCTCCGTGCGTTCGGGCGCGAAGAAGACACCGGCGACGTGCGGACCCGCCTGGCTCGTCGTGGCGAGCGCCATGGTGTCGTAGGCACGCAGCGCCCAGAGCGCGCGCTCGAGCGCCAGCGGCGTCACCCTGGCCGCACCCTCCTGCGGGGCGTCGGCGCTCACCGCAGGAGGCGGCTCATACGCCGGTCCGCAAGGATGCGCCCGCCCGTCTGGCATCGAGGGCAGTACTGAAACGACCGAGACGCGAGCGACACCTCACGTACTGTCTCAGCGCACACGGGACAGGGGAGGCCGGTGCGGCCGTGGACTCGCATCGACTGCCGCTTGCCGTCCTTGAGCGACCCCGGGTCCGAGTCGAGGGCAAGCGCGACCGCCCCACTGAGCACGTCTCGAATGGCGCTCGCGAGACGACCGAGGTCCTCGCCGTTGAGCGCGTCCGCGTGCCGGAAGGGGGAGAGCTGCGCGGCATGGAGGATCTCGTCCGAGTACGCATTCCCGATCCCGGCGATCACCGACTGGTCTGCCAGGACGCTCTTGAGCGTGCCCCGCTGATCGCGCAGGAGGCCGCCCAGGCTCGCCGGCGAAAGCTCCGGGTCGAGCGCGTCGATGCCGAGACGGGCGACCCCAGGGACTTCGGCGGGGTCGCGCACGACCGAGACTGCCAGACGCTTGTCGGTGCCGTGCTCGGTGATCTCGAGGCTGCCGCCGTCCTCGAGGGTCACGATCACGGCAAGCGGCCCTCGGAGCGACGGGCGCGCATTGGTGGGTTTGTCACGAAGCCGGATCCAGCCTCCACGGGCGAGATGCACGACCAGGTGCAGCGGCGGAATCGCCAGGTCGAGGAACTTGCCACGGCGGACGCAGCCGTCAAAGGTCAGGCCTTCGAGCGCTGTGACCGGCGGGTCGAAGGTCTTGAGCACAGCGACCGAGCGCACGGTCACTCGCGCCACCACCCGTCCGCGGAGGCGGGTATCGAAGGACCGGCACAGGGCTTCGACCTCGGGCAACTCAGGCATCGCGGGTGAAAGAATGCGCTCGGTGCCGAGAAGCGTGGCTGGTTCGCGTGCCGTCGGGCCGCGGCGAAGCCGTGCGCACGGGGCGGAGGACGTCCTTTGCGTGCCTCGTTCGACGATCTTTCCTGACGGCGCCTGGCATGGCCTGATCGCGCGTGGCCTGGAACGAGTGCTCCGGACGGTCCACGCGACCTCGGAGTACCGGCCCCGCGCGGAGATCGAGGACGATCCCGAGCTGCAGCAGATCATTCCGTACTGCGTTGTCCACCATCCGCACGACGACACCTACCTGCTGACCCGCCGTCTCCGTCGTTCGAGTGAGAAGCGTCTCCACCACCTGTACTCCCTCGGGATCGGTGGACACGTGAACCCGGGCGATGGCGAACGCGAGGACCCGGTGGTCGGTGGCCTGCGTCGCGAGTGGGCGGAGGAGATCCGCTGCGATTCAACGGCGCGAGCGAGCCTGGTCGCCATGCTCAACGACGACTCGAGCCCCGTCTCCCGGGTGCACCTGGGCCTCGTCTTTCTGGTGGAGCCGGCCGCGGGCAGCGTCGTCGTGCGCGAGGTCGAGAAGCTGGAAGGGGAGTCGCTGTCACTCGAGGCGATGCGCCGCCATTACCTGAGCATGGAGTCCTGGTCTCAGCTCGTGTTCGACGACCTGGTTGCAGGTGCGCAGACCCGGGTCGAGAAGAGTCCGCTGGTCGTGGATCTCGAACCCGAGCCGTGACCCCGGCTGTTCCTGCGCGGCCTGACTTCTTTCTCACGCCCCAAGCCCTCTCGGCCTGGTTCGAGGCCAACCCCTCAGCGCCCGAACTCTGGGTGGGATTCTGGAAGAAGGGCTTCGAACGTCCCGGCATCTCCTATGCGGACGCCGTCGAAGAGGCGCTCTGCAACGGGTGGATTGACAGCGTCGTCCGCCGCGTCGATGAGGCGAGCTACATGCTCCGTTTCACCCCGCGACGCCCGAAGAGCAATTGGACCGATGCCAACCTGCGCCGTGTCGCGGAGCTGCGCGCGGCAGGACGCCTGCGGCCCGCCGGCGCACTCGCCGTCTCAGCCGCACGCGCAGCGGCGAGGCGCCCAAAGGGGTGACGCTCCGTATACTCCGCCCTCAATGGCAACCACGGTTCGCGTTCCGGGACCCCTTCGCCGCCTGACCGGCGGCAGCGCCGAGGTCAGTGTCGAGGGTGACACTGTCGGCGCGGTGCTCGCCAACCTCGACGCGACCTATCCTGGCTTCCACGATCGTCTCTACGACGATTCCGGAAGCCTGCGGCAGTTCATCAATATCTATGTCAATGACTCCGACATCCGCTTCGCCCAGGGCCTCGACACCCCCATCGCCGGGCGCGACGAGGTATCGATCGTCCCCGCCGTTGCCGGAGGTGGCGGTCCCCGCTGACCGTCCGCTGGATCTCCTGCCGCGATCCGCGGTGATCGCCGTGGCGATGTCGGGTGGGGTGGACTCCAGTGTCGCTGCCGCACGCGTCGCGGCCACCAGCCTGCGCGCGTTCGGAATCACGCTGGCCATGTGGCCAGGAAACCGCGAGACCGTCCGCGACCGTGGTTGCTGCTCGATTGACGCGGTGGATGATGCCCGTCGCGTTGCCACCATGCTCTCGCTACCGCACTACGTCTGGAATCTCGAGCGGGATTTCGAGGATGAGGTGGTACGCGACTTCGAGGACGGATACGCGCAGGGCACCACTCCCAATCCCTGCGTCAGGTGCAACCAGCGCGTCAAGTTCGGCGTGCTGCTGGAACGGGCTCTCGCGGCGGGGGCGACGCATATCGCGACCGGCCACTACGCGCGCACCGGACACAGGGGCTCACTGGTGACGTTGCACCGGGCACGGGACGCACGCCGCGACCAGGCGTACGTCCTCCACCGGCTCGATCAGCGCCAGCTGCAGCGTGCCGTCTTCGCGCTCGGCGGCGATGAGTCCAAGGCGGATGTCCGGGCTGAGGCTGCCGCGCTCGGCCTGGGAACGGCGGCCAAGCCCGAGTCGCAGGATCTCTGTTTCGTCGATTCCGACCTCAGGTCCGACTTGCGTCTGCGCCTGGCGGGTCGATTCGCAACCGGCTCGATCATCGACATTGACGGGACCGTGGTCGGGAAGCACGATGGCCTCCCGTTCTTCACAGTCGGCCAGCGCGCCGGGCTGGGCATTCCGCCGTCGCGTCCTGACGCGGCGCCGCGATACGTCATCGAACTCAGGCCCGATGTGAACGCCGTGGTCGTCGGTCCTCGGGAGGCGCTGCGCTGCAGCAGCGTCGAGGCGTCCTCGTTTCGCTGGGTGGCGGGTGCCGCGTCGCCGGCGGGCACTGAATGCGAGGCCCAGTTGCGCGCCCACGGCGACCCACACCCGGCGCGGATCGAGACCAGCGACGGCGACGTGGTGCACGTCCGGTTCGACAGCTCGGTCGACCAGGCGGCGCCGGGGCAGTCGCTGGTGCTCTATCGCCATGACGAGGTCCTCGGAGGCGGATTCATCCGCCGGGCCGCCTGAGGCGCGGCGACTGTGCCCCCGACCCCCGAGCAGGTGGTGATCGGCATCCTGGCGGTGCTCGCCGGCTGCCTCGCGGTGACGACATCCGCATACGCGGCGCGACAGACCGGGAACTGGCTGTACTACATCTGCACGGTGGGGAGCCTCGCGTTCGTCGTGGGCGTGGTCGGCCAGCGGGTGTTCCCGAGCCCGGCCGCGATCGCGCGCCTCGGCTCGGCGGCGGCGGCGTCGGCGCCCGGGCCCTGGGATGCGGGCGTCTCATTGCCGCTGATCGGCATCCGCGTGACCCCGGTCGCCATCGTCGGTTTGCTGGTGGCGGCGGTCGGTCTGAGCTTGGTGCTGCTCTTCGAGCGCATACCCGCCAAAGCGCGTGAGGCGGTCCCTGCGCGGGCGTCGCAGCTTGAAGACGACGATTCGGTCTGAGCCCGGGCTGACTACAATGCCGCCCGCGCCCCTATGACCCCTAACGCAGTCGCGTTCTACGCCGTCGCCGTGCTCATCGTGCTTGCCGCCGGGGCCGCAGTTGGGCTTCCTTCACTGCGCCATGCCGGGTTCGCGGGGGGCGCGGTGATCGTGCTCCTGGCGGTGCTCGAGCTCATATCGGGCGCGTACGCGCTGGCGCTGGTCCAGCTGGTGGTGCCCGCCGTGGCGGCGGCGGTCGTGGTACTGGTACTCCGGCGTGACGCCTACCGCGGCCTGCTTGCCGTGCCTCACGCTCCCGAGCGTTTCTGGATCGCCGCTCCGATCGCCATCGGCATTGCCGCAGTGCTCGTCGCCACCGTCGCAGCCTCCGGATCCGCCTGGTACCCGGACGCCATCGGCCACGGCGTCGTCGACACGACCCCCGCGCTGGTCACCGTCTTCCACTATCGGGTGCCCTACGCACTGGCGATCAGCGTCGTCCTCGTGATCGTCAGCGCCGCGGTCGGACTTGTCATCGGACAGCGGAGCACCGACGAGCAGACGCTCGATCAGTTGCTGCAGCTGCGGCGGCAGCGCGACGAGCTGGCGCGCAGGCGCCGGGAGGATCGCCAGCAGGGAAGGCGGCGCCCGGCGAGGGACGACTTGTGACCGCCGGCCCCGAAGCGTTCGCCTTGCTGAGCGCGGCCGTCTTCGCCATCGGGATCTATGGTGTGCTCGCGCGCCGCCACCCGCTGGCGGTGGTGATGGCAGTCGGGCTCCTCTTCGCGGCGCCGGTCATCGCGCTCGTCGGATTCACCCACGCCATCCAGGCGCGCCCGATCGCGATCGGCGATGGACTCACCGCATTGGCCATCGCTGTCGCGAGCTGCGTCTGCAGCCTCGGCTTCGCGCTGATCGTCCTGCTCTGGCGCCGCACCGGCCGGGCCGATATCGACACGCTCGGCGACCTCGACGGTTAGCGGTATGGCCATCTACAACGCTGCATGGGCCATTCCCTTCCTGCCGCTGCTCGGCGCGCTGGGGTCGCTCGGTGTGGAGACGCAGCGGCGCGCCGCGCAGCTCTGCGTCGTGTTCAGCGGACTGTCGTTCGTCGCCGCAGTAATCGTGCTCGGGGTCCGGTTGACCCATGCGTCGGGCGCCCCTTTCGACTCGCTGTTGACCTTCTTCGCGATGACCCCGCCTGAGGGCGCGGTGTTCGCGACCCAGTTCCAGGCGCAGGTCGGGGTCCACGTCGATGCGCTCTCAGCAAGCTTCGCCGCCGCGATCGCGTTTGCGACCGTGGTCATCCAGGCGTATGCGGTCACGGCGATGCGCGGCGAGCACGGCTACCGGCGCTTCTTCTGTGGATCTTCCGTGCTCGCGTTCTGCACCACCGGATTCGTGCTCAGCCCCAATCTCTTCGACTCGCTGATCATGTGGGTTGGGGCGTCGGCCAGCCTGTACGTCCTGCTCTCGCTGTCATGGCAACGCACCGACATCGCGCGTCACGCGGTGCGCGCCATGGTGATCCTGACCGCGAGCGACATCGCGCTCACCCTCGGAGTCGTGTTCACCTGGATCAAGTTCGGCGTCTTCTCATCGCTGCTCCCCGCACCAGCCGGACAGACGAGCGCGGATCCCTTTTCGTTCGGCGTCATCTCACAGGGAGTCATCGCGACGTTGCACCACGGGGTGGCCAGCACCGGCCCGCGGGCGATTCTGGTGATGGGCATCGTGTTCCTGGTCGCCGCGACCGTGCGGAGCGTTCAGTTCCCATTCAGCATCTGGCTCAACGACACCGCGACGTCCGCGATCCCGGTGCTGGCGATCGCCGCCGCCACGGTCGCACCACTCGGCATCTACCTGGTGGCCCGGATCTACCCCGTTGTCGCGCACGCGCCGCGGGCACTGCCCATCCTGGCACTGATCGGCGCGGTCAGCGCTGTGCTCACCGCGGCCACAGGCATCGCTCAGCGGAGCATCACGCGTATCGCCGTGTGCGCCGTCGCGTCGGAACTCGGTCTCGGACTCGTCGCGATGGGGATGGGCGGGTACAGCCCTGGGGTGTTCATCGCCTTCACGTCGGTGTTCACGTCAACGCTCCTGGTGCTGGCGGTCGGCAATCTCGTTCGCGTCTATCGCACCGACGACATCACGGAAATGGGTGGTGCATGGACGAAGTTGCGCACGACCAGCATCGCGCTGGGGGTGTGGGCGCTGCTCGCGGGCGGCATCGGTCTGGGCGCCTACTACGCGGTCTCCTCCGCGCTCAGCGGGATCGACCCGGCCGGGGGAGTCTTCAGTGGGAGCGAGCGCGTCGTGGTGATCATCGTCACGGTCGTCGCGGCAGCACTGGTGGCTTTGCTCGCGGGTCGCCTCCTGCTGATGGTCACCACCGGAACGGTGGCTCGGCGCCGGGGCTTCCAGCACGAGCGGGTTGCCGAGGTTGAGAACACGTTGCGCCGCCCGCTCCGGCTGGCGATGGTCGCCGCCGTGGTCGGCGTGCTTGTCGGGTTGCCGGGGCTCGAGCCGTTCCACCTCGGCAGCGGACGGATCGCGGGACTCACCTTCATGCGGTTCGTCTTCTACGGCCGCCACTTTCAGTCGATCGGCCTCGACGGCGGGGCGGCACTGATCGCCCTGCTCACCCTCGCGTGCGGTTGCGGGGCGGCCTATCTCTGGTACGGACCGGCTCGACGGCAGGCGGCCGTTCCGGCGGACGCCCTGTGGCCTTTGCGCGTGGCTGAGCGTGGCTTCTACGTCGAGCGATTCACCGAGCTCGCACCCGAGCCGGTGCTCGCCGTTGCCGCCGGTGTCTCCAGCTTCGACGAGCAGGTGACCGCCCCCATCGCGGAGTCGGTGGGGGAGAGCGTCGATGAGGCCGCCGCGCTCCTCGGAGCCTTCCGCAACGCGCGCTTCGCGCGCTATCTGGCGGGCGGTCTCGTGGTGGTGGCGATCCTCGCGCTCCTCTCAGTGCTCGCAGCGACCGGGCACCTCTGGGTGCACCTGACTTGAGCGTCATTCTCTCGACGATCGTCTGGTCGCCGCTGCTGTTCGCGTTGATAGCGCTCTTCCTTCCGGAACGCGACGATGATCAGCGCACCCGGGTGCGTACCGTGGCGCTCGCAGGCGGAGGCGTGAGCTTCTTCACGACCACGTTCTTCGCCATCCTTGGACAGATCGGACTCGGCCAGGGTGGTGGTCTGGCGTCGGCGTACCAGGAGAATCACACGTGGTTCTGGAACTTCCTGTTCCAGGCGCACTACGACCTCGTTGCCGACGGGATCACCCTCCCACTGCTGGTAGTGGTCACGACAGTCTTCGGCTGCGCGCTGTTCCACTCGTGGAAGATCCACGAGCGGGTCCGCCTCTACGTGATCCTGATCCTGCTCCTCGAGACCGCGGTCAACGGCGTCCTGTGCTCCGCGGACTTCGTGCTCTTCACGGTGTTCTGGGGCATGTTGCTGGTCCCGATGTACCTGCTCATCCGCATCTGGGGCGGTGACGGCGCACGCCGGGCCGCCGCGTGGTTCGCGGGATTCCATGCGCTGTCGCTCGCGCTGATCATCGCGACCGTCGTGATCATCGTCGTCGAGGCTGGTGTCCAGTCGTCGGACATGACCGCGGATCTGACCACCTTCTCGAGGACCGCGGAGACGGTTGGATTCTGGTTGAGCTTCACCGCATTTGGCATCGCCATGGCCATCTTCCCGGTGCACACGTGGATGCTCGAGGCACAGAGCAAAGCGAGCGCGGGCGTTGCGACGATTCTCTCGGGAACGATGCTGCTGCTCGGCGCCTACGGGATGATGCGCATCAGCCTCGTCGTCTTCCCGGCATCGGCTCACTATTACTCGTTCGCAATCACGGGGCTCGCGGTGGTGGGCGCATTCTGGGGCAGCATCGGCGCGCTCCGTCAGGATGAGTTGCGCCGCTTCATCGGCTACATGAACGTCGCCCAGATGTCATTGGTGCTGCTGGCCATCGGTGCGCAGACGTCGGTCGCCCTGGTCGGCGCCGTCCTGCTGCTGGCGGGCCAGGGATTGGCATCGGCGATGCTCACACTGATCAGTGGCGCCATCGAGGAGCGCACCCGAACCACCAGCATCCGCGCCATGGGAGGGTTGGTCACACAGGCTCCGCGCCTCGCCGGCTTCTGGCTGGTCGCGGCCGCGAGCCTCATCGGCATTCCCATGCTCGCGGGATTCACCGGCGACTTCATGGTCTTCGCGGGCTCGTTCCCCGAGCACCGGATTGCGACCGTGCTCGTGATGGCGAGCGTGATCGTGACCACGGGCGGCCTCCTGTGGGTCGCGAATCGAGTCTTCTTCGGACCTGTTCGCGATCAGTTCGCTCGAGTGCGCGACGTCACGCTCCTGGACCTGACCGTGCTCATACCGCTCGTCGCCGCCGTGGTGCTCTTCGGCGTCCGCGTAGGCGCGGTGGTCCCGGTGATCGCCAATGGCGTCCTCGAGATCACCACGCGGATCACGGGGGCTTAGGCGATGCCTGCGGACTTCGCGCATGCGATGACGCTCGCGCTGCTCCCAGAGGCAATGCTCGCCGGCACCGCCCTAATTTCATCGCTCCTCGCGGTGCTCAGACCGGGACTGCGCCCGGACATCCATCGTTGGATCGCGTGCATCGGGCTGGTCGGATCGCTCGCTGCCTGTGCGCTGGTGTTGCTCGGCCTCCGCCACGTGCGCTCGGGGGTCGCCATCACGATGTGGAACGGCGGGTTCGTCGTCGACAGCTTCGCCCTGTTCATCGCGATCCTCGCTTGCGTGACCGCGCTCTGCACCTGCCTGATCAGCGACTCGGCAGTACGCAACATCCCCTCAAGGTCGAGCGCCTTCTACGCGCTGATTCTCGTCTCGACGGCGGCGGCGGAGGCGATCGCCGCGGAGCGCGAGATGACCACGATGTTCGTCGCGCTCGCCCTGCTCCTCGTCTGCCTGGTCGCGCTGGGAGCGCTGGTGAAGACCAATCCCCGCGGCGCGGTCTCCTCGTTCGAGCATCTGATCGAAGGCAGCGTCGGCCTCGCCGCGGTGCTCTATGGGCTCGCGTTGCTCTACGGGGTCACCAGAAGCACCAACCTGGCCACCGTCGCAGCGTTCGTCTCGGCATCTCCAGGGGTGATCGCACTCGGGGTGGCGCTCGTCATCTTCGGCCTCTGCGGCATCTTCGGCGTCTTCCCGTTGCGGCAGTGGGTGGGACGCGTTGCCAGCACAGTTCCAGCGAGTGCCGCCGGGTTCATCGTCTCGATGAGCTTGATCGCCGGTGGTGCGGCGCTGGCGCGCGTCACGGTTGCGCGCCTGGGCCCGGATGTGGGCATCTGGAGGTGGCTCCTCCCGATAGTGGCGGCGGTCGCATTGGGCCACGCATCACTGAGTTCGTTGAAAGAGACGACGGTCTCGCGTCTCATCGGTCAGCTGGTCAGCACCCAGGCGGCGATGCTGCTCCTCGGCCTGCTCGCGTTCACGACCGGGTCACGCGGACTCCCGGCATACGGCGTGACCGCGTTCCTCAGTGGTCTCGGTGTCACCGCGATCGCAACCGTGGCGGCATTCGGCGTCCTTGCGATGCTCCAGGTGGCAGGAATCGGCGACGCGATAGAGAACGTCCGTGGCCTGGGTCACCGCTCCGCCCCGGCCGCACTGATGCTCACCGTTTCGGTGGCGACGCTCGCCGGGATCCCACCGCTGGCCGGCTTTCTCTCGCGCGTGCTGGTCATATCGAGCGCGGCCGATACCCACTACGGCTGGCTGGCGGTCGTGGCCGTCGGCGCGACGGTCCTGACGGTGATCGCAGCCGTGCGCTTCATCGCGACCCTCTACGCGGATGCCGGTGATGAGGTGCCGTTTACGCTCGGAGCGACGCCGCTGCTCTCCCGCGTCGTCGCCGGCGCCGCCTGTCTCGCCGGCGTGGCCCTGGTGGTGCTGATCCAGCCGCTGCTCGCGGTGGCGACCGCGGGAGCCGGAACACTGCGCTGACCGACTCGGAGCGCCCACCGGGGAGTCACAGGCGGGACGCGCCCGCGATCGCGCTCAGCGTCCTGAGCAGCGCCGTCCGGACGCTCGGACCACTGCGCGCCCCCGCGGCAGCCGCAGTCGGAGCCGCCTGGTATGCGCGCCTGAGTCGCCAGGACCGTGTCCGCGCGGCGGCGAATCATCACCGACTGCAGCAACACCTGGACCACGCCGCGGCCGCAGCGCTGGCGCGCCATTCGTACCAGGAGTACGTCCGCATGATCGTTGACTCGATGTGGGCAGAACCGCTCGATTCAGCCGAGGTGCTCGGGCTGTTCCGCGTGAGCGGCGCCGAGCATCTCCATGTCGGCGACCGGGGGTCCATGGTGGTGCTGCCCCATTTCGGCAACTGGGACATCGCGGCGAGCGCGTCGCTCGGTCTCGGCCTGCATCTCAGCACGGTGATGGCACCGGTGGTTTCGCCCGGAATCACCGAGATGGTGGCGCGCTCGCGACAGCGCAAAGGACTCGAGATCTTCACCGTCCGCCAGTCCGCCAGAGGCCTGTTTCGCGCGTTGCGCCAGCGGAGGACCGTCGCGCTCATGCTCGATGTCCCCGAAGCGGGCCCGACCGTGGTCGTCCCGTTCTGCGGAGGACCGGTGCGTTGCAGCGCCGTGCCCGCGCGCCTGGCGGTGGCCACCGGTGCGTCAATCCTGCCGGTCACCTGCCGGCGCGACGGTTGGGGGTGGTCGCTCGACATCCACGCGCCGATTGACACCTCGGGTGATGATGCAGCGGTGATCGGACGCATCGCCGCCTGCGTCGAGCCGGCGATCCGCGCGCATCCCGAGCAGTGGTATCCGTTCCATCACGTGTATGCCGATCGGTGAGGCCAGGGAACTGACGGCGGCTGCCGCGCTCCGCGCGCTCGAGGATGCCGCGGGGCCTGGATCCGCGGCGACGACCGCATGGGCTCCGGGGCGGTGCACGCTCGTGGGAGAGCACGTCGACTACGCCGGGGGCCTGGTGTTGTGCGTGGCGGTTGATCTCGGGATTGCCGCCGCCGTGCGCGGCAGTGCATCAGGGCGATACCTGGCCACGAGCGAAGGAGTGATTGTGACCCGCACCGGTCCGGGGCCCGCCGGAGACCTCGGGGATCGGGTGCTCGCTCCCGTGGTCGCGCTCCGCGAACGCGGGCTCACCGTCCCAGCGGTCGAGGTGGGCATCGCGGCAACGCTTCCGTCCGGGGCCGGTCTCGCCTCGTCGGCCGCCCTGATCGTCGCCACCACGACCGCGATCCTTCGGATGCTCAGCGCGACCATGACGGCGCGGGATCTCGCAGCTGTGGCGCTCTCCGCTGAACGCGACGTCCTCGGCATTCCCTGCGGGCCACTCGATCAGCGGGCCGTGATCGATGCTCCCGGCGGGGGTGCGCTGCTGCTCGACTGCGGCACCGGCCGGGCGTCGTCCTTGGCGTGGCCCTGGGAGGACGCGGTGCTCGTGGGCTGCGACACGGGGACGCATCACGACGTCGGCGGCGTCGAATACCGGCGCCGCCGCGAGGAGACCGAGTCCGGCCTTGCGGCGCTTGGTGTCACCAGCTGCCAGGAGTTGACCGAGCCTGAGGTCGAGGCCGCCCATGTCGGCCCTGAGGTCAGGCGGCGTCTCCGGCACGTGATGGGGGAGACCGAACGCGCGGCCGCAGCGGCCGGGGCGATGCGACAGGGCGATCTCGACGCTCTCGGTCGCCTGATGTCGGCAAGCCATCGATCCCTCCGCGACCTGCACGAGGTGAGCACCCCAGCGCTCGATGCGTTGGTCGGCGCCGCCGAGGCCGTCCCCGGCTGCAAGGGGGCGCGGCTGGTTGGCGCCGGTTTTGGAGGAGCCGTCGTCGCTCTCGTCGCCTCTACCGCCGCCCAGGCCTGCCGGGATGCCATGGCGGGCGCGTGCGGCGCCGGGAGGACCTTCGAGCTCACGCCGTCGCCAGGCGTCGCCGCGCTATCACCCGACGTGGTGCGAGGCTAGACTCGACGCCCCATGGCTGGCAACGCGGCTGCGGTGGCGAGCTGCGCCGCCGGGTATGTGATCGGATCGGTGCCCTTCGGCCTGATCGTCGGACGGGCCGTCGGCGGCCTCGACGTCCGCGATTTCGGCAGCGGCAACATGGGCACAGCCAATGTGCTGCGCACGCTGGGGGCGAGGGCTGGAGCGATCACCTTCGCGCTGGATGTCGCCAAGGGGGCGGCCGCGATCGGAGTGGCGCGAACGCTTGGCGCGGACCCGGCCGCGCAGGCCGCAGCGGGGCTTGCCGCGTGCGTCGGACATTCCTGGCCGGTTTTCGCCCGATTCCGCGGCGGCAAGGCGGTTGCGACGGCGTTCGGGGGCTTGCTGATGGTGTCGCCCGAGGCCGCGGCGTGGGCAACCGTCGGAGGCATCGGTGCGCTCGCCCTGAGCCGCACCATGTCCGTGGGGTCGCTGACCGCTGCGGGGACGGCCACCCTGGGCGCGGGTCTTGCGGCAAGCCGCCGCCACGATGCGGTCCCGTTCGTCTTCACCGCGCTGGCATCAACGCTGGTGATCCTCCGCCACGCCCCGAACATCCGGCGCATCGCTCGTGGCGAGGAGCCGCAGCTGTCGAGCCGTCTGTGGGGGAGCCGTCACTGACTCATCGTCGGAGGCCGGCGGGCCCCTCCGTATGATCGGGGCATGAAGGGCACGCCACATACACACGTTCCCGTGGAAGGCGCGGTCGATCGGGTCGGCGCGGTTGCGCGCGCTCTGACCAGCACCACGGGCGGCGTGGCGGAGTTGCAGCGCGAGGTCGTCTGCACCGCGGCGTCCATCGCCGGCGACGGAGCCGCGGCGGCGATTGCCCTGCGCGAGGGCGAGCACCTGACGGTCCGTGTCGTCGATCCGCACATGACCGCACCCGCGGCGTTCGAAGGCTGGGAGGCGGAGCCGGAGGTGATCGCAGGACGTCGCGTCAGACGTGTGGTCCGTGGTTTCGGATCGTTGCTGGTGCTGCCGATGTCCTACCGCGGCGAGGTGGTCGGTGCGCTGGCGGTGATGTCCCCGTCGGAGGACACCACGCTCGATGGCGACGTCGAAGGGGTTTTGGCCATCCTTGCCAGCAACGCCGCGATCGCCATGGAGAATGCGCGCCTCTACGAGCTCGAGAAGGAGTCGGTCCGCCGCCTCCGCGAGCTCGACACCATGAAGGCGGACTTTCTGTCCACCGTGCAGCACGAGTTGCGGACGCCGCTGACCGCGATTCTCGGACTCAGCGACCTCATCGAGATGTGCTGGGAGGTCTGGGAGGACTCACCGAAGCTCGACGCGCTGCGTGACATCCAGGTGGCCGCCAGGAACCTCGACGGCATCGTCGAGACCATCATCGACTTCTCGGTCGGTGACGGCGAGGCGCTGGCCCTGACACTGGCGGAGGTGCCCCTCGAGCAGGCTGTCCGTACGGCGATCGTCGTCGTTGCTGAACGGCACAGGGGCGGGCTGCCGGTCCGCGCGGACGTCGAAGTCGAGACCGGCCTGACGTTGCTTGCGGATCCGGATCGCCTCGGGCAGGTGCTCCGAGCGCTCATCGACAACGCGGTCAAGTTCAGCGACGGCCACGGCAGCGTGGTGGTGCGGGGCACGCATGCGGATCCGGGCACGGTTCTCGTCGAGGTGATCGACGAGGGGATCGGCATTCCAACCGAGGACATCCCGCGGATCTTCGAGCGCTTCTTCCAGGTCGACAACACGGCGACCCGCCGTTTTGGGGGCACCGGGATGGGGCTCGCACTCGTGAAACGGGTGGTCCAGGCGCACAGCGCGACGATCGCGATCGAGACCGTCGTGGGGTCAGGGACGCGGGTCTCGCTTCGCTGGCCTGAGCATGCCGCGGCGGCCAAGGATGTGCTGGAAATTGACCCGGCCACATCCCCGGTGCCGGTACAATGACGGTGGTCGCGCTAGGCGGGGCGTTAGCGGTGCCCTGTACCCGCAATCCGCTATAGCGGGGCTGAATTCCCCACCGAGGGGGCGCGTCATTGGGTCTGCTCCGGACGCGCCGGCGTTGACGACTGGGTCCCGCGCAGCTCGGGCCCGTGAACCCCGTCAGGTCCGGAAGGAAGCAGCGGTAAGCGGTTCCCCGGGGGTGCCGTGGGGACACCTGGTCTGAGCCGGTCGTACGGGTGAGCGCTGGTGGCGTGCCGACGACGTGGGGTGCGCGACTACCCTCGTTTTTCGCGGCGGTCCGACTCCACGGGCGACCCGCCGTCATTGCGACAATGCCGCCCGCTTCGGGTGACCATGCTGAAGGAGTCGCGCGCCTTGGACCGCCGCCTGACCGACCTGTCCCGGGGTGTCCCATCGTGAGCCTGGCGCTCTATCGCCGGTATCGCCCGCAGCGCTTTGCCGATCTCGTCGGGCAGGAGGTCGTTGCGCGCACGCTCCTCAACGAGGTGCGCTCCGGGGAACTGGCCCAGGGGTACCTGTTCACCGGGGTCAGGGGCACCGGGAAGACGTCCACGGCCCGCATCCTTGCGAGGGCCGTGAACTGCGAGGCGCCTGTCGATGGTGAGCCCGACAACGTGTGCCCGTTCTGTGTCGAGATCCTCAGCGGGGCGGCGGTGGACGTCCTCGAGATCGACGCCGCGAGCAACCGGAGCATCGACGACATGCGCGAGCTTCGCGAACGTGTGGGCTATCTGCCCGCTTCGCTTCGTCGCAAGGTCTACATCATCGACGAGGCGCACATGCTCACCACCGATGCATGGAATGCGTTCCTCAAGACCCTCGAAGAGCCACCCCCACATGTGCTCTTCGTGCTGGCCACGACGGAGCCGCACAAGGTGCCGGAGACCATCAGGTCGCGCGTGCAGCGCTTCGATTTCCGGCGCGTCCCGGTTCCGGCCATCAAGCAGCTGCTTGCCGACGTCGCGCGCAAGGAGGAGGAGCGCGTCGACGCTGACGCGCTGGAGCTGCTCGCGACGTCGGCGCAAGGCAGCCTGCGCGACGCACTCGTCCTGCTCGAACAGGCGCTCGGCGCCGGCGAGCGGCCGGTCACCGTCGCGGTCGCCAGACGCTCGCTCGGGCTCACCGATCCGTCGACCCTGCACGCGCTGGTCACGTCGCTCGCCGGGGCGGATGCGGCCGGCACGCTGCGAGCGGCTGCGGCCGCGTTCGATGCGGGTGCGGATCCCCGCCAGCTGTTTCGCGACGTGGCGCGCCTGGCGCGCGCGGCAGAGTTGGTCGCGCTGGGCTATCCGGAGGGTGCTTCGGTAGGGGCTGACGAGGTTGCGCTGGTGGCCGATCTCGCGGCTATCGCACCGGCGGGGCTCTGGCTTCGGCTGCTCGAGCTGGTTGCAGAGGCGGAGATGAATCTGCGCCAGTCGGTCGATGCCCGCCTGCTCGTTGAGGTCTGCCTGCTTCGATCACTGCGCCCACCGGCCGCTGACGGCGAGGCTGCCGGGCTCGGCGCGCTGACCCTGCGGGTTGCGGCGCTGGAGCGCGGCGTATCCGCTGCCGCGCCGCGGGTGGTGGTGCATACGCCGGGGCCGGCCCAGCGCGCCGACGTCGACGTGACTACCACCCCGGCTCAACCCGCCGCCGGCAGCCCCGGGCCGGCCCCGGCCGCAGAGGCTGCGGAGACGTCAGAGCCGTTGAGCGAGCAGGTGGCCACGGCTGTCCCGGCGCCGGCCGAGGTGGTCATCGAGGCGATCGGCAGACGCGATCTGACCACCGTCGACGCTTGGACCGCAGAGTGGCCGGTTGCGATCGAAGCGGTGGCGCGTGCGAACAAAGGGCTGGCCGGGGTGCTGCGGGATTGCAAGCCCGTCGACGCAGACGCGACCAGCGTGACGATAGGGACGAACGGCCGGTTCCACCACGAGCAGATCAGCGACCCGGAGAAACGACGGGTGATCGCCGACGCGCTGTCCACGATCGGCGGGCGCCCGGTCGAGGTGCTCACCCGGTTCACCGGTGAGGAGCGCCCACGCGGTGCCTCTGGAGCCGTCAGCGACGTCACCCAGGCGGTGCTCGATACATTTGCCGGTAGCCGGGTCACCGCGACGCGTCTCCACGACGATACGGGGCTTGGGGCGCCGCGATCGGCCAACGGTGC
>PNBE01000019.1 GCA_003135895.1 Candidatus Dormiibacterota bacterium
GCGAAATAGTGGCTCAGGAGTTCACGGACATCCTCGGCGTCACGTTGGTCTGAAAGGGGCGTGAAGCCAACCAGGTCCGCAAACAGGATGCTGACGTGGCGCCGCTGTGCGATCGGCTGCTCGGCGGCCGCGGCGGGNNCCTGCCGTTTCGGTGGCGTCTCCGAGGGGGCTGCGGCGACCGAGGTGCCCTCGAGCGGCACACCGCATGCTCCGCAAAAGCGCTCGCCCTCGTCGTTCGCCGCCCCGCACGACGGGCAAAGCGTATCCAGGGAGGCGCCACATTGGCCGCAAAAACGCCGGCCCGCCCGGTTTGCGGCACCGCAAGCGGTGCAAGTCATCCGGGCAAGATTACTCGCCGCTGAATGGGCTTGACGCGCTGCCGCTTTGCAATCCGAAGCTGTGGTCGGGGCGACCCGACGCAACGGGACCGGCCGTCAGTCGCCTGTCAGGACCGCTGTGCGCTCGAGTGCTGCCATCGCGGCCGGGCGGGTGCGGCGTCCCAACCCGCACGAGGTCGAGACATCAACCTCGCGACCGACGTTGCGTTCGATGAGGGCGCGGAGGCGTCGCTGCTCGTCGAGATCCTGGTCCTCGTGGACGAAGCCGGCCGCAAATCGCGTCGTCCGGGGAAGTTTGAGCCGCGTGAGTGGCGCGTACCACCCCGGATCAGTCCTCGGCACCTTCTGCGCCGCGGCGAAGGGCGCGTGCATGAATTCGAGCGTCCGCCCGGCCGGCCAGGCTTTGACGATTGCATTGGCGAGCAGGACCACCGGGCTTGTGTCAGTCATCGTGGCCAGAGCCCGGTGGTTCATGTCGCCGAGACATAGGTGGACACCGAAGCGCGCACCCGCCGGCGCCTCTCGGGCGAGTCGCGCAACGCCACGGGCGAGCGCTCTCGCCATCAGCGGGCGCAGCGGCGCAGGCATCCGCGCGACGAAGGCGAGTTCGGCTGGTATCTCGATCTGGAACACGACATCCTTCCCTCCGCGCCGGTAGATCTCACGGATCTCACGGAGCGTCGCGCCACGGAAGGCCGCACGATGACGGAACGCTCCGACAGGCCCCAGCGTGAAGAGAGCCATGTCGAGGTCGCCGGGGACACCGGCCTGGAACGCGAGCGCCGGGTTCTGCTGTTCCTCACGAAACCTGACGAACGATGGCCAGCTCTCGTCGAAGGTTGTCACGTGCCCGAAGTCGAGTGTCTCAGCGCGCAACGTATGGCCTCGCCGTACCCGAAACACCGGCGTCTTGTCGTAGTCCGACCAGTCGCCTTCCTTCTTCAACTCGAGGTCGGGGTGCTTCCTCATGCCCTCGATGATGTGGATGATCCAGTTGTGCCGGTCACCCGTCTCCCCATCGGGCAGATACCTGAGCTTGGACCCGAGATGCGTGACCGCAAGGCGCATCGCGTCGTCGGTGTCATCACCGGGGAGACTTCCCACAAGATGCGCCGATCTCGTCACCGCCGCCTCCATAAGAGTGTTTGAGGATTGAGCCGTCACCGCGGTTGGTCGCGATGTCGACTATACGAAGTGACAGTGCCAGCGCCGCCTAGTCGTCGATGGGTCGGCCGTATGCAACGGCCTCGAGGACTGCCTCCGGCGCGGTGGAGCGAAGCGCGGCATCAGGCCGTGCGCCGAGCGCATCGTTCACCGTCGAAAAGGCGATACGCAGCGCGACGTACGCCGTCATCGCGAAGATGTGTGCCTCGCTGAAGCCGGCATCGCGCAACTCCTGGACGTCCGCATCGGTGGTGTGATTGGGGCCTCGCGCTACCTTGCGAGCCCAGCGCGCCATCGCCTGCTCGTCTGGACTCAGCCGATCATCATCGCCTCGGAGAACTCCCGCCGCAGTCTCGGCGTCATACCTCGCCGCCAGCTTGGCACCCCACGCGAGCGAGCAGTACGCGTCACCCAACGTCGATGCACAGGCGGTGACGAGAATGCCGCGCTGTCGGAAGCTGAGCGTCTGCTGCGCATGGGTCTCGCCCATGAGCTCGAACAGGTGGGTCAGGGTTGCCGGCTGGTAGGCCCACAGCTTCGACACGTTCATGACGTACCCGAGCTCGGTCATGTCTTCTTCGAAGATGCGCTGCGCTGCGGCGTCGGACTCGGGTGTCGCCAGGAAACCAATCGCGCTCATTCCGCCTCCTTTGGGCTCGTCTGCGGCTTTCGGGCGAGGTAGCCGACCACGTTGATTTGAGCTCGCAGCGGCAGCCCGTCGCGGACGTGCTCGCGAGCCTGTTCGGCTGCTGCGGCAACGAACGCGTCTTCTCCCACGTTCTGGATCGCCTCGTACGCCGGACCGGTCGAGGCGAGGACGCGCGCGTACATCTCCGGGTCAGAGAACTCCCACGCAAAGGGCACGTGCATCCTCTCGATATCCGTGAAGCCATATCGAGCAAGCAGTTCCTCTCCAACACCGGGCCGACCCAACGACACCATCTCTGCCTGGTTCTCAACCTTCGCCGTTGCTGCCATCCGGAACGGAGCGAGTGCCCACGCCCCGGGCGAAGCCTTGATGTGCCCCCAGACCGTGAGCCCGAGCCGGCCCCCGGGCACCAGCACTCGGTGAATCTCCCCGAGGGCGGCCGGGGTCGTGCCCCAGATCCCGCGGAAGCTGGTCGCAACGTCAAAGCTCGCATCCGTCCACGGCATCGCATGCATGTCGCCCACCCGGACATCCGCCTGGGGATTTCGGTCTCGCGCGACCGCGACGAGCCGAGGCGATGCGTCAATACCCGCACATGTGGCGCCCCGCGCATGCGCGAGCTCAATGGCCAGACCCGCGCCGCACGCCACGTCGATGAGCCGGTCACCGTCGCCCACAGCGAGGCGATGGTGCAGCGCGACGTACTCCCGGCAGTTGGACGGTTCGCTGAGCGCTGCGAAGTCGACCGCCTTTCGACCCCAGCCCTCGTCCACCACCTTCCAATCAGCACGCGCCGCGGTCGGCGTCATGGTTCTGTCTTCCTCCTCTGCAGGGCCGGGCTATCGACGCCGAGCCAGAGCATGATTGTCCCGCACGAGCCTCGGCCCCCGGCGTGTCCAGGCCGGTCAGCGCTGCGCCCCGCGCCACCCCCCGAATGCACTACCAGGCGTCGCGCTCGGCTCCCTGCACAAACGTAGCAGTGTTCAGGTGTTCGTGGCGAAGATCGTCCGCTTGGGCGCAGCCGGTTGAACTGGCCGAGCACCGAGCCTTTCAGCTTGGGGTCTTCCGGAAGCGATTCACTGTCGACGTCGGCTTCTGCCGCTGCGGTCTCCGGGTCGCCGGTCGCGGTGATACGGGCAGGCGATCGCTCCAGCTCGGCCACAGTGGGCATGGAGCGTTTGCGCCCTTTGACCTGATACTATGATCGTCAGCGTCGAGCCTGTTGCCAGGTCCGACGCCGAGGCGGGTTGTTGGGACGTCGACCAGGGAGGGCCGCACCGATGAGCAGGCTGATTGAGTTCGCCCCTAATCGCGATAGCCGTCGCGGCGCAAAACTCCTTGTCGGGGTCGTGACCGTATCCGCTGTCGCTCTTGCCGCACACGTGCCTGCGCGCGCCGCGACATCAACGACGTACTCGGTGACGTGCGGGACCGAGGTTGTGTGTTCCGACGGCCGTCTCCAGGCCGCGATCGCCGCATCCAGCAATGGGGACATCGTGCTGGTGTATCCCGGGATCTACCGCGAGCACATCAACTTCGATGGCAGGTTGATCCGCGTGAAGAGCGCGGACGGCCCGACCGTGACAGCGATTGACGGCGCTGGGACGAGCACCGTGGTCACGTTCGACACTGGCGAGAGCCGTCTATCGATCTTGCAAGGTTTCACCGTTGAGGGTGGAAGCGCGAGCGGGATCCTCATCGAGGGCGGCGCCTCACCGACGATTCGAGCCAATATCGTCACGAATAATTCGAATTGCTTCGGGGGCGCGGGGATCTCGGTGACCACGGGTGCTCCGCTCATCACCGCAGACACGATCTCGGCGAACGTCGGCGGACACGCACTGGGATGCGGTGGTTACCTTGCTGGCGGCGGGATCGACGTCTTTTACAGCACTGCCACGATCACCGGAAACAGGATCACGGACAACACGATGGATGCCGGATCGGGCATTGCCGTTGACGGCGGCGCCGTGACGATTGCCAACAACGTCATCGAGGACAACAGCAACGACGGGCAGAGCGGCGCGAGCGGCCTCGAGCTTTTCAACAGCGGCGCCGGAACGAGCGTCGTCCAGAACTTGATCGCGAATAACAACGGTACTGGCGCCTTCTCGAGTGTCGTGCGATTCGCGACACTCGGTGCTGTCAGTTTCACAGACAATACCGTGGTCTCCACGACGGAGAGTTACGCGGTTTGGATTGACGGTTCATCCGCGCCCCCGTCCCTCATCAACAACATCATCGACGGCGGTACGACGCCGCTCGAGTGCGCCGCAACGTATTCGGTGGACCCGTACATCAGCCATGACGACGTCTACGGGACGACCGCACCGACTGGAGCGTGTGCACAACTTGTTCTCGGGCATTCGAACATCCGGGTCGCTCCCAGGTTCGTCAACGCCTCTGCACTCATATACCGTGAGCAGACATCCTCACCCACCGTCGACGCCGGTGAGTTCGCGGATGCTGAGCACCCGTTCGTCCTGCCGTACACAGATCTAGCCGGCAAGCCCCGAATCAACGAGAACCGCGTCGACATGGGCGCGTATCAACGCTGAGCACACCGGCTAGGCACGAAGGCCCGCGATGAACCATTCATATGCAGGCACGAGAGTTGGCTGTGCGGGCCAGCCATTGATGAGCGCGATCAACTGCCAGTAGCGCTCCACGCGCCGGTCGCTGAACGTCTCGAGCTGGTCAGCCAGTTCCGCTCGATACACGGCGTCGTCCACTTGACCGGCCGCGGCGCTGAATCGACCGACGAGATCGCTCACGACCGCGGCTGCTGCTGGTGAGCCTGGGGCGATCCCGCGCGCCATGGCGCCGCCGGCCAGCTCCGTGACCGCCTGGGCGGCCTCCCGGTTGGAGGCATCGTCCGCACCGGCTCCGGCCGATGCCCGTTGACGCCCTCCTGCAACAACCATCTCGCGCACGCGCCCTCGAAAGCTCGGGTCGCCAACCAGCCCGGCGAGCTCGACCCACGCGTCGATCTGCGCATCCGACGGCTCGGACGGAAGCATCGGCAGTGCGGCTCGCATCCGCTCCACAATGGGGTCATCCGCGTGGTCGGCGAAGACCGTCGCGAGGAATTCCTCCATGATGCGGTTGGCTTCATCAGCGGACGCGCGGGCAAATGCGGTCATACGTCGCACCTCCTCAGGTCGAGAGCCATTACGAGCCAGCGCGCGGAGCACAGCTCGGCGCAATGTGAGTTGGTGAATGTGGATGTCGATTGCGTCGGCGTGCGCTGACGCGACCTGCTCAAGACTGGTTCGCTGTTCCGCGACGCGGCGGATGCTGGTCAGATCGATTCCAAGATCGCGAAGCGTCCGCACCAGCTCCAGTCGCGCCAATCCGTCCGCGTCGTACCGGCGATAGCCGGCTTCGGTGCGGCGCGCCTCCGGCACCAGACCGATATCCGAGTAGTACCGAATCGTCCCGATCGGGAGGCCGGTGAGCAGCGCCAGCTCACCGATCGAGAAGTCCATGGCACGACCTTGAAGCCTCCAGCCACTGGAGAGTCAACTGGGTGTGTGCGCTTGCGGACCGACAGCGTCGGCGAGCTGCGATCAAGCTCGAATTCTCGAGGAATGGCGGAGTGCATCCCCAACCCCACTCGCGCACTGCGTCACCTGCTCCTCGAGCAGACGGAGCGAAGTGAGCTCCACGATCTGAATGGGTATGGCCGCCGCTGGAGCGTCTCTCCCCCTCCCGCTCCTGGCGGCCATACCTCGATCGCCACGACTGCGGACGCGGGATAATCCCGCGACCGGCCGATCGCATCGCCGCCGGCATCACGCGAGGAGAGCGCAGATGGCAAAGATCGACGAGTTGACCGAAGAAAAGGCAGCCGAGTTCGGACACGCGTTCATCCGGTGGCTGGTCGACGAGGACCCCGCCGGGGTCGCGCGTTTCTTCCCTGATCTCGATCCCCAGGCTATCGTCGATTCCGAAGCGGCGGAGGTCGGACGGTCCGTTCTCGAAGATCTCGTTGCCGAACGATTCGTGAAGTAGCCCTTCCTCGCGCTACTCCGGCAGGTTTCCCTTCGCAATCGACGCGTCGAGCCGTCCGGTGATTCGGACGAGGTCGCTGAGGTCGGGAGTTGCCTTTTAGATCGCGCCGGGGGTGCCGGTGGGCGTTGGCGTTGCCGCCGGCGTCCCGCCGCCGCCATATTGCCCGCCCGGAGGCACGACCGTTGTCAGGGTCGACCAGCCAACGGCGCCCGTCGGTGCACTCACCGAGGGAGCCGTCCCCCAGGCGCTGAAGGTGGTCGTGAAGGTCAGAACCACGCCGCCACCGGAGACCGTCGACCTGTACGTGATCGGGAGGTCGGTGCTCGGTGCGATGTCCATCGACCCGGTTCCGGGCGGGAGACCGCTGGAGGCAGGGACGACCCCGGAAAGCCTGGTGGCGGTGACGCCTCCGGCGACCGTGACCCTGGCGCTGGAGGCGGGTGTGAGCGGGAGCTCGGTGGCCTGGCTTGCCGCCGTGATCCCCGGCTGCAGGACGGTATACGGACCGTTGCCGTTCACCACCGTGACCCACTTTCCCTCGACGCTGGCGGCCGTGGCCGTAGACACGCCGAGTTGATCTTCAACCGCCGGGATGTTCCCCTGGAAGTAGACGGTGTTACCCACAAGCAGCAGCGTGAACTGCTCGGTCCCGAAGTTGGAAACGAACGTGATCGCCTGACGTCCACCGATCTGACCGGCGTCTCCCACGATGGTCTGGGCGTCGAGGCCGCTGGAGACGGCCACATAGTGGAAACCGTTGGAGGCTCGGGTCGCCGCGATGGCCTGCTGGTAGAGCGCTCGTGCCTGCGCGGCCCCGGCATTCGTTCCGGGCGCCGTCGGCGGCGGGCCCGAGGTGGAGGGACTAGCCTGGATGTGGCGCACCAGGAGCACGCCACCGACGCCGATCGCGGCCGCGACGATCCCGGTGGCGACGAACATCGCCACCACAGCGAGGGAGCGCGAGCTGCGCCGGGGTGGGGTGGTCGAAGGCGCGGGTGGCCACGCCGGGGGCTGGGGGGGGAACGCCCAGCGGTCATCGTTCATCGCACACCATGGTGCAGGGTTGGTCCTTTCTGTTCGGTTGCATGGAGAAGCCTGTGTTCGATACTAGTCGACCTCAAAGCGCCCGCCGCAACTGAGGAGATGGCGATGAGCGACGCAGCCATGGAGACGGTCTTCGACCATTTCCACGCCAGACGCCTGCGCGACCTCGACGCCATCGCGGCGGGTCTCGACCCGGATGTGGTCCATCAGGGGGTCCTTTCTGACCTCGTCTGCAACGGGCGGCGGGCAGTCCTGGAGCGGATGAGCGCCTCTCTCGGTGACGGCGACACCGGCATCGAGCGGCTCGAGCTGCATGCGGCCGGGGAGCGCGTGATCGTCGGCATCGCGGGTCCGCGATTCCGGGAGATCCCATTCCTCGACGGTGAGATCTTCATGGTCTTCGCGGTGCGCGATGGGCGGATCCTGCGAATCGACGACTACCGGACCCGCGATGAGGCGTTCCGCGCGGCGGAGGCGGCGGCGCCCGTCTCAGGTTAGCCGGCGGAGGACCGCCGAGCCGCCGGCACGCTCAGATACCGTCGGAGCTTGACGGCGCTGCCGGGCTGGACGCCGGTTCGGGCGCCGGCGACGGCTGCGCTGGTGTTGGGGCGGCCGGTTCCTCCGGTGTCGCCATCGCATGCTCGACGGCGTCGCGGGTTTCAGCCGAAGCTTTCCGGAACTCGCGGATGCCGCGACCGACCGCCATGCCGATGTCGGGGAGCTTGCCCGGTCCCCAGATGATCAGGATCACCACCAGGAGGATGATCAGCTCGGGGAGGTGCCCACCAAAGAAGTCCATTCCGATTTCCAGTCTACCTCGCTCTCACGACGCGAATGGGGCGTCTGAAGTGACGGTGCAATGTTCGGTCGTGTGCAATCGACAAAAGCGTCGAAATGGGGTTGACCGTTCGGAGGATGCCTGTTACGGTCGGGAACCGGTCCGATCCAGTTCGCGTCCATCTCACGGAGGCACTTGTTGCTCGCTCGCCGCGTGTCACTCGTCGCCTCGGCCGGCGCGATCGCACTGCTGGTGGTCGGCTCTCCGTTCAGCCAGGGTAGAGCCCTCGCTGATCAGTTCACCCAGCAGATCCAATCGCTCTCAGCACAGGCGAGCGCGCTCAGTCATGCGATCGCGTCGCTGAGTCGCGCGAGTTCGGCTGACCTGGGGAACGCGCTCGCATCGGAACAGGCGATTGCGAACACGCAGGCGAAACTTGCGCAGGCGCAGTTGGAACTCGACCAGGCCAACAAGAGCCTGGCGAACACGACCGTGCAGCTGCAGGTCGTGCACAGCGAATACACAGCCGAACAGTCCAACCTCGGGCAGATCCTCAAGCATGTCTATGAGCTGACGGACGACGGCTCGGTCACGGCGATTCTCGTCGACAGCAAGAGCTTCATGGACGCAATGGATGCGCTGACGAGCGCTGACCACGTGAGCGCTCGTGTCCAGCAACTGGTCACCCAGATCCAGGCGAAACGCGACCAGCTGGACCGGCTGCAGAAACAGCAGGAGCAGGATCAGGTCCATGCGAACACGCTGGTCGCCAGCCTGCAGGTGCTGGCCGGACAGCAGCACGGCGAGGAGGTCACATACCGTCAGCAGGCGTCGTCGCTGAAAGGCAAAGCGGCCACGCTGCTGGCGCAACTCCAGGGCGTACGGTCGAAGATCGCCGCGGTACGCCGCGAGCAGGAAGCGGCGGCCGCTGCTGCTGCGGCCGCGGCAGGCGCCGGCGCCTCCCACGTCATCGGAAATGCGTTGCGCCCGTTCGCGTTCGGCCCACGCTTTGACGACTATCCCTGGGGACAGTGCACGTGGTACGTCGCGTCGCTGCGCAACGTCTACTGGAGCGGCAACGCCTGGGAGTGGGCATACACGGCTCGCGCGGCCGGTCGCCCCGAAGGCATGACCCCGCGAGTCGGCAGCATGGTCGTGTTCGGACCCGGTAACGGCTACAGCCAGTTCGGGCACGTGGCCTACGTCGTCGCCGTACAGGGTTCGGGGAGCTTCACCGTCGATGAGGCGAACATGCTTGGTCTCGGGGTTGTCGACCAGCGCCATATCGGGTCGCTCCACGACGTCGAGGCATTCATCTACTAGCTCGAGTACTCAGCTCGAGCTAGGCGTGCGCCTTCAGGTTGCTGGCAATGGCTCCGTGACGGGGCCGGGTGAGCCGGGCGAGATACGATGCAGGCCGATGCTCAACAAGCGCTTTGAGGCGCGCCTGCAGAAGAGTCCGAACCCCGGCGGCTGGACCTACGTGGTCATGCCCGACTCGGTCGAGTATTTCGGGACTCGCGGGCTCGTGAAGGTCCGTGGCACCGTCGACGGGCACGCATTTCGCAGCGCCTTCATGGCAATGGGTGACGGTACGCACAAGCTTCCGGTCAAGGCCGACGTCCGCAAGGCCATCGGCAAGGAGGCCGGTGCCTCGGTCAGCGTTCGTCTGGAGGAGCGGCTCGAAGGCTAGCGTGCCTCCAGCGAGTACTCACCCGAAGCGAACGCCCGCGGCCAGCGGTCTGCTCTACGGGCTCAGCGCGTACCTGCTCTGGGGGCTGTTCCCGCTCTTCTGGCCCCTGCTCGAGCCGGCGAATCCGCTCGAGATTCTTTCCTGCCGCATCGTTTTCTGCTTCGTTGTCATCGCCATCGTGCTCGCCGCCCGGCACGAGCTGGGGGGCATCCGCCGGTTGGACCGGGGCACTGTGGTGCGTCTCTGCGCCGCCGGGATCGCCATCGCGGTGAACTGGGGTGTCTACATCTGGGGCGTCAACAACGGGCACGTCATCGAAACGAGCCTCGGCTACTTCATCAATCCGCTGGTGACCATCGGGCTTGGTGTCGTGATCCTTCACGAGCGGCTGCGAGCCGTGCAATGGGCCGCCGTGGGATTGGGCGTCATCGCGGTGGCGGTGCTGAGCTTCGATTACGGGCGGCCACCCTGGATCGCCCTGACGCTTGCGTGTTCGTTCGGCACCTATGGGTTCCTCAAGAAAAGGGTGCAAGCCTCGCCGCCCGAAGGCCTGTTCGTTGAGGGCGCGGTGACCACTGTCCCCGCTCTTGTGCTGCTGGCGGTGCTGGCTGTCTCCGGGCAGGCGACTTTCGTCGGGCACGCGGCGAGTGTGGGCCATCTCATCCTGCTGATCTCGGCGGGGCCGGTGACCGCGCTCCCGCTGCTGTTCTTTGCGGGTGCGGCGACGCGGCTGCCGCTGTCCACCATGGGGCTGCTCCAGTACGTGACCCCGGTCATGCAGTTCGTGATCGGCGTCCTGATCCTCCGGGAGACCACGTCGCTCGCGTTGCTCTGCGGGTTTGCCCTCGTCTGGATTGCGCTCGCGATGCTGGGATTCGACGGCGTTCGCCACCGCCACCAGGCGCCTGCGGCCGCCGCCGCATAGCCGAGCCGGCCTGCGGCTCACACCCGGTCGGGGATGCCGGATCACCCAATCCTGCGGCGAATGGCCCGATTCGGGCGATTTCCGGTCTGATTTTGCCAACCTTTGGTATTGCACTACTAAGTTTAGTAAGTTACATAAGAGCTGGTTGAATTGGGGTAAACTCCGTTGAACCGATGGATGAGCTGGTCAATCCCTACCGTCCTGGAGCGGGCACCCCGCCGCCCGCGCTCACCGGGCGCGACGATCTCATCAACCGCTTCGGCGTCGCCTTCCGCCGAGCGGTCGCGGGGCGGCCTGGCAAAAGCCTGCTGATGATCGGGTTGCGAGGAGCCGGCAAAACGGTCCTTCTGAATCGGTTCGCCGAGATCGCCGAACAGGAAGGCTTCAGGGTCGGCCTGATCGAGGCCCCAGAGCACGGTCATTTCCCATCGATGCTCGCCGCCCGCCTGCGCAGGATCCTCCTCCCCCTCAGCAGCAACGTCGTCTCGACGGCGGTGACCCGCGCGCTCCGCGTGCTGAAGACCTTCACGCTGCAACTCCCTGATGGGACGCGCGTGTCCATCGACGTCGAGGCCCTCCGGGGCGTCGCGGACTCGGGGAACCTTGCAGACGATGTCACCGACCTCCTGGTCGCCTGTGGTGAGGCGGCACGCGATCGGGGTACGGGCATCGTGCTCGCCATCGACGAATTGCAGTACGTGAGCCCCGAGGAGCTCTCGGCCTTGATCGTCGCCATCCACCGGACCAATCAGCTCAACCTGCCGGTGATCCTCACCGGCGCCGGTCTTCCCCAACTTCGGGCGCTCGCGGGTGAGGCGAAGTCGTACGCGGAGCGGCTGTTCGACTTTCCGGAAATCGGCTCGCTCAGTGCCGAGGATGCGCGGACCGCGCTTGCTGTTCCGGCTGAGGAGAGCGGTGCGTCAATCGACGGCCGCGCGCTCGATGTCATGGTCGAACGATCCCACGGATATCCGTACTTCCTCCAGGAGTGGGGATACCACGTCTGGAACGTCGCGCCGCAGAGCCCGATCACCGTCGATGATGTCGACCGCGCGGCGTCTCGAGTTCAAGACCAGCTTGACCAGAACTTCTTCCTGACTCGGCTCGACCGGCTCACCCCTCGTGAGCGCGAGTACCTGGTGGCGATGGCGTCGCTCGGGCCGGGGCCGCATCGCTCGGGGGACATCGCCGGAGCGCTGGGCGTGCGCGTCGAGTCGGTGGCACCACGTCGTTCGGCGCTGATCGCCAAGGGGATCATCTACAGCCCCGCGCACGGGGATACTGCGTTCACCGTTCCGCTCTTCGACGAGTTCCTCAAGCGGGTCGAGCCGCGTCTGTCACGCGGCGGGTGACGGGTCGATTTGCTGCGTTTGCCGCGATACCCCGGTTGCGCTAAAATTCCCCGACGAGAGGCATCTGGTAGCGTGGCATGAGCCTCAGAGGCTAAGGGGGGTGTATGAGCGCAGGACAGCCACTGGCGCGAAGGCTTCGGCTTGGATCGTTGATCGGCGGCGTCATCGGCGCGACCGCCGCCACATCAGGCCTCTTCCCTGCGCTGCCGGTGCAGGCTGCTGACGCGCTGACCGCCGCCGGGACCGGCCCGCTCGCGGCGCCGACATATAGCAGCACGCTGGTCGGCCCGGGACAGGCATCCATGTACCCGGTCGACGTGACCAACGACTCGCAGTACTACTTCGTCCTCGACGCGGGGAACTACCGGATCCTCGCGGTCAACCGGTCCAGCGACGCCGTCGACTGCCAGATCGGCGGCCTCCAGGGCAGCGGTCCCGGGCAGATGGGCGACGCGCGGGCGCTCGACTACGACACGTCGAACAACGAGCTCTTCCTCGCCGACACGCCGAACAACCGCATCGAGGTCTTCTCGTTCTCGGCATCGGCATGCGCGACCCACTCGACCAGCGCTTTCGGGTTCCTCTCGCAGTTCGGCAGCAAGGGCGCGGGCAACGAGCAGTTCAGCCAGGCGTACGGCGTCGCGATCGACCCGGTAAATAATTGGGTCTACGCAGTCGACGGCGCCGGCCGGGTCGAGAAGTCGACGCTCAGCGGTGCATTCATCAGCTCGTTCGGCCAGGGCTCGCTGAACCAGCCCCGCCAGGTCGCCGTCGCACCGAACAGCGACGTCTTCGTCATGAACGCTCGCAATCACACCTGCGACGTCTACAGCAGTGCGGGAACGCTGCTGCTCCAATTCGGCAGCCTGGGCAAGGGGAACGGTCAGTTCACCGACGATCCGCGCGGCGTTGCCATCAGTGTCGACGGGAATCTCGCGTTCGTGACCGACTCGGGTGGCAAGCGCATCGAGGCCTTCACGCTCACGCAGGCCGGCGGTCATTACTCGGGCGCTGCGTTCGCGTACACCATCCCGTCGGCGGCGTCCGGCTCCGGTCAGTTCGTCGGTCCTCGCGGACTCACAACCACCTCCGACAACCACCTCCTGCTCACCGACGAGTGGGGCTTCAACCTCCACGAGATGACCTTTACCGCGACGGGCGCCACACCGACGGTCAACACGACTCCTGTCGCTCCACCGGTACCCGGGGTCAACTCGCCCCGCGGCGTGCACGTCGCTGCCAACGGCCAGATCTACATCAGCGACTACTGGAACCAGCGCGTGGAGTACGTCAACCCGGATGGCAGTGGAGCGCAGAGCTTCGGATTCCGCGGCAACGTCTCCCAGAGCGGCGCCATCAACTTCGCCTGGGACGCCGCGATCCAGCCGGTCACCGGCAATATCTTCGTCGCCAACCGCGAGAACAACCAGGTGGCGGCGTTCTCACCGACCGGAGCACCGCTGATCATCTTCGGCAAGAACGGAACCGCCAACGGACAGTTCAGCTTCCCGCAGGGCATCACGTTCGCCCCTGACGGCACGCTGCTCGTCGATGACTCCGGCAACGATCGCATCCAGCGGTTCAGCCTCAACGCCGGCGACACGGTCGCGACCTGGATGGCGACCTACGGACAGAAGGGCACCGGGTCGACGGCGCCGCCCGGAGACCTCAACAATCCGACCGGCATCTCGGTTGCCGCGGACGGGACGATCTGGGTCGCTGACACCCTGAACAACCGCATCCAGAGCATGTCGCCGTCGGGTGTGTGGAAGGTCATCACCAAGCCAACCGGCACCGGGACCCAGACCGCCTTCAAGGTGCCGTGGGGCATCACGGTTGCGCCGGACGGCAGCATTTGGGTCTCGGACATCGGGAACAATCGGATCGTGTCGGTCTCGACGACGGGCACCCTGAACTTCAGCGCCACAGAGGCGAGCATGGGCATTCCGGCGGTACCTGCTGACTCGGTGATCTACCCCTACGAAGTTGCCTTCAACGGCAACACGGTGTACGTGACCGATATCTGGAACAACCGGGTCCTGGTCCTCACCACGCACTGATCCGCAGGGCACGCTAACGTTGCCGAGCCTGTGGACACGGTTCTGCGCATCGGCAACGCCTCCGGCTTCTATGGCGACCGTTTCGCGGCAGTCCGGGAGATGCTGGACGGCGGTCACCTCGACGTCCTGACCGGCGACTACCTCGCCGAGCTGACCATGCTCATCCTCGGACGGCAGCGGCTGCAGCACCCCGACCGCGGCTACGCCGTGACCTTTCTCCGCCAGATGGAGGACTGTCTCGGCATCGCGCTCGAGCGCGGGATCACCATCGTCACCAACGCGGGGGGCCTGAATCCGACCGGTCTGGTCACGGCGCTCCGTGATCTGGCAAGCCGCCTCGGCCTCCGAGCCAGGATCGCGTCTGTGGAAGGCGACGACCTGACCGCGCGTGCCGCGGAGCTTGGCCTGGGCAGCCCTCTGGTGGCAAACGCCTATCTCGGCGCGTGGGGCATCGCCGAGTGCGTTCGCTCCGGCGCGGACATCGTGGTCACCGGCCGGGTCACCGACGCCAGCCTCGTGATCGGGCCCGCGGCGGCGCGCTTCGGCTGGCGCCGCAACGACTGGGATGCCCTGGCCGGTGCCACCGTCGCGGGCCACATTCTCGAATGCGGGGCGCAGACGACCGGTGGCAACTACAGCTTCTTCAGAGAACATGACGTGCGCCATCCCGGGTTCCCGATTGCGGAGGTGCACGCCGACGGTTCCTGCGTGATCACCAAGCACGCCGGCACCGGCGGCGCAGTCACCATCGAGACCGTGACCGCGCAGTTGCTTTACGAGATCGGCGGAGCACGCTATCTCGGCCCCGACGTGGTGACCCGTTTCGACACCATCACGCTTGCCGGCGACGGCCCCGACCGCGTGCGCGTCACCGGCGTTCGCGGTGAGCCGCCACCACCGACTCTCAAGGTGTGCTGCAACACGCTCAACGGGTATCGCAACGCGGTGGTCTTCGTCCTGTGCGGCAGCGACATCGATGCCAAGGCGGCGTTGGTTCGTGAGCAGATGGACGCCGCGCTCGCGGCCGCACCTCCGGACCAGGTTCACTGGACCCTGGCACGGACCGATCACGCGGATTCGGATGACGAGGAGGCGGCGAGCGCCCTGCTGCACTGCATGGTCCGCGACCCGGACCCCGCGATCGCCGGCCGGGCGTTCAGCGCGCACGCCGTCGAGATCGGCCTGGGCAGCTACCCCGGCTTCCACCTCACCGCGCCGCCG
>PNBE01000152.1 GCA_003135895.1 Candidatus Dormiibacterota bacterium
GGCTCGGCGATGATCACGTCGGACTGCACGGCGAACGAGGCGGTCACACCGCCGAAGCACGGATCGCCGAGGATGCTGACGTACGGGAGGCGGGCGGCGATGATTTCGGCCACGGCAGCCGAGCACCGCGCCATCTGCGCGAGCGAAGCGATGCCCTCCTGCATCCTTGCGCCGCCGGACGTGCACACCGCCACCAGCGCTCGTTGCTCCGCAACGGCGAGCTCGCAGGCGCGCGCAAAGATCTCGCCGGCGCCGCTGCCGAGCGAACCGCCGAGAAACTCGAAGTCCATGCATGCGAGCACCACCGGGTTGCCGGCGAGCGATGCCCTGGCGGTCAGGAAAGCCTCGTGCAGGCCGGTGCGTTCGCGCGCCCGCGCCACCCGTTGGGGATACGGGACGCCGTCGTCGAAGCCGAGCGGATCGCGGTCCTCGACGTGGACGGCGAGCGTCTCGGCGGTGTTCGGGTCAGCGAGCTGGTCGATGCGCTGCGCCGCGCCCACCACGCCGTGATGGCCGCACTCGGAACAGACATTGAGGTCGGCCGCGTAGCGCTCGGCGACGAACCGGCGCTTGCAACGTGGACACGCAACCGTCCCCGTGGTCGGCGCTGTCGGCCGGAGTTCGGGTCCGGGCGCCTGAAGCCGGTTTCGCGGCGCCTGGCGCCGCGACGTCACCCCGTCGGCGCGATCCATCGCAGAGCGATACCACCCCACACGACGCCCGATCCGAACGCGATGCAGACGACACGGTCACCCTGGCGCATCCTGCCGGTCTCGACCGCCTCGGACAGCGCGATCGGGATCGATGCACCGCTGGTATTGCCGTAGCGATCGATGTTGATCACGACGCGGTCGAGGGGCACATCCAGCCGCTTTGCCACCGCCTCGATGATCCGCAGATTGGCCTGGTGCGGGACCACCAGGGTCACGTCGGCGAGCGACCAGCCTGCTTCGGCGCAGACCGCCCGGGCCGCCTCGGCCATCCGCTCCACGCCGAGCCGGAAGGTTCCTTTGCCGTACATCCGGAGGCCGTTCTCGCCGTCCTCATCGCCGGCTTTCGGTCCGTAATAGATGAGATCCGCCTNNCCGGCACCGTCACCGAAGAGCACGCAGGTCGATCGGTCCTTGTAGTCGATGAGCGAGGTCAGGGCGTCGCCCGCGATCACCAGCACCCGGTTCATCCCCGAGGACACGATCAGGCCGCGGCCGATGGCGACCCCATAGACGAAGCCGGCACATGCGGCGGCGATGTCGAAGGCGGGAATGCCCCCGAGTCCGAGGCGGCGCTGCACGAGGCAGGCGGTGGAGGGCAGCGGGGAGTCCGGGGACACGGTCGCCACGATCAGGGCGTCGACGCTGTCCACCCCGGCGGCTGCCATCGCCCTGCGGCCGGCTTCGGCGGCCATCATCGACGTGGTCATCCCCGACGCGATCTTGCGGCGCTCACGGATGCCGGTGCGCTCGAGGATCCAGGCATCTGAGGTTTCGACCATCGCCTCGAGGTCGGCATTGGTGATGATCTCGTCGGGCACGTACGACGCGATTCCCAGGATGGCTGCCGTCCTGGTGGTGCCTGGCGGGACTCCGACGGGTGCGGGCGTGGGGGCGTGAAGGATCGCCATCTCGACAGAAGCTTAGGCGAGCGCCGGGGGTTACGTCACCGTTGGACTGATGTACATTTCCCGGTCGAGATGCTCGGGAGCCTGATCGCAGTCAACAACCCGTTCCCGTTTTCGATCAGCGGGTTCACCGGGCTCACCACTGCCCAGATCATCTCGTTCTTCATCGTGTTCGTCATCTTCAACGCCTACGTGGTCCTGATCGTCATCGCACTGGTCGCGTTCTATTTCACCTCCAAGCCCCGGCACGGTGTGGTGCGCACGGCCGCCATCTGGCATTTCATCGCCATCCTGTGGATGCTCATGGCGTTCATCGGCACGGTCTGGGGCGCCCCGGCCGAGAAGACATTCCTGGGCGGGACCGGGCTGGGCACGCTCGGCATCGGCCAGCGCGCCATCAACGAGTTCATCAGCATGGGCTTCGCCTTCATCGCCGTGGTCTGCATGGGGATCGGGTTTGCCCGCGCCTCCGCCCAGAACCGAGAGATACGCGAGGAAGTGCTCGCCGCCGTCTAACTCGGCGGGCCGAACCTCTAGCGGAGCGAAAAGGACAGGATCGAGGCGGGGTTCAGCAACGCGAAGGCGCGCTGGACGGCATGGGTCTCGTTGGTGATCGCCGTGATCCAGAGGGCCGAGAGGTTGGTCACCGGCAGGAAGTCCCCCGGGTGGCGCTCGAGATGGTCCTGGAGGTCGTTGCCCGGCGAGAGGTGGACGTCGCCGACCAGCGAGATCGCCGACGTGTTGATCGACGCCGCGTAGGGAACGGTCTCCCGCCACATCGCCGAGTTGCCGTCCGGCACCTCCTCGAGCGGTGAGACCAAGATCACCCCCGCCTTAGCGATGGTCACGCGGGGCTCGAGCCGGCTGAGCACCGGGTAGTTGGTGGAGAGGGGCTCGGCACGCGAGTTCCTGACCTGAAGGAATGCACCGAACCGGTTGATGCTGTCGCTGAGGCGCTCCGCACCGATGACCTCGAGCTCGCCCGTCAACCGGATGAAGGTGCCGTAGATCTCGACCTCACGCCATCCGCTCACAGGCTCCAAAGGCTACTCTCCGGCGGCTGTCGCAGGCGCATTCGACCCCGCGCGCGGCCCGGCGCGTGCTGTGACGTATCCTTTCGGCCGTCTGACGCTCCGAACACGAGATATGGAACGCCTCATCGTCGCTCTCCGCACTGACTTCGGATGCTTCGCCATCATCGTGGCATTCGTCGTGATCATGATTTCNNCTCCCCTCAAGCGGCTTCGGAGCCACAAGCTCGTAAACTTGCCGCAGGTACGAGCCCCGTGGTGAGGACTGCATGGCGCTGAATCCGTACGAATCGACGCGCGGGAGGATGCGTGCTCGCGCCGAGACGACAAGACGTCAGTTCCTCATGATCATGGGCGGCCTCGCCGCAGCCGGGGCGAGCCTGTTCGGGGGCATCCAGGTGCTCAAGTTCATGTTCCCCCAGGCGTCCGGGAACGCACCCGCGCTCTTCAAGACCACATTCACCTTTGAACAGCTGACCGGCGGCATCGTCAACGGCAAGCCGGTGACGCCCGTCAACGTCCTCTCCGAGACCGACAAGCGCGTCACCGTCGTGCTCGACGATGCCGGCATCTATGCGGTGTACCTGGTCTGCACGCACCTCGGCTGCACACCGAACTACGTCACCGACGTGACCACCGGGTCGGGGGTGGCTCCGACTGTCGCCGAGGCACGCGGCGCGCGTGCGACCGACCAGCGACTCCCCAACGGCTGGGCGTGCCCGTGTCACGGCAGCCGGTACTTCATCGACTCGACCAACTTCTACGGTCCGGCACCGCGCCCGATGGACTGGGTCAACATCCAGGTCACACCCGACGGCTTTTTCGCGGTCGACCGAGCCGCGCTGGTCGCGACTCGTGGACCTGGGAACAACGAGGCGCCACAATGGCGCCTGCTGGTCGACACCCAGAAGAGCAACGGTAAGACCCTTGGGGTCTAAATGAGGAGGCGGGCTTCGCGAATGAGGGGTCACGGTCGATGAGCGCAACCCCGGACCAGGCAAATCCGGTCCGCGCGTTTGTCGCGCAGCTCTGGGGATCGGTCTTCCGCCACGGTCTGCCGACCAACGACAAGGTTGCAGCACGCACCGCGCTGACCAACTTCTTCCTGCACATCCACCCGGTGCGGGTCAAGAAGTCGGCTGTTCGCGTCTCCTACACGCTGTGCCTCGG
>PNBE01000046.1 GCA_003135895.1 Candidatus Dormiibacterota bacterium
CCGAGGTCCTTCGCCCAGTCCGCTCGTGACTGGTGGGAGAGGCCGTACGGATTGGCAACGTTCTCGATGTTGCGCAGCGCCGATTCCGCCTGCTTGGGTATGCGCGACTCGTCGAGGACGAGATGCCGGCGCATGTCCATGATCTTGGGAACGTGCTCGATGAGGACCGGGCACTGATCCATGCACGCGCCACAGGTGGTGCACGACCAGAGCGTCTCCTCGAGAATCGTGCCGCCCATCAGGGGCCGCGTTCCTCCGGTCGGGACAGCCGCGGCAACCTCCTCGGGCGAGAGCCAGGACGGCTGGAAGTGGCCGGGCAGATCGTGCAGTGCCTCGGGGTGATGATCGCCGCTCGTCCACATCACGGCGCCGTCGCCGCTCGGCTGCGCCACATGAGCGTCGTGCTTCGTCGCCGCATAGCCGCCCGCGAGGTTCTCGTACGCGAGGTCGCGCAGATCGGTGATCAAGGTTTTGGGAGAGAGCGGCTTGCCCGTGTTGTACGCCGGGCAATGTGTCTGGCAGCGCCCGCACTCCGTGCACGTGTAGAGATCGAGTGTGTCCTTCCATGAGAAGTGCTCGAGGGCTCCGGCTCCGAAATGCTGATCGGCCTCCTTCTCCGCGTTCATCACGGCCTCGATATCGAGGGTGCGCAGTGCTCCTTTGGGCCGTTCGTTCTTGAAGAAGACGTTGGGAACCGAGGTGATGATGTGAAGGTGCTTGCTGTAGCCGAGATAGACGAGGAAGCCGAACACCAGCGTCAGGTGCGCCCAGAAGAAGAGGCCGTGGAGAACGATGAGCGCCTCGCTGCCCGAGCCGAGGGGACGGAAGATGGCGGCCAGCGCTGATGCGATCGGACGCCACTGGCCGAGTGCTTCGGGCGCGCCTTCGGCGATGCGCGTGGCGTAGCTGAGCTCCATGCAGATGAGGAGCACGGCTATCCACGCGAGGATGAGGATGGCGTCGCCGCGATGGCTCCCCCGAAAGCGTGTGGGATTGACCACCAGGCGGTTGAACAGCGCCAGCGTGATGCCGCACATCACGACGAAGAAGAAGAGATCCTGCAGGAAGGCAATCGCCCCGCTCCCGGGAAGCTGGTTGAACTGAAATCCCTGCCAGAGGGCTTCGACGATCCCCTGCGCGATCGCGGTGAGGAGCACCACGAATCCCCAGAAGATGAAGGCGTGCAGCACACCGGCGAGCGGCCACCTGAGCAAGCGTGCCTGAGCGACGACATACACGAAGAACGCACGCACCCGCGACGCCGGGTGATCGAGGCGGCGCTCAGGACGCGTGGAGCGACGCATCTCACCGAGCAGCTTTCGCCAGCGCAACCCACTCGCTGTCAGTGACGCACCAGCGAGCAGTACCAGCGCGATCGGGCTGATGATCGCAGTCACGGTCGCCGACACTACCTTCCCTTCCACTCCGGAGGACGTTTCTGCATGAACGCCGCGATGCCCTCCTGGGCATCCTCCGTGGCGAAGAGCGCGACGAACTCGCTGCGCTCCGCCTTGAGTGCCTCCGCGATGGGAAGTTGCGCGCCTGCGCGCATTGCACGCTTGGTGGCGGCGAGCGCGAGCGGCGCCCTCGAGGCCAGCAGCTCTCCCCAGCGTCGCGCGGCAGCCGGAAGCTCATCCGGTTCGACCACCTCGGCGACCAGCCCGATTGCGAGGGCGCGGTCAGCGTCGAACGGTTCGCCGGTGAGCAGCAGTTCGGTCGCACGCGCGGGGCCGATCAGCCTGGGCAGCCGCTGCGTGCCGCCCCAGCCCGGGATGATGCCGAGCTTGATCTCGGGCTGACCGAAGCGCGCGGTGCGTGCCGCGAGACGAATGTCGCACGCCAGGGTCAACTCGCATCCGCCACCGTACGCGATTCCATTGACGGCGGCGATCACCGGAAGGCGCGACGCCTCGAAGAGCAGGGTGAGATCGGTCGCCTTGCCAATCGCATCCGCACCTGCGCCGAAGCCGGAGATGTCCGCTCCGGCGGAGAAGAATTTCGGCCCGCTGCCGGTGATCACCAGCGCCCGGCAGGTTGCGTCAGCTTCGGCATTCGCGAGCCCTTCGGCCAGGCCGTTGACGACGTCGCCGTTGACGGCATTTGCCGGTGGGTGATCGATGGTGAGCGTGACGACCGCGCCCTCGCGCTCGACTCGGACGGCGTTGTGAAGAACCTGACCCACGAGCTGTGCCTCCCTCGGTTGGACGATGGCTGCGTGCGTCATACAGCAAATGGACACGCACGCGCCGCGATGCGGGCCCAGGCTGCGAGTAGAGTGCGCAAGGGTGGAGCTTCCCCCGCTCGGCGCCCGGGTCGAACCCGACGCCCTTCGTGAGTTGAGCGACGAGGGTCTCGACGCCCTGGGCGCCGAGTTGCAGGCGACCGAGCGCGCCACCATCGCCGCGATGGCCCCGTACGAGCAGCATCTCCGCGAGATCCGCACTCGTGCCACCGAGCTGGCCACCGAGCGGCGGCGCCGGGAGCGCGCTCAGCAGGTCGCGCAACGAGCGGGGGTCCGCGAAGCCGCAAGGTCCGGCGGCATGCCCAGTCTGGCTGCGGCGCTGGCGAGCGCTGAGGAACTGTTCGACGCCGCGACTCCCCTCACTGCTGTGCACGCATTTCTGAGCACCGGCGGCGAGGTCGGCTTCGGCTTCGCGACACGGCCCGGGACCATGACGTTCACCGACGGTCGCCAGCAACGCCAGGCGCGAACCTGGGGTGAGGCACGTGAACTGCATGCACTCGGATGGGACCCGGGTGCTCCCGGTGTTCCCGGAGTCCGTGTGCACCTCGCCGGAAGCCGTGTCGAACGAGTCCTATCGGCGGCTGACGTGGTCCTCGACACGGCCACGGCCTAGCACGCTCAGAAGCTGCTGGCGGACCTCACCGGAGGGGCGGCCGGCGCCGGCGCGGGGAGTCGCTGCACGATCACCTTCTCGACGTCGCGCGACACGATGATCGCGGGACGGGTGGCGTCGATAGGCACGAACCGGCGAGGATGCTGCGCCGCCAGTTGCTCGAACGCAGCCTCCACAGCCGCGTGGAAGGTCTCGGGTGCAACCTCGATGCGATCGAGCGGAAGCTGCTGGGCGCGCTGCCGCTGCGCCGCGCTGGCCGCGGGTATCGCGAGGTAGATGGTCAGGTCGGGCCAGACATCGCCGCAGGCGGCAGCGTGCAGCCGGAGCAGGTCCCCGGTGGGAATGCCTCGTCCGCCACCCTGGTAGGCGATCGTCGAGTCGGCGTAGCGGTCGGCGATCACCACGGCCCCGCGCCGGAGCGCGGGCAGGATCGTCTCGTGCAGCAACTGCACGCGCTCGGCAGTGAACAGGAGCGCCTCGGCCCAGGCCTCGAGCGCCGGTCCGCGCTGGTGCTGCAGGACGAAGCTGTGCAGGATCTCGCCGAGTGGGGTCTCGTCCGGTCGCACCGTGACGACGTCATGGCCCTGCTGGCGGAGCGCGCCGGCCAGCGACGCGAGCTGGGTGCTCTTGCCTGCACCGTCAAGCCCTTCGAACGAGATGAAGAAGCCGCGCCATGCGCCCATGTCAATCACTACTCCCCCGCCGTCGGACCCCTCGCCCGAACGACTTATTCCGAGGGTCGCAGTATGACGAGTCGACGGTTGGGTTCGTCACCAGTGCTGCGTGCTGTGAGCGCGTTCTGTTCGACAAGCTGATGCTGCAGCCTGCGCACGTATGCGTTCTGCGGCGTGAGCTCGACGTCGTTACCGGTTCGTTGCATCTGCTCGATCCCCTCGAGCACATCCTGCATCGCCGGCTCGGTGTCCTCGGGCGTGTCCGCCGGCGCGTCAACGCCGTAGACACGCGCGAGCGCTCCCTTGATCTGCGCGACCGTGTTGCTGCGCAGCACATGGATCGGAATGCCCGACGACTCGGCAGCGCGTACCGGCGAATCGTGGCGCCGGTAGTAGTTCTTCAGAGTGAGCACGAGGTCGGCGTCGTCGACGTGGTGCTGGATGCGGACTGGGAGGCGCATCTCGCGAAGCGACTGCTCGAGATAGCTGCGTGAGACTCCATAGGGAAAGATCGAGAGCGGGGGCCCCGGACGAACAGTGGGAGCAGGCGGTTCCCACTCCCGCTCACGCCGCTGCTGTCCGGCGATGTACTCGTCGACGTCGAAGCGGCGACGGCGCTCGCGGGTGCGCCTCCCACCGCGTCCACCACCCGGGAAGGGCGCGGGCTCGAAGGGCGATGGCCGGGTCGCGGCGGCGCTCGTATCGACGCGACTGACGATCGCGCCGGCGTCATCGCGGGTCCGGAGTTGCGGCGGGCGAACTCTGCCCCGCAGCGCCTCATCAACGGTCTCGGCGAGCGGTGCGTGCACGACGACTCGGTCGCGCTCCTGGATCTCGATGAGCACGTCGAAGGTGGGCGGGGATTTGCGCTCGAGCACCGACTTCTGGGTGCCGCGGCGGCGAGCCTCGTCGTCGGAGAGCGTCACCGTCTGGATCCCGCCGAGCAGGTCGTTGAGCGTCGGGTTCACCAGCAGTGAATCGATGTTGGACCCGTGCGCCGTGCCGACAAGCTGCACGCCGCGTTCGGCGATCGTCCTGGCCGCAACCGCCTCCAACTCGGTGCCGATCTCGTCGATGACGATGCACTGGGGCATGTGGTTCTCGACCGCCTCGATCATCACCGCATGCTGGAGCGCCGGTGTCCGGACCTGCATACGCCGCGAGCGCCCGATGCCGGGGTGCGGGATGTCGCCGTCACCCGCAATCTCGTTCGACGTGTCGACGATGACGACACGCTTGCCGCACTCGTCGCTGAGCACACGCGCGCACTCGCGCAGCATCGTCGTCTTGCCGATGCCCGGCGGGCCGAGCAGCAGTATCGACTGGCCGCTGATCACCATATCCTTGATGATGTCGATGGTTCCGGTGACGGCGCGGCCGACTCTGCAGGTCAGTCCGACGATTGCCCCCTTGCGATTGCGAATGGCGCTGATGCGGTGCAGCGTGCGTTCGATCCCGGCTCGGTTGTCATCACCGAAGAGACCGACGTGCTCGGTCACGTAGTCGATCTCGGCATTGCCGATGTTGGCGGAGTCCAGGATCGCCTCGCCGTCGGTGAATCTCGCCTCGGGCTCGCGGCCGAGGTCGAGCACCACCTCAAGGAGGTCGCCCCGTCCCTGCGAGAGACGTTGCGCAGCGGCAGCGATGCGGGGCGGGAGCGCTGCGAACAGCAGGTTGAGCTCCTCTTCCCATGAGGATCCGTAGGGCATCATCTGGGCGACGATCTCTGTCTCCTCGTAGTGGTCGTTGACAGGACGCGGAGCGGAACCGATGGCGATGCGGATGGAACACTGCGGGCGATCCCGGCGTGGACCAGGACCGGCTTCTTGCGCCGCGACGGCGCATTGATGCGGACCTTCTCGCCAAGCTCGCTGATGAGCAACAGCTGGGTGCCGTACACGGCAAACCCGCGCTGCTGCAGCGCACGGATGAGCTCCGAGTCGTAGTGGCGCAGCACGCAGGACGCCGGCCCGGATGGCAGCTCCGCGAGAACGGCATCGATGATCGCGTCACGCAGCGCAGGATCGTGGCCCTCGCACATCATGCTGAGGCTCGCCGGCTGCGCTGCCGTCGGAGGCCGGATCGCCGCCCACGCAACGATGCCGGGACGCTCGACGACGAGGTGACGCACGTTGTCGCGACCGAGTGCGGCGATCAGGCCCTGCGCGTACCCGCCCTGCCATGTCTTGAGCGACGGTCCCTCGACAGCCGCGACCTGCGAGGGAGTCGTGCGCAGGTAGAGCAGGTAGATCGCACCGATGTCATCTCGCCGCGCAGGACGGATCAGGGTCGATTTCACCGACGGCTCGGGATCGGCTGCTGCCTGGTCGCGATAGAGGATCTGCTCGGTGGCGAACTGCGTGAACCCGTGCTCCAGGAAGACCGGAAGCAGCGGATGGTCCAACGGCAGGCGCACATGAACGCGCTGGACGCCATGCTCGAGACCCTGGTTGCGCACACCGTCGAGCAGCTCGGCGCGGGCGAAGTGGCCGTGTGCCGACGTCGAGGTGCACAGGTTGAGGATCTGCCACGAGCGTGGGCGCACCGATATCGACTGGACCTGGACAAACCCCACCACACCTTCCTTGGCATCCTCGGCGACCAGCATCTCCTCGGAGACATCGGTGATCGGGACCAGCGACGACAGTGACTTGGTGAGCGCCTGCCAGAGGCGAAGCAAGGTCGCCTGTGGCACCGGACTGTCCGGTGTCATCTGCGCCCCGTGGCGTTCGTCCTCGGTGGCCTCCCGGTAGAGTTGCTCGATCCGCGCGAGGTCGCGAAAGGATGCCGAGCGGATGATCACGCTGCGCTGACCTCGAGGGCGGCGGCGGCGCGCTCCAGGAACAACCGGTGCAGGCGCGAATCGTCGGTCATCTCCGGGTGAAAGCAGAGACCAAGATGTGGCCCCTGGGCGACCGCCACCGGGTTGCTGCCGTAACTGGCAATAACCTGGGCGTCGGGTCCGGCGTGCTCGATGAGCGGCGCGCGGATGAACACCGCGCGAAACGGCGCGGCGCCGAGCAGCGAGACCGCGACGTCAGCCTCGAAGGACTCGATCTGCCGTCCGTAGCCGTTGCGCCGGACGCTGACGTCGAGGATCCCGAAGGCGATCTGATCGGGGCGGCCGTCGAGCACCTCGCGACTCATCAGGATCAGGCCGGCGCAGGTCGAGAGGGTGGGCATGCCGGCGGCAAGGCGCTGCCGGAGCGGCATCTCGAGGTCGAAGACCTGGAGGAGGCGGCTCATCGTCGTCGACTCGCCGCCGGGGAGGACAAGCGCGTCGACGCTGTCGAGCTCGGCGGGTGTGCGCACCGTTGATGCCTCTGCGCCGCAGCCGCGAAGTGCCGTCAGGTGTTCCCGGACGTCGCCCTGGAGGGCGAGGACGCCTACCCGAAGGATAGTCAATTCCCTCTCAGCGGACGCGAACGCTCCGTCCCTGGCGGGGCAGGCTTCGCGTTATTCGCACACCACTAGTGTACGCCGCCCGCGCGGCTCCGGCAGCCCTACCAACCCCGGGTCGCGAGCAGCTCCCCTGCAGGCATCGACGCGACGTCGAGTCCCGGCATCGCCTTGCCCAACCCGGCGCTCACTTCGGCGATGACCTCGGGCTTGTCGAAGTACGTGGTCGCCGCGACGATTGCCTTGGCGTATGCCTCGGGATCGGTGCTCTTGAAGATCCCGCTGCCGACGAAGTTGCCGTCACAGCCGAGCTGCATCATCAGCGCCGCGTCAGCGGGAGTGGCGATGCCACCGGCGGAGAAATTGACCACCGGAAGCTTCCCGGTCCTGTGAATTTCCTGGACGAGGTCAAAGGGTGCGCCGAGATGTTTCGCCTCGGCCATCAACTCTTCCGGCCGCATTGACGCGATGCGCCGGATGCCGCCCTGCACAGCGCGCATGTGACGTACCGCCTCGACCACGTTGCCGGTGCCTGCCTCACCCTTCGTACGGATCATCGCCGCACCTTCGCCGATGCGCCGCAGCGCCTCGCCGAGGTCGCGCGCTCCGCAGACAAAGGGCACGTCGAACTGCCACTTGTCGATGTGGTGTTCCTCGTCCGCCGGCGTCAGCACCTCGGACTCGTCGATGTAGTCGACGCCGAGCGCCTGCAGGACCTGTGCCTCGACAAAGTGCCCGATGCGGGCCTTCGCCATGACCGGGATGGTCACTGCCGCGATGATTTCCTTGATGAGGCTCACGTCGCTCATGCGTGCCACACCACCGTCTCGACGGATGTCCGACGGCACGCGTTCGAGCGCCATGACGGCCACAGCGCCCGCGTCCTCGGCGATCTTCGCCTGCTCGGGTGTGACGACGTCCATGATGACGCCGCC
>PNBE01000198.1 GCA_003135895.1 Candidatus Dormiibacterota bacterium
GCTTCCACCTCACCGCGCCGCCGGGCGATGCGTCCCCCGTCGGCGTGTACCGCCCCGGCTTCGTTCCTGTCGACGCCGTCGATCAGGTCGCAGTGTTGGACGACGGGTCGCGCATCGCAATTGCGCCCGCACCGGAAACGTGCGCACCAGGCACCGAACTCGATGACACCGCGGGGTCACTGCCACCGCCACCGGCGCGCGGACGCACTCGCCGTGCTCCGCTTGGCAGCGTCGTCGGCACGCGGAGCGGCGACAAGGGAGGTGATGCGAACCTCGGAGTGTGGGCGCGCACTGACGAGTCGTGGCGCTGGCTGGCGCACGCGCTCAGCGTCGACGAGCTGCGCCGGCTGCTCCCCGAGACCGCCGGATTCCCGGTGCACCGTCACGTCTTCGCCAACCTGCGCGCGCTCAATTTCGTCATCGAGGGCCTGCTCGGCGAAGGTGTCGCGTCGTCGACACGCTTCGACCCGCAGGCCAAGGCGCTCGGTGAGTGGCTGCGCTCGCGAATCATCGACATACCCGAGGAGCTCCTATGACCGACACCGAGCTCGTCCATCTCGCCGTGGATGGCGGCATCGCGACCGTCACGCTCGATTCCCCCCACAACCGCAACGCCCTTTCGCGACAGCTCGTCGCCGAGCTCACCGATCGGCTGCGCGCGGCGGGCACAGCGACCGATGTCCGCACCGTCGTGCTCACCCATACCGGGACGACCTTCTGCGCCGGTGCTGACATCTCCGAAGCGTCGACGACCCCGATGAGCGGCACGGCCGGCGCTCTCCTCGCCCTGCTTCGCCTGATCGTCGACCTTCCCCGTCCTGTTATTGGCAGTATCGACGGTAACGTGAGAGCCGGTGGCGTCGGACTGCTGGGCGCATGCGACATCGTGGTGGCGGGGCCGCGGAGCACGTTCGCGATCACCGAAGCCCGGCTCGGACTGGCGGCAGCGGTCATCTCCGTGACCGTGCTCCCGCGCATCGACTCGCGATCGGCCGCGCGCTATTACCTCACCGGCGCCACGTTCGACGCCACCGAGGCGCAGCGCATCGGCCTGGTCACGCTCGCGGTTGACGACGCGGAGAGTGCGGTCGCCACCCTCAATGCCGACCTGCGCAAGGCGTCGCCCCAGGGGCTGCTCGAATCGAAGTTCCTGGCGAACCGTGGGGTGCGGGAGGCAATCGAGCGGTACGGGGACGAAATGGTTGAGCTCTCGGCGCGCCTCTTCGCGTCGGGCGAGGCGCACGAGGGGATGACCGCGTTCCTCGAGCGGCGGCCGCCGCGCTGGTCGGCCTGACCAGACCGGTGGGGGCCGAGGACATAATCCGCGCGGTGACCAGTGAAGCCTGGGGATCTCAGCCATCCTCCACCAGCGCCGGCGCGAGTCCCTCGGCCGCGCTCCGGCAGGTGCTCCTCTGGGCCTCGCGGCGGCGATCGATCAAGCGCGTGATCATCTCGGCGCCGGTGACACGCGACGTGGTCCGCCGCTTCGTTGCCGGCGAGACCATCGACGACGCGCTCCGGGTGACGCGCGCGCTGAGCGGGGATGGTTTGCAGGTTTCCCTCGATCACCTCGGCGAGGACACGCTCGATACAGGCACGGCGCGTGCGGCGGTCGACGCGTACCGCTCGCTTGCCCAGCGCCTGTCCGACGAAGGCCTCGCCGCTGGCACGGAGATGTCGGTCAAGCTCTCCGCCGTCGGCCAGGCCCTGGACGAGTCACTCGCTCTCGACAATGCACGGCTGATCTGCGAAGCCGCTCGCGCCGCGGGCTCCTCGGTGACGATCGACATGGAGGACCACACGACCACTGACTCCACGCTGCGCATCGTGGACCTGGTTCGCCGGGACTTCCCGTCGACCGGGGCGGTGCTCCAGGCCTCGCTTCACCGGACCGAGGAAGACTGCCGGACACTGGGGATGCCCGGCTCACGCGTTCGCCTGTGCAAGGGCGCGTACCAGGAGCCGGCGTCGCTCGCCTGGCAGCGCCCGGACGACATCCGCGCTGCATATGTTCGCTGCCTCGGCACGCTGATCACGGGGCGCGCGCTGCCCATGGCCGCGACCCACGACCCGCAGCTGGTGGAAGCGACCGGGCGCCTGGTGAGCGAGATCGCAGGTCCGGGGTTCAAGCACGAGTACCAGATGCTCTACGGGATACGCCCCGACGAGCAACATCGCCTCGTCGCGGCCGGCGAGACAGTTCGCGTCTACGTGCCGTTCGGCGTGCAGTGGTATGGATATCTCATGCGCCGCATGGCCGAGCGCCCGGCCAACACGGCGCTCTTCCTTCGTGCGCTGGTGAGCAGGAACTGATGGCCGTCACCATGCACGGCCGGCGCGTGATGGTCACCGGCGGTGCCGGATTCATTGGTGTGCACAGCGTCGAGGCGCTGCTCGAGGCGGGTGCGGAGGTGCTGGTCATCGACGACCTTCGTCACGCCTCGTACCGCCCGCTCCCCGGCGCCGCTCGGCTCGAGGTCGCGGATGTCGCCGAGGGGACGGCGCGCACCGCCATCGAGGAATGGCAACCGACGGCGATCCTCCACCTCGCCGCGCAGGGTGGCGTGAACCGGTCCTGGCGCGAGCCCACCATGGACGCGCACATCAACGTGCTCGGGACCGTGAGCGTGCTCGCGGCAGCGATGGCCTCGGGGTGCCGGCGCGTGGTCGTCGCGTCATCCGGCGGCGCCCTGTACGGAGCCGCGCGGCGCCTGCCGACGCCCGAGGACGAGCCCGCCCAGCCGCGCTCGCCGTATGGCACGGCAAAGCTCAGCATCGAGCATTACCTCGGCCATTTCACCCGGGCGGGCGCCATCGACGCCCTGGCGCTTCGCTACGGGAACGTGTACGGACCGGGACAGGACGGCACCGGTGAGGCGGGCGTCGTGGCCATCTCCAGCCGCCGCCTGCTTGAGGGCAGGGCGCCGGTGATCCGAGGTGACGGAGCCCAAACGCGCGACTTCACCTACGTCGGCGACGTGGTTGCGGCGAATGTGCTGGGGCTGAACTCGACCGTGACCGGAGCGTTCAACGTCGGCACCGGCAGTGAGACAGCGATCGGCGATCTGGTTCGCCGGCTCTGCGAGCTCGCCGGGTATCGCGGGGAACCCGAGCGTGAGCCGCTCCCACCCGGTGAGGTGGCGCGCAGCGCCCTGGACAACTCGCTCGCCGCCGAGCGCCTCGGATGGAGCCCGGCGGTCAGTCTCGATGATGGCCTGGCACGCACCCTTGAGAGCTTCCGCACCCAGGTCAGCTGATCACGCAACCGTATGGGCGGCGGTGATCAGTCCGGACACATCGAGCAACAGCGCCACGGCGATCAATGCCGCGATCGCCCAGCCGCGCATCGCCGGCAGCGGACCGCGTCGCCGCCACGCAATCGTCCAGGCGGTGATCGGCGCCGCCGCGGCGACGGCCACCAGCAGGTACCGCGCCTGAGGTTGGAGATCGAACGTCGCCGAGTTCAGCACGGATTGCACCGCGGCCACCAGGAGCACACCCAGGAGGAAGATCGCCACTCCTCGACGCCGCCGGTCCCATCGTTCCCAGGAGCGCGCCACGGCGACGCATGCGGCGACGGTGATGACCGCGAAGACCGCGACGGCGAGCGTGCTCGGTAACGGTCGGAGCCCGAGGATCGAGATCGCGACCAGGTGCGAACCGTTCCCGAACATGCCCACCAGGCTCACCGCCGTCGCCGCGAGGTACCCCCGCACCTGCGAGAGCGAGTCGAAGACCTGGCGCTGGGCGGTGATCGGATGCAGCGGCGGGAGCGGGCTCCCGAACACGACAGCGTTGCGCACGAACCACCACCCCGCCAGCACGATGGCTGGCAGGAGCAGCGCGGCGATCTGGAGCGCGCGTATTTGCCGGGCAAAGCGGAGGGCAACCACCACCAGGAGCAGGACCGCCAGTGCCCAGACGGTCTCCTTGGCAAGCACGGCGAGGGCGATGGCCAGTCCAACCCCTAGGGCGAGGCGCGGCGTGAGCAGATCACTCTGCATCACCACGACTCCGGCGAGCACGAGCAGGGAACCAGCGAGCCAGGCAAGGTTGTCGTCGTTGACCGCCCCGGCCAGGTACTGCGCCTCGGGAAGCAGGCCGACCAGCGCCGCGGCTCCGACGGCCAGAACCGGACGCAGCGGAAAGAGGCGGCGCGCGACCGCGTAGACGGTGAGGATCGTGAGCACGCCGAGGACCACCGAGAGCATCCGGATCAGGCGCGCGTCATCCCCGGTGAGCTTCGCGACGATCGCACCCAGCAGGTAGTACAGCGGCGGTTGCTGACGTTCGGGTTCGCCCGCGGGCGGCAGCCGGAGGTGATCGGCGATGCCGTTGATGTAGTGCAGGTGGGAGAGTTCGTCGGGCGATGCGCCGATGGGCGTGATCCGCGTGTAGGCCACCGCGAACCCTGCGAACAGCGCAACCACGACTCTGAGCAGCACCCGTTCGAGGTGACGCCGATCGGCACGGGCGAGAAAGGCAGGCCGGCTCACGGGAGATGCTGGGCGACGTCGGCCCGGACCCAGACGCTATCCGGGTAGCTCTCGAACTCCTTCACGTACTCGCCGCCGGCGAGCAGCTTCCCGATTTCCGGGAAGAGCTTCTGCCCTCCCGCGTCGACCACGATCAGAACCGGGCGCTTGTTGGCCACGTACTCCTCGACGGGCCCGCCATATCCCAGCAGGACCTCGTCGTTGTAGATGGGTGGTGTCGGCATGACTATCTGCAAGTCTGCGAGCGCATAGACCCAGCTGTCATACGACCAGACGACGGCTGTGTGGCCGCTCAACCCGTGCGCCGTGATCCATGCGGCGGCCTTGGCGTCACCGGCGACCCGGTAATCGAAGTGGTCCAGCCATTCCGTCCGGAAGGTCGGGTCGAAGGCGGCGACGACCGCGCCGCCGTAGTAGTCGCTGAGGGTGTGGGAGTTGGTCGCCGATGGCGCGATTGGCACCCAGTCGAACCCGGCGACCTTGGCCATCAGGATCGCCATCGCCAGGCCGCAGAATTGCAAACCCGGGCCGAGCAGCGACCTTCGGTTGCCGGCTCGGAACCAGGTCGACGAGGGCATGGGGACCCCGGCGACCAGGAGCGTGAGCGGCGCCACCGCGGGCGCGAGGAAATGCGGATAGGACTGGCCGGCGATGGCCGTGACCACCAGGGTCGCACCGGCCCAGAGCGCGAGCACCCAGTCGACCCGGGGGCGATGCCGGTTCAGGATCGCGCCGGCGGCGATCAGGAGACCCGCGCCGAGCGCCAGACCGAAGTGGACCAGGCCACCGGCCGCGCTCTTGGGCAGCGTCTGCTGCGTATAGCCGACGTAGAAACCGGCGAGCGCGAACGCGACGTTGCCGGCTCCGGCGGTGATGATCGCGGCCGTGAGCCAGGTCGCGGTGATCACGGCGACCGTGCCGAGGAACACGAACGCATCGCGGCGGAGCAGCTTCGGCGCCAGGAGCATCGCGAAGAAGAACGCCGCGGTCTCGGCGACCGCCGTCTGCTGGTACGCGATCGCTGCGGCCATGAGCACCCCGACCGCCAGTGGCCAGCGCGGGATCCGCGGCGGGCTGCCGGTCCGGTCCCCGCCGAGGATGCGCACCAGAACGATGGCGCCCGCCCACGCGAGGGGCGCGATCATGAGGCTCTCGGGAAGCGCCAGCTCGGCGTCGAGCAGCGGCGTACCGAGGAGCACCGCGGCGATCATGCCTGCCACCAGCGCGCGCCGAGGCGTGTAGAGGCGGGAGGCGGCCCAGACGATCGCGGCGACCGTGATCATGCCGGTGACGAGGGTCAGGACGTGGAGCGCGATCTCGCTCGACCCGAAGAGCTTGAAGTCCAGCGCCATCGTCCAGAGCATCAACGGCGGCTTGTTGTTCCAGGTCTGCGAGTAGAGGACCTTGCCGCTGAGCAGCTCGCGGGCGACGTTGAGATATCCAGCCTCGTCGGTGTACCAGTGCGGCTCCATGAGCGAGGGCAGCCGCAGGACCGCCAGGGTGACCAGCCCTGGAATCGCCACTCGGCGCACCTAGGCTCGCTCCCGGCGGGCGCCCTCCGGTCGCCAGTTCATCGCCAGCGACAGGCGAAGACGGATCACGTCGCGCATCGCTCGTGCGACAGGGATCAACCGCCCGCCGGATCGACGGCCGGCGAGCCGGGGAAGGTGCTCAACCTCCATCTGGATCACCCGGAACCCGAGCCGGTGTGCCTTGAAGAACATCTCAGGATTGAACACCGCCGAGCGGGCGCGGATGGGCGTGACCCCGTTCCACACCTCGCGGGTGAAGGTCTTGAGACCGCAATCGAAATCGCGCTCACGGATTCCGAATGCGATCCGGACGACTCGGTTGTACACGCCGCTCACGAAGGAGCGATACCAGGGGTCGGCGCGGCGCTTGCGGATCCCCGCAACCATGTCGGCATGATCCAGCGCGGCGATCAGACGGCCGAGGTCGCGGGGATCGAACTGGCCGTCGCCGTCCATGAACGCGAGAACCTTCCCGCGCGATGCCCGAAGTCCGTCGCAGACCGTGATCGCATACCCACGTTGCTGTTTGTGGGTCACGACGGTGAGGTTGCGTGCGTCCTCCCCCATAGCGGCGCGCGCGGCAGCGACTGTGTGATCACCGCTCGCGTCGTCCACCAGGACGATCTCGTACGTCCGGCCTCCTTCGGCCAGCACATCCATGACGTCCCGGAGGACGCGTCCGATGTTCTCAGCCTCGTTGTGGGCCGGGATCGTCAGGCTGACGTCGACCTCGGGTAGCGCCACCGGCGCTACGCCACCGTCTCCGCTGCTGGAGTCGCGACCTGCGCCTTGCCGGTGGCCGCACGCGAACGGCCGGTCGTCCATTCGACGTCCGACACACCCACCTGTGAGAGGTCCACCCGGTCGATGTGCTCTTCGACGGTCGCGATGACCGAGTCGATCAGCGTGCTCCGAAGCTTGTGCGCCTCGAGGCCGAGGTCGACCAGCAACTGGTGCTTGGCGTTGTAGAAGTGCGTGTCCTTCTCGAAGCGGGGATTCGGCGTGTGGTCGATGGTGGTCTCGCCGCCGTGCGCGGCGCGCGCGTCGCGCACCAGCTCAGCAAGTTGGAGCACCGAGAACTGCTCGGTGAACTGGTTGAAGACTCGGAACTCGCCGGGTTGCGCGGGATGCTCGATGCTCAACTGGACGCAGGCCATGGTGTCGCGGATGTCGAGGAAGCCGCGCGTCTGGCCCCCGCTGCCGTAGACGGTGAGTGGCTTGCCGATCGCCGACTGCACGATGAAGCGGTTGAGCACGGTGCCCCAGATCCCGTCGTAATCGAAGCGGGTGGCGAGCTCCGGATGGAGCGCGGTCTCCGGGGTGGTGCATCCGTAGACGACGCCCTGGTTGAGGTCGGTGGCGGCGATCCCCCAGGCGCGGCAGGTGAAGTGGATGTTGTGGCTGTCGTGCACCTTGGAGAGGTGATAGAAGCTCCCGGGCAGCTTCGGGTAGGGCAGCGTGTCGGTTCGGCCGTTGTGCTCGATGGTGATGAAGCCTTCCTCGATGTCGATGTTCGGGGTGCCGTACTCACCCATCGTGCCGAGCTTGACCAGGTGGCATTCCGGCGCATGCTCGTGCAACGCGAAGAGCAGGTTGAGCGTCCCGGCGACGTTGTTGAGCTGGGTCATCACCGCATGCTCGCGGTCGACCATCGAAAACGGCGCGGAACGCTGTTCCGCGAAATGCACCACCGCGTCCGGCTTCGTGGACGCGATCAGGTCGGAAAGTGCTTCGGCGTCGGTGAGATCGACGAGTCGCCATTCGATGTCGCCTCGACCCAGTTCACGCCAGCGTTCGACACGACGCTCCATGGTCGAGATCGGGATGAGCGACGAGGTGCCGCACTCGAGATCCCAGCGACGGCGAACGAGATTGTCCACCGCGATGACTCGGTAGCCCTGGCTGGACAGGTGCATCGCCTGCGGCCAGCCGAGATAGCCGTCCGCGCCGAGCACGATCACCGTTCTGTTGCGCATGCAAGAAGCTCCTGGGAGTGGTGGGACCCTGCAACCTTCGGGAAGAAGACCTTGCGAAGGAGTTATGGACTGGATTATGCCTACACGATCCGCCCACTGGCCATACGGCACCCTCATGAGATGCCGGAATGCGGTTGCATGAGCGTACCGGATTGGCCCTTTGGATCGACCCGAAGGCGGACAAAAGAGCGACAATCAGCTTCCGTGTCGATCTCGGGTTCTGCTCGCCGTGGGCTCCTGCTCCGGGCGGCGATCACCAGCGTCGTCACCGTCCTCGTCCTCCTGCTCGCCTGGCGCCTGCTCGGCGGCCACAACGTCCGGTGGCAGGGGATCAACCCTTCGGTCGGCTCGATCGCGCTCGCGGCCCTCGGTGCCGCCTGCTTCCTGGTCGGTCGAGCATGGCGATTCGCGGTCCTCCTGCCCAAGCGGCGGGGCAGCTTGCGCGAGCTGCTCGGCGCCACCGCCGCGTCATGGGGAGCCGGATTGCTGCTCCCCGGTCCTTCGGCCGACGTCACGTTCGTCGCCGTGGCGCGGACCCGGTTCGCGGTCGGGGTGGTGCGTGGATCGGGCAGTGCGATCGTCGCCCGGATCCTCGACGTCGTCAGCCTGTCACTGATCGCCGTGGTGGCGTCCTTCTTCACCTCGACCGTGGAACACCCTGCGGTCGTGTTGGCCGCGGCCGCCGCGTTCGTCGTGGGTGTGGGTGTCCTGCTTTCGCTGATCATCCCGGGACCGCGGACGCTGGTGGCCCGGCTCGCGGCCCGTATCCCGAGGCTGGCGCCACTGGCATCGAGGGCTGAGGCCGAGCTCGACGAGCTCAACAGCCGCGCCCGGTGGGCCAACCTGGTCGGCAGCACGATGTGCTGCAGGCTCGCAACCGCGGTCCAGTACGCGGCCCTGATGAGCATGGTGGGACTGCACCTTGGGTTCTGGCAGACATGGTTCGTCCTCTCGATCCGGACGCTCCTGCTCACCATCCCGATTCAGGGGATCGCGGGGATCGGCACCGGCCAGGCGTGGTGGGCGACGGCGCTCCTCCTCGAAGGCGTTGGCGGCGGGCTCGCCGTCGGAGCCGGCCTGACTCTGCAGGCGATCGACCTTGCGGTCTCTCTGCCGGTCGCGGGAATCGGGAGTGCCCTGCTGTTCCGACGCCACAAGGAGGACCGCGACCTTGAGCCCGGCGAAGGCGACGAGGCCGGCGAGAACCCGGGAGTTGACGTGGTGGGCGCGCCCAACCCGCCGGCGCGCGAGCCCATCCACGTCGCCTGACGCGACCACTGCAGCTCATCACGACNNAACGTCGCGGGCCGCGTCGTCAAAGGCGGTCTGACCTGCGCCGTCGTCGAGAGCGAGCTGGTCGGAGGTGACTGCTCGTACTGGGCGTGCATGCCGAGCAAGGCACTCCTCCGGAGCGGACAGGCGTTGCGTGCGGCGCTCGGTGTCGATGGCGCAAAGCAGGCGGTGACGGGCACGATCGACAGCGCTGCCGTCCTCCGGCGGCGGGACAGCTTCACATCCCACTGGAAGGACGACGGCCAGGTCCGGTGGCTCGAGCGGCAGCACATCGATCTCGCCCGGGGGAAGGGACGGCTGGCAGGAGAGCGCCGAGTCACCGTCACCCCACAAGACGGCCCCGAGTTCACGCTCAGCGCTCGCCACGCGGTCGCGGTCTGCACCGGCAGCAGGGCATCGATCCCACCGATTCCCGGCATCGAGTCCGCGCAGGCCTGGACGAGCCGCGAAGCCACCAGCGCACAGGCAGTGCCGCGGCGGTTCGTCATCATCGGCGGCGGTGTGGTCGCGTGCGAAATGGCGGACGCCTGGAGAACGCTCGGCAGCGAGGAGGTCACGCTCGTGGTCCGCGAGGACCGGATCCTCGGCAACACCGAGGACTTCGCCGGCGAGGCAGTGCGCGCCTCCTTCGAGCAACGGGGCATCTCCGTGCTCTTCAAGAAGCGCACCGACCGGGTGACCAGGGCCGCCAGCGGCGAGGTCTCACTCGACGTCGCGGACCTCGACGGCAGCAACCAGATGACGATCATCGGCGACCAGCTCCTGGTGGCAACGGGGAGGGCACCACGGACCGACGAGATCGGTCTCGACACCGTGGGGCTCCGCCCCGGCGCCTGGCTCAGCGTCGACGACAGCTGCCGGGTCGAGGGTGGCGGTGACTGGCTCTACGCCGCCGGTGATCTCAACCATCGGGCACTGCTCACGCACATGGGCAAGTACCAGGCTCGCGCGTGCGGAGATGCGATCGTGGCGCGCGTCAGGGGCGAGCTGACCGGCGACCCGTCACCCTGGTCAGCGTATGCGGCGACCGCCGACCACGCCGCCGTGCCCCAGGTTGTGTTCACCGACCCCGAGGTCTCGGCGGTGGGCCTGACGCATGCCGGCGCTGTGGCGGCAGGGCTCCGCGTCCGCGCCGTCGACTACGAGATCGGCGATGTCTCCGGCGCCGGCCTGATCGCCGACGGATACACCGGCCACGCCCGGATGATCGTCGACGAGGATCGCAAGGTGATCGTGGGCATGACCTTCACCGGCCCGGGGGTCGGCGACCTCATCCACGCCGCAACCGTTGCGGTGGTCGGTGAGGTGCCGCTCGACCGGCTCTGGCACGCCGTCCCGTCATATCCGACCGTGAGCGAGATCTGGCTCCGCCTGCTCGAGACCTACGGCCTGTAGGTCAGTTGCCGATGTGGTTCGCGGGAACCGCGCCCATCTTCCCGGACTGGTAGTCCGCGAGGGCCTGTGCGATCTCCGCGTGCGTGTTCATCACGAACGGTCCGTAGTGGGCGACGGGCTCGCGGATCGGACTGCCGCCGAGGATGAGCAGATCGAGGTTGGGATGACGGCTCTCCTGGTGAGTCCCCGCAGTCGCGCTGATGACATCGCCGTTGCCGAGCGCCGCGAGCTGGCCGGACTGGACCGGACGCCGCTCCTCGCCGACAGTCCCGCTGCCCGCGAGCACATAGATGAGCGCGTTGAAGTCACGTGGCCACGGCAACACGAGCCGCGCACCGGGGCTGATCGTCACGTGCGCGAGTGAAATCGGGGTGTATGTGACCCCGGGGCCGCGATGGCCGGCGACCTCGCCCGCGATCACCCGCAGCAACGCGCCGCCGTCATATGACGTCAGCAGGGCGACGTTGCCCGCGCGAATGTCCTGGTAGCGGGCGGGAACCCACTTCTGCGCGGCGGGGAGGTTGACCCACAGCTGGAAACCGTGGAAGAGACCGCCGCTCGCGATCAGCTCCTCGGGCGGACGCTCGATGTGCAGGATGCCGGCCCCGGCGGTCATCCACTGGGTGTCGCCGTTGGTGATCAGCCCGCCGCCACCGTTGGAGTCCTGGTGCTGGAAGGTGCCGTCGATCATGTAGGTGACGGTTTCGAAGCCGCGATGCGGGTGCCAGGGCGTGCCCTTGGGCTCGCCGGGCGCGTACTCCACCTCGCCCATCTGATCCATGTGGATGAACGGATCGATGAGTGCGGGGTCGGTGCCGGCGAACGCGCGACGCACCGGGAATCCCTCGCCCTCGAGGCCGTGTGGCGCTGTGGTGACGCTGATCACCGGACGGAACGATGACGCCGTCGGATCGGGTTGCGGGATGTGCGGGAGCGCGGTGATGTCGTCAACGGTCACAGCAGGCATTTCAGAATTTCCTTACAGAGCAAGCGCCTTCACCGGCGCCATCACATGTTCCAGGTCCCAGCTCACACCGGGGACGTCAATGTACAGCTCGATCTCGTTGCCATCGGGATCCAGGATGTAGAGGCTGTGGCTCACGGTGTGATCACTCGTGCCCACGACGTGCACACCGGCTTCCTGGCAACGCCGTAGGGCCGCGCGGAGCTCGTCATCCGAGTCACCCACCTTGAGACCGAAGTGATAGAGGCCGACGTGCCGCCCCTGCGGGAGCGGTTGCGCGTCCTCCCCGACTTCGATGAGCAGCAGCTCGTGATGAGTCCGGCCGCTGCTGAAGAGCGCGACCGGGATGCGGCCCAGGGGCCCACCCTCGGCAGCTTTCAGCTGCTTCCAGCCGAGCACGTCGCCATAGAAGGCCGCAGATCGCTCGATGTTGCGAACGTAGAGGACGAGGTGTCCCAGCTCCTTGATTTCCATGGGGTGAAGCTTACCCGCGGCGTGCCGGGCCAAACAGGAGGGCATCCTGACGCACCGCGCGCCCCGGCTGAGCGAGGATGTTGGCGTGCGGGGGCTGCGACTCACCTACCAGCAGATCATCGCGATGATCTACGTGGCCGCCATGTTCATGACGATCATGGACGTGTCCATCGTTTACGTCGCCCTCCCGGCGGTGGCTCGGAGCTTCGCCGTCAGCCCGGCGGCGACCGACGGCGTCGTGGTCGGGTACCTGGTCAGCCTCGCGGTTTGGATTCCTGCCTCGGGGTGGGTCGGAGACCGTTTCGGGACCAAGCGCACCTTCCTGACGGCGATCTCCCTGTTCACGGTCGCGTCGGTGCTGTGCGGTCTCTCCCAGTCCGTGCTCGAGCTGGTGCTGTTCCGGGTCCTCCAGGGCGCCGGCGGCGGCATGCTCACGCCGGTTGGCATGGCGATGCTCTACCGCGCCTACCCGCCGGCACAGCGTGCGCGGCTTGCGCGCATCCTGGTGATCCCGACAGTGATGGCCCCGGCGCTGGGACCCGTTGTCGGTGGCGCGCTGGTCGACAGCCTCTCATGGCGTTGGGTGTTCTTCGTCAACGTCCCGATCGGTCTTGCGGCGCTCGTGTTCAGCGCGCTCAAGCTCACCGAGCACCGCGAGCGTGCGGGCGAGAGCTTCGACGTGCGCGGGTTCCTCCTGGCCGCCTCCGGGTTCGGGCTGTTCCTCTACGCGCTCAGCGAGGCGGCGACGCTGGGCTGGACGTCTCCGCTCATCGTTGTCACCGCGGTCGGTGGAGCGGCGCTGATCGCGACCCTGGTCTGGGTGGAGTTGCACGCCGAACAGCCGATGATCGACTTCCGGTTGCTGCGCCACCGCCTGTTCGGGGTTGCCAACCTGGCATCGCTGTTCGCGTCGGGTGGATTCCTGGGCCTGCTCTTCGTCGCGCCGATCTGGCTGCAGACCGGTCGTGGGATGTCCGCGCTGGTGTCGGGCTCGGCCACCGCCCCCGAGGCGCTTGGAGTCCTCGTGTCATCGCAGCTGGTGGGCCGTCTCTACCCGCGTATCGGCCCCCGCCGCCTGGTGAGTGGCGGGCTCATCGGTGTCACCATCGCGACCTGCCTCCTCGCACTTCTGATGAACGGCAACGTCTGGCTGATCCGAGGCGTGATGTTCGCCATCGGCGTGGGATGGGCCTACGTGGTGATCTCGATGAATGCCGGCGTCTTCGCGCAGGTCTCTCATCGCGACACCGGGCGCGCGACCGCCCTCTACAACGCGCAGCGCCAGCTCGCGTCCGCCATGGGCGTGGCCACGCTGTCGACCATCATCGGCACGCAGAGCGCCGCCACCAGCCTCGCGGGCAACGTCACCGTGTTTCGCATCGCGGTCTTCGCCGCCGCAGGTTTCACGCTGACCGGCGCCATGATCGCGCTGGCAATCCACGACCGAGACGCCGCCTCAACAATGCACCGCGCAGCCGCCGCGACAACAGCCGTCCCCGCGCTTTGAGGAACCTATTTCCTTAGGTCGTCCTGACCGG
>PNBE01000153.1 GCA_003135895.1 Candidatus Dormiibacterota bacterium
GCCTCACCGCGAAAGCCGAGCGTCTGCACTCGCGTGATGTCGTCCGCCACGGCGATCTTCGACGTGGCATGACGCTCGACGGCGAGCTCGAGGTCATCCTCCGCGATGCCCGCACCATCGTCCGCGACCAGGATGCGCACCAGCCCTCCGCCCTCGATCGCGATGTCGATCCGGCTCGCTCCGGCGTCGAGTGCGTTTTCCACCAGTTCCTTGAGCACCGAGGCGGGCCGTTCGATCACCTCGCCCGCTGCGATGGCATCAGCGACCACCTGCGCCAACTTTCGTATCGGAGCGGCGGCAATCACATCGACGCTCGCTCGCGAAGCTCGGCGAGCTTGTTCAGCGCCGCGATCGGGGTCATGCCGTCGAGGTCGAGTGAGGCGAGCTCGGTCATCACCGGGTTGGGTCCGGGGTCGACGATCGAGAGTGTCAGCTGATCGGAGCCGTTGCCGCCGTTTCCCGCGAGCGGCCGGTCGCGTTCCTGGGCGGCGAGCAGCTGCCGGGCCCGGACGAGGACGCCACCCGGAATGCCGGCGAGCTTGGCGACATGGACGCCGTACGACCGGTCGGCCCCACCCGGGACGATGCGGTGCAGGAAGGTGATCTCAGCGCCGTTCTCGACGACCTCGACGCGCGCGTTGCGCACCCTCGGCAGATGCGTCGCGAGCACGGTGAGCTCGTGGAAGTGCGTCGCGAACAGCGTGCGGCAGTTCAACTGCGGCGCGTCATGCAGGTATTCGACCACCGCCTGGGCGATGCTCACACCGTCATAGGTGGAGGTGCCGCGGCCGATCTCATCGAGGATCACCAGGCTGCGCCCCGTCGCCTGGCGGAGGATCGCGGCAGTTTCTGCCATCTCCACCATGAACGTCGAGAGGCCACCGCTCAGGTCGTCGTGCGCTCCGATCCGCGTGAAGATCCGATCGCAGACCCCGATCGCCGCCTCGTCCGCCGGAACGTACGACCCGATCTGAGCGAGCAACACGATGCTCGCGGTCTGACGGAGGTATGTGGATTTGCCCGCCATGTTCGGACCGGTCAGCACGACGATGCGCGCCTCGTCATCGAGGTTCACGTCGTTGGGAACGAATCTCCCCGGGCCGAGGGTACGCTCCACCAACGGATGCCGTCCACCGGTGATCCGGAGCGTCGACGATGCGTCGACCGCCGGCCGCGCCCAGCGCTCCTCCTCAGCGACGGTGGCGAGCGACTGCGCCACGTCCAGAACCGCGACCGCCGCGGCCGCAGCGGCAAGCGTGCGAGCTTCAATCGCCACCTCCGCCGCGGCGCCGGTGAGCAACTCCTGCTCGCGGGCGACGGCGCGTTCGCGAGCGTGCAGCACAATCGCCTCGTGCTCCTTGAGGTCTGGAGTCACAAAGCGTTCCGCCGCGGCGAGTGTCTGCTTGCGCGAGTAGTCCTCGGGGACCCGGTCACGATGCGCGTTCGGTATCTCGATGTAGTACCCGAACACCCGGTTGTAGCCGACCCGCAGGGAGCGAATCCCGGTGCGCTCTCGCTCGCTCGCCTCGAGCGCCGCGAGGTAGGTTCGCGCGCTGCTGCCGGCAGCGCGAAGGTTGTCCAGGTCCGCATCGGCACCGGGGCGGATGGCGCCGCCGTCGCTGGCGCTGGCCGGGAGGTCGTCGCAGAGCAGCGCATCGAGGCGGTCGCGCAGGCCGTTAGGCGCGCGGCAGTGCTCGGTGGCCTCGGTGAGCTCGGCTCCCGCGTCGATCGCCCGAGCCGCTATCGCCGTGGTCTCGAGCGCCGCGCAGGTGTCCCGGATCGCGCCGAGATCTCGCGGTGTGGCCATGCGCTGGACGCAGCGCGTCACCAGTCGCTCGAGGTCGCGCATGCCACTCAGCGCGTCACGGAGACGCCGCCGGCCGTCTCGGTCGGCGAGCAGCACATCGATCGAGTCCAGGCGCCGGATGATCTGGTCCACCTGCGTGAGCGGCTCCTGCAGGCGAGCGCGCAGCAGGCGCACCCCCATCGGTGTCCGGGTGGCGTCGAGCAGCTGGAGCAGCGATGACCCGCGTTCCCCCAGCCGAGCGAACAACTCGAGGTTGGTTCGGGTGTGCGCATCCAGGCGCATGGTCCCGTCCGACGTGCGGATCGCGATGCGCAGCAGGTCCTGGCTGACCACGATGTGCGCCCGCTCGCAGTAGGCAAGGACTGCGCCGGCTGCCCGCAGCGCTATCGGGACGGCGGCGACGCCGAGGCCGTCGAGCGACACGGCACCGGTTGCGCGTCGGACGCGTTCCTCGGCGCGCGTGGTGTCGAAGACAGCGTCGGCGAGTGGCGTCACCGGGGCGAGCGCCGCGAAGGTGCTTGGAATCGGTGTGGTGTCCTCGATCAGCAACTCGCTCGCGTCGAGCCGAGCCAGCTCGTCGGCGACAGCGGGGCCGGCGAGCTCGCCGGCGACCTCGAACAGCTCCAGGTGCTGGGTATTGGGATCGAACGCGGCGATGCCCACCCATCCATGCGCGGCAAACAACGCTACGCAGCGCGAGACCGCCGAGGGGTCGAGCAGTTCCGCTTCGACGACCATGCCAGGGCTCAGCACGCGAGTCACCTCGCGTCGGACGAGGCGTCCTGAGACGACCTCCCCCACCTGGTCCCAGATGGCAACCCGACGGCCTGCGTCGAGCAGCTTGCGAATGTGCTGGACCACCGCCTGGTGGGGCACGCCGCACATCGGCAAGCGGCCGGCCGTTCCGAACCCTCGACCGGTCAATTGCACGCCGAGAATCGGCGCCGCGATCTCAGCGTCGTCGCCGAACATCTCGAAGAAGTCGCCGAGGCGGGCAAGGACGATCGCATCCGGGTGGTCAGCCTTGACGGCGCGATACTCGCGGAGGATCGGCGTGTCGCCGGCCGTTTCGAGGTCGAGGATTGTGCGAGGCGCTTCGGGCATCGCTGCGACCAGGTGCGGGGCCCGAACTTTCGAGCTCGTTCTCACGCCGCCTTGTCGACCGGCTGGACTTGCAGCTGCCATGCATTCGCCTCGACCACCTGAGCCGTGTGCAATTCTCCCGGCTCGGCGGCGCCCTTCGGAAGCCACGCGACCTTGTTCTCCCTGGTCCGGCCGTATGGCTTGCCGTCCTCCGCGATGCCGTCAACCAGAAGCTCGACGGTGGAACCGACGTACAGCGCGTTGCGTGCAGCCGCGATCTCTCGCTGCATCGCCAGGAGATGGTTGAGGCGAGCTTTCTTCTCTGACAGCGGAACGTCGTCCTCGCGTCGGGCGGCGGCCGTCCCAGGCCGGACCGAATAGGCAGCGAGGTGCACAGTATCGAAACGCAGCTCTCGCATCAGGGATTCGGTGCCGGCGAACTCCGACTCGGTCTCGCCGCAGAACCCGACGATGATGTCGGTGCTCAGCGCGAGGCGGGGGCCGACCGCGTCGACCGCCGCCTCGATCTTGGCGCGATATTCGTCGACCGTGTACAGGCGGCGCATGCGCCGGAGCAGGTCGTTGTCGCCCGCCTGCACCGGAAGGTGGAATTGCTCGCAGACGGTCGGGAGATCGCGCATTGCGGCGAACAGCTCGGGGACCGCGTTGCGCGGGTGGGACGTGAGGAACCGGAGCCGCCACAGTCCCGGGACGGCATCGACGGCGGTGAGCAGCTCGGGCAGGCGGGCGCGGCGCTCCTGGTCGTGGTACGAGTTCACGTTCTGTCCGAGCAGCGTGACCTCACGAACGCCCTGCGCGACCAGGCGCTCGACGTGCTCCACCACCTCTGGCAACGGGCGGCTGAGCTCGCGGCCACGCACGAAGGGAACGATGCAGTACGTGCACATCTCGTTGCAGCCACCCATGACTGAAACGTAGGCACTCAGCCGGTCCGAGGCGGGCACGATGACCGGTCCGTCGAGGTTCGGAGCGTGCAGGGCCTGGAGCTTCGCCAGGAACCCGTCGGGTTCACGGACATCGAAGACGTAGTCGAGCTCCGGAAGCCGCCCGAGCAGCGCCTCGCCGTGCTCGACCGCCATGCAGCCGGTGAGCGCGATCGCCCGGCCGGGGCGGGCGCGCTTCCAGGGAATCAGCTCACGGAACTTGCCGAAGACCTTCTGCTCCGCATTGGCGCGCACCGTGCAGGTGATCAGCACCGCGATGTCCGAGTCGTCGAGCGCGGTCTCGGGGACGCAGCCGATGTCGGCGATCTGCGCTGCCAGTTCCTCGCGGTCGGCGTCGTTCATCTGGCAACCGATGTGCCAGAGGTGCACGCGCGGCGCCCTGCCGAGCACCGGCACCTGAGGCTCGCGGCGCGGCGCGCGCGTGATCAGCGGGAGTGGCCTGAATCCTCGGGCGGAATCGCTGAGCATCGGCATCTGCGTTGGCATCGTCGAAGCCTAGCAGTGCCCTGGCACCCATCGAGGCGCGGCGTCCGAACCTAGCGGACTTCGACGACCAGGCGGATTCCGGTTCGCTCCTCGCCGTCGATCGAGATGTCGATGAACGAGGGAATGCACACCAGATCAAGCCCGCCCGGCGCCACGTAGCCGCGCGAGATGGCAATCGCCTTGATCGCCTGGTTGATGGCCCCGGCGCCGATCGCCTGGACTTCGACCCTCTTCTGCGTGCGCACCACACCGGCAATCGCACCGGCGACGGCGACGGGCTTGCTTGTTGCTGAGACCTTGAGAATTTCCAATGGGGGTCGCACCCCGGGGGCGTCTTGTGAGGGCGGTGAGTAGGACGTGGTCATTATCGGCCGCGATTGTCGCCTCTCGCAGTGCGGAGCACCGGCGAGCGCGATGCAATCGTTACTTCGCGTACTCGACGCTGCGCGTTTCGCGCAGGACAACCACCTTGACCCGGCCGCTGTAGCTCCCCTCCCCGTGGAGGCGCTTGGCGATCTGGCGGGCCATGATCTGCGCTTCGTCGTCGCTGATCTCGTCCGGTTTGACGAGAACCCGAAGTTCCTTGCCGGCCAGCACGGCGAAGCTGCGCTCCACGCCACGGAACTCGTTGGAGATTGCCTCGATGCGTTCGAGCCGTTTGATCGTCGACGCGAGCGATTCCCTACGCGCACCCGGACGCGCCGCGCTGATTGCGTCGGCGGTCATGAGGATGGCCGCCGCGGGCGAGCGCGGCTCCTCGTCGTAGTGGTGCGACCGGACCGCCTGGACAACCGCCGCGGGACGGCCGAGCCGCGCGAGGATCTCGCCGCCGACGATTGCGTGTGGGCCATCGACGTCGTGTTCGACAGCCTTGCCGATATCGTGGAAGAGCGCTGCCTCCTTGGCAATCTGCTCGTCGAAGCCGATCTCCGCAGCGATCATCCCGGCGATCGCGGCGGTGTCCTGGCTGTGCGAAAGCACGTTGTGNNGCTCGCCCTCGTGCTTGATCTGCTGCGCCAGCTCATTGCGAGCCTTGACCACCATCTCCTCGATGCGGGCGGGGTGAATGCGGCCGTCGCTGAAAAGGCGCTCGAGCGTGGCCCGGGCAACCTCGCGGCGCACCGGGTCGAAGGAGCTGAGCACGATCGCCTCGGGGGTGTCGTCAACGATCACGTCGACGCCCGTGGCCGCCTCGAGCGCCCGGATGTTGCGGCCCTCACGGCCGATGATCCGGCCCTTGAGCTCGTCGGACGGGAGGTGGACGACGGTGACCGATGCCTCACCGCTCTGTTCGGACGCCTGGCGTTGCATCGCGGCGATGAGAATCTCGCGGCTGCGTTCGGCTGCCTCCTCGCGGACCTGCGCCTCTGCCTGCCGGATCCGCTCCGCGATCTCCGGAACCAGCTCGCCCTCGACGCTGCGCACGACCTCGAGGCGGGCTTCCTGTTCGGAGAGTGCCGCGACCCGCTCGAGCTCTTTGGTGATCAGGCCACGCTCGTCTTCGACGGTCTGGCGCAGGGTCTCGATCTCGGCCTCGCGGCGGGTGAGGCGCTGCTCGTTGGAGTCCAGCTCGCGAAGCCGGCGCTCAAGTCCCTCTTCGCGTTGGTTGGTCCGCTGCTCGAGCCGCGCGATCTCGGCCCGGCGCTCGCGAACCTCGGCCTCGGCCTCATCACGGCGTCGGGCGGCCTCCTCCTTGGCGGCGAGGAGCACGGACTTGGCTTCCTGTTCGGTGGCGCGGACCTGCTCGAGACGGCGTTCGGCGTCAGCGTCGTGCGTGACGCGGCTTTCCGCCACGGATCTGCGCGCGTACAAGAGTGCTGCAACCGCAAACACGGCCGCAACAATCACCAGCCCTGCCAGGGCGAGGATCTCGATGCCGATGGGATGGAACCTCGGAGGTCGGGCGCGATGCGCCCTGCTTGGAATGCCTCATGTCGGGAAGGGGACCGGGGCGAGACCCACAGCGTCTCGATGATCCGGTCGGGGCCGGCCCGCTTCTGGCCGGTCGTTCCCGACGGAAGACATTTCCATTGTACGAGCCAAAGGGGTTACTCGCATGTTTCGATCAATGTCATACGGCCGGGCTACCCTTAGACAGGTGACGGACCAGGAGGTTGCAAGCGTGGTCGAGGCACCAGGCGATGACTCGCTGCGCGACACGGCTCCTCGTGCGATTGGAGCGTTGCTGGTCGCCAGCGCTCTGCTTCGTGTTGGTGCCGTGGGCGTTGGCGTGGCCGTCCAGTTCCGCCTCAGTGACCTGGCCCACAGCAAACCGAGCGGTGTCGACATCGGCCTGGTCGGCGCCGCGCAGGCGGCCTCCGAGATGGTCTTCGCGCCGATCCTGGCGCGCTACGCGGATCGATTCGGCCGCCGGATGTTCCTCGTGGCGGGGCCGATCATCTGTGTCGTTGCCGTGTTGCTGGTCGCCCTCGGCGTCCGCCCCGCGGAGCTTGGCGGGGCGCGCCTGCTCGAGGGCCTTGGTGCCGCCGCGTTCGTGCCCGTGGCGTTGGGTACCGTCGCCGCCGCAACGTCGGGCGATCGCCGGCGCCGTGCCGGCGCCAGCGGGGCGTTCGAAGCATCAACGCTGATCGGCTATGCGGGCGGGTTCGGGCTCGGGTCGGTCGCGTACTTCGGATTGCATCGCGGTGCCTTTGTCCTGCTCGCGGGCTTGTACGCGTGCGCGGCGATCGTGTGCGTGGTCTTCATCCCTCGCGTGCCGCCGATGCCGGTGCACTCGTTGCGCGTGGTCCTCCGGGCGGCGGTCGGCCCGGGACCAATGCGCACCTTCCTGCCGGCGTGGATCATGTCGTTCGCGCTCATCGGAGCGTTTGTCGCCAATCTCCCGTCGCTCCTACGCCATCAAACGGTGGCGTCACAGTCGTTGATGCATCACTTCGATTTCCGCATCATCGGCCTGTTCTTGATCGGCTGGATCGTGGTCTTCCTCATCGGCATCCTGGTGTGGACGCCGTTCGTCGCGCGCCTGGGACCTGCAGTCGTGATGCGCAGAGCGGTGCCCGGCGCCTGGCTGACCATGCTCGCGCTGCTCGCGATCAACCACCTGCAGATCGTCGGCATGCTCCTGCTCGTGCCATTTCTGATCCTGGGCATCCTCTGGCTCGCGGGCTTCGGGCCCGCCGCCGTGACCTACCTTGCCGATTGCTCGGAGAGCCTGAGTGCCGATCGGTCGGCGCTGATGTCGTTCTACACGGTGGCTCTTGCGGGCGGGGGCGCGCTCGGCGCCGTCATCGGCGGCTTTGCCGCGCATCTGCTGGGCATCGACGGCCTGGTGATCCTCGGCCTGCTGCTCTCGACGACGACGTTCCTGACGCTCGGCCCAGTCGTGCGCTTCGAACGCACCAACAATCCGGTCGCCGCCGGCACCTGAGCCCTGGTCGCTACCAGGCCCAGACCTCGGGTGCGGGCCCGGGACCGGGGAAGATCGAGTCGAGCTCGTCCAGCGCGGCGTCGTCCAGCCGGACGTCGAGTGCGTGCAAGTTGCTCTGGAACTGGTCGATGGTGCGCGGTCCGACGATCGGGCCGGTGACGCCCGGCTGCCGGAGCAACCACGCGAGGCCGACCGCCGATGGATGCTCACCGAGTCGCGCGCAGAACGCCTCGTAGCGCTCGATCTTGTCGCGGTGCTTGGCGAGGAGATTCTGCGTGGTCTCCGATGCGGATCGGCCCGTGTCACGCTGCTTGGCGAGGATGCCGCCGAGCAGGCCACGCATCAACGGGCTCCACGCGATGATGCCGACCCCGTAGTGCAGGGCTGCCGGCACCACCTCCTCCTCGACGTGGCGCTCGACCAGGTTGTACAGGCACTGCTCGCTCACGAGCCCGAGGAAGTGGCGAGTCCGCGCCGCCTCCTGGGCCTGCGCGATGGTCCACCCCGCGAAGTTCGATGAGCCGACGTAGATGATCTTGCCCTGCTGGACGAGCACCTCCATCGCCTCCCAGATCTCGTCGAACGGTGTGCTCCTGTCGACGTGATGCATCTGGTACAGGTCGATGTGATCGGTCTGCAGGCGTCGGAGCGAACCTTCGCAGGCGTTCCGGACGTTGCGAGCGGAGAGAAACGTGTCGTTGGGCCAATCGCTCATCGACCCGTAGAGCTTGGTGGCGATGACCACCTTCTCGCGGCGTCCGCCACCCTTCGCGAACCACCGTCCGATGATCTGCTCGGTGATTCCCTCGCCTTGCTTCCAGCCGTAGACGTTGGCAGTGTCGAAGAAGTTGAGACCCGCTTCGAGAGCGGCATCCATGATCTGGTGCGATGTCGCTTCGTCGGTCTCAGGACCGAAGTTCATCGTGCCGAGGCACAGGCGGCTCACCGAAAGACCGGAACGACCGAGGTGTGTGTACTCCATCGAACGAGTTTGACAGTCAGGTCAAACCACGCAGCACCCTGGCGACCAGCGACGACGAGAAGCCGCGGCGCTGGAGGGCGCCCGCGACCCGCATGCGCGCCCGCTGGTCGCGAACGCCAGACCTCGCTGTCCGCTCCCAGAGTTGCTGGGCGACAGCCAGCGCCGCGGCTTCCTCAGTGTCGTTCTGGCTGTTGAGCGCTTCGGTGATGAGCTCGGCGGCGACGCCTCTCGCCTTGAGATCGGCTGCGACGCGTGCCCGTCCGTGCCCGGCGCGGCGATGTCGCGCAGCCACCGATGCGGCCATGGCCGCATCGTCGACGTATCCGGAAGCGGCACAACGGCGGACTGCCTCGCCTGCTGCATCAGCGGTGTAGCCGCGGCGCTCCAGTTTGCGCTGCAGCGATGCCGCCGACTGGCCGGCACCGCGGAGGATTCGCAAGGCTGCATCCTCCGCGGCGTCAGCGCTGTCGGGCGTGGCAGGTGGCGTCAGGACCCTCACGATCCGGGTGCCCGCCCGTGCTACGAGATCGGCGCTGACAGGGGCGGCGCTTCGCCGTTCAACTCGACAACGGCATCGTGGAGCACCGGCTGCGGCAGCGAGGCGATACGAACCTTGGCCGCCACCTCCTCGAGGAGGTCGGGGTTCTGGCGCAGGAAATCGCGAACGTTCTCGCGGCCCTGTCCGAGGCGCATGTCCCCATACGAGAACCAGGCACCACTCTTGTCGATGATGTGCGCGTCGATTCCCATGTCGAGCACGCTCCCGGCGTATGAGATGCCCTCGTTGTAGAGGATGTCGAACTCGGCGGAACGGAATGGCGGCGCGACCTTGTTCTTGACAACCTTGACCTTGACGCGGCTGCCGACGACGTCGAGCCCCTGCTTGATGGAGTCGATCTTGCGGATGTCCATGCGCACCGACGCGTAGAACTTCAGCGCCCGGCCGCCGGTCGTGACCTCGGGATTGCCGAACATCACACCGATCTTCTCGCGGAGCTGGTTGATGAAGATGACCGACGTGTTGGAGCGGCTGATCGCGGCCGTCAGCTTGCGCATCGCCTGGGACATCAACCGGGCCTGGAGGCCGACGTGACTATCCCCCATTTCACCATCGATTTCGGCCTTGGGAACCAGGGCGGCGACTGAGTCGATCACGACGACGTCGATCGCGCCACTGCGGACCAGCACCTCGACGATCTCGAGGGCCTGTTCACCGGTGTCCGGTTGGGAGATCAGCAACTCCTCGGTGTTCACCCCGATACGCGATGCGTACTGCGGATCGAGCGCGTGCTCTGCGTCGATGAATGCGGCGACGCCACCGCGACGCTGCGCCTCCGCGATGATGTGCAGGGTGAGAGTCGTCTTGCCGGACGATTCAGGGCCGTAAACCTCGACGATACGGCCGCGCGGGATGCCGCCCACTCCGAGCGCGATGTCCAAGGTCAAAGCACCGGTCGGGATGATGTCGATGTGTTGAGCGTGCACGTCGCCGAGACGCATGATCGCTCCCTTTCCATGGGCTCGCTCGATCTGTCCGAGGGCTGTCTGCAGGGCACGATCCCGCTCAGTCGTCACCGGCTCACTCCTCTCGTCACGGGGCGCTCGAGCACGCCGCCCGCTCACTTCTACGACCGGCTCGACAGTGTCGATGGTACGACTTGCTAGTGTGTTCGTCAAAGCTGTACTCCAAGGGGTGGTGGAATTGATTGGAGATGCGGGTGGGATGCCGTAGGGGCGTCGCGACGGGCGGCGCGTCCGGGCTCACCGGGTGGGGCGAACATTTGTACTGTACAACCTTCACCGGGACGTGGCAAGCCCGAAGTCGGGGTCGCGCGAAGCGCATCCGGAGGGACAAACCTCAACCACGCCCGGGCGCCGGCTGCCCCGACGCCGCCATCTCATGAATCACCTCGCGGCAGAGACGAATCGCCGCCTTGACCGCATGCGCCCGGTTCAACTCGCGCCCGCGGTCATCGTCGAGCCGGATCACCCGCACCCCAGCCGGGTCGGCCACGGCGACGAACACGAGCCCGGCCGGCTTGTGCTCGCTGGCGTCTGGACCGGCGACCCCGGTGATGCCCACGCCGAGGCTTGCCTCGAAGCGGCGGCGCACGCCGGCAGCCATCGCCTCGGCGACCTCGGGGCTCACCGCGCCGTGCGTCGCCAGCAGATGGCGGCCGACCCCGAGGTGCTCGGCCTTGACGTCGTCCGCGTAGGCGATCACCCCGCCTCGGACGTAGGCCGACGACCCCGCGACCGCGGTGAGTGCGGCGCCGAGCAGCCCGCCGGTGCACGATTCGGCCACCGCAACGGTCAGGCCGGCAGCTTCGAGTTCCCGTCCGAGCGCCGCCGCCTCGGGGAATGACGCTTCGAGCATCGGGAGCCGGTCGTCAGCGTCCAACCCCGCGCCGTCCAAGTCGGTCACCGCTCGGCGGTCAGCCGCCGAAAAAGCGAGGCGCAGTCCAGGCCGCCCCGCCTCACCGGTAGTTGGTGAACTGCAGTGGAACGTCGACGTCGAGATCTCGGAGCTGCTGGATCACCCCCTGGAGCTCGTCCTTGTCCTTGCTCGAGACGCGTAGCTGGTCGCCCTGGGTGCGGACCTGCGCCTTCGGATGCTGCGCACGGATCCGCTTGGTCAGGTCACGAGCCAAGTCCTCGCCGATGCCCTTGCGGAGCTTGACGACCTGCCGGACGTTGCCCTTCGCCGCCGGTTCGGGCTTCTGCGGGTCCAACACCTTGAGGTCGATCCCGCGCCGGTGCGCCTTGCTCTGGAGCACGTCGATGATCGACTTCAGCTGCGCGTCGGTGCCGGTGAGCAGGGTGATGGTCTCGTCCTCGAGGGTCATCTCGACGTTGATGCCCTTGAAGTCGTACCGGGTTGTGATCTCTCGCCGAGCCTGGTCGACGGCGTTGACAAGCTCCTGGCGGTCGAACTCGCTGACGACGTCGAAGCTGTGGTCCTGGGGCATGACTGATGAGGATAGCGACACGCGACACGGCACAGCGCCGCAGCGTCAGGCGATGGCTCTGCGGCCTTGAGCGATCCGCGTGATCACTCGTCGCCGAGGTCGGCAAGCAGCTCGTCAACCTGGAAGACATCCATGAGCACGGCGCGTGACTTGCTGCCCTCAAATGGCCCGACCACACCGTGCTCGGCGAGCTGGTCGATCAGGCGCGCGGCGCGCGTGTAGCCGACGCTGAGCTTGCGCTGCAGGAGCGACGCCGCGGCACGGCCCTCCGCGGCCACCGTGTGCGCCGCCTTGGCAAACAGCGGATCACGCTTGGATGCGTCACGCGCCCAGGACACCGTCGCCTCGACGGTGAAGATCTCCTCCTGGTAATCGGGCTTACCCTGGAGCTTCCAGTGACCGATGAGCGCGTCGAGCTCGCGATCACTGACGAATGCTCCCTGCAGCCGCCGCGGCTTGCCCTCGTCGATGGGGAGATAGAGCATGTCGCCGCGACCGAGCAGTTTCTCCGCCCCCATCTCGTCGAGGATGACGCGGGAATCCACACCGCTCGACACCGCGAAGGCGACCCGGCTCGGGATGTTCGCCTTGATCAGGCCGGTGATGATGTCCGCCGACGGACGCTGCGTGGCGACGATCAGGTGTAAACCCACCGCGCGTGCCAGCTGAGCGATCCGGCAGATCAGGTCCTCGATCTCCCCCGCCGCAACCATCATCAGGTCGGCGAGCTCGTCGATGACGATGACGATGTACGGCAACGGCGCAACCCCAAGGCTGGGCGCTTTTTCGTTGAACGCCACGATGTTTCGCGCTGCATGCGACGCGAACAGCTTGTACCGCTCCTCCATCTCCTTCACCGCCCAGCGCAGCGATGCGACCGCGGCCTCCGGCTCCACGACCACGGGGACAAGCAGATGGGGCAGGTCGCCGAAGTTGGACAGCTCGACCCGCTTGGGGTCGATGAGGATCATCTTCAGCTGCGCCGGCGTGGCCTGCAGGAGGAAGCCACCGAGCACGGCGTTGATGCACACGGACTTGCCGCTGCCGGTCGCGCCGGCGATCAGCAGGTGGGGCATGCGCGTGAGGTCGCCGATCACCGGGTGGCCGCTCACATCGGCGCCCAGCGCAACGCTCAGCTTGTTGCGCCTGTCGCTGAACGCCGGCGACTCGATGGTCTCCTTGAGGCCGACCAACTGGGCCGCCTTGTTGGGCACCTCGACACCGATTGCGGATTTGCCGGGGATGAATGGTTGGATGCGGATCGGCGCGGCCAGCGCGAGCGCGAGGTCGGTCTGATACCCGAGGATGCGGCGCACCGGGACACCCACCGCGGGCTGCAGCTCGTATTGCGTGACCGTGGGCCCACTGTTGGCACCGACGATGCGCGTTTCGATGCCGAACGACTGGAGGGTGCTCACGATCTTGTCACCTGTGGCACGAACCTCGGCGGCAAGGCGCTCGCGCTTGCCGGTGATCGTGTCCAGCAGCTCGGCGGTCGGCAGCACCCAGACCTTCTCCGGCTCGTCGCTGATCATGACCGCATGCCCGAGGCCGACTTCCGGAACCGGCCCGATCGGCGGCGGTACCGGGCCTCCGACGGCCGGCACGCCTTCGAACTCGCGCGTGAAGCCGCGTTCCCCGAGGTCCTCTCCGGTCGCCTGGGGTTCCTCCGGGTCCAGGAAGGCGGTCACGGGCGGAGCGGGAGCCTTCGGCGGGTCGAACGGCAGCACCATCGGAACACCCGTCAGTTCGGTGGACGGTTCCGGCGATGGTGGTGGGAACGTACGTATACGCCCACCTGGCAGGGTCGCCGATCGGTCGCGGCGGAGCCCCGCCCCTTCGGCGGCGAACCATCGGGCGATGGCCCGGATCACCGTGCCGGTGCGGAGATCGGTCGCCAGGATGACGCCAAGGAAGGCGACGACTACAAGCGCCGCTCCGGCACCGGCGCCCCCGAGCACCTGCTCGACGCCCGAGCCGATGGCCCGGCCCAGGGCGCCGGCGTCCGCGCCGACCATGCTGATCAGTCCGAGGAGCGCGCCCATCGCGACGGCGCTCCCCAGGGCCGCGAGCGTGCCCGCGCGCCACTCGGGGGTGGTGCAGAGCCGCAAGCCGGTGAGGATCAACCCGGCCACACCGATCCAGGCGCCAACCCCGAAGGCGCCGAAGAGCCCGTCGTGCACCGGACCAGCGATCGCCCCGCCTCCGGGGAGGACGAGCACCGCGGCGAGAATCACGCCGGCGCCGATCGCACCGATCCCGGTCAGCTCACGACGAAGATCGCGATGGAGCAGCGGAGAACGCGACGCCGACGCGGCGCGCGATCGTGAGCGCGATGGCGTTCGCCTCGAGGGCGTGCGCTTGCGCGTGGGACGGGTTGGGGCGGAGCGAGCCATGTCGTGAACTCGATGTGGAACGCGTGGAAGACGGGCTACCGAGGCCCCTGGATCGGGCCCGATGCTATCAGCAAATCGACCCCCGCAAATGCGGCGGCCGCTGCCGGTCCAGGCGGGTCGTTCAGGCGAATCGCTGCGAACATCCGTGCCCATACTACACGAATGTGTTGTCGTGGAGACTCTGTTTCGAGCGTCAGACCTCGGTGACCAGGGGCAAGATGAGCGGCCGCCGCTTGGTCTTCTTGTAGAGGAATCGCGAGAGGCCCTCGTGGATCGCGCCCTGCCAGGCCGTGTACCCGGCGTCGGGGGTGAGCCGCGACACCAGGGACAGCACATGCTCGCGTGCCTCGTCGAAGAGCGCGTCCGCGTCGTCGGCGACGAAGCCCCGGGACACCAGGTCGGGTCCGGCGACCACGGCGCCAGTGGAACGTTCCACGGCGAGGACCACCAGGATCACGCCGTCCTGGGCGAGTTGCTGGCGATCGCGGAAGACCACGTCGCCGGCCTCTTCGATGCTGAGCCCGTCGACGTAGACATATCCGGTGCGGACGCGCTCACCGGTGGCGCGAACACCGTGCTCGTCGACAGCGATCACCGTGCCGTTGTCGATGGCAAGCACGCGCTCGGCGGGGATGCCGACCGATCGAGCCAGCGCGGCGTGGAGCGCCAGGTGCCGGTACTCGCCGTGCACCGGGATGAAATAGCGCGGTCGCGTCAGCGTGAGCAGGAGCTTCAGCTCCTCGCGACTCGCGTGTCCCGATGCATGCACGCCGTGGCGAGATGAATTGAAGACACGCGCCCCGCGACGGTAGAGGTTGTTGATCGTGCGGTGCACCGACTCCTCGTTGCCCGGAATGGGATTTGCGCTGATCACCACGGTGTCGGCCTCGCGCAGGCTGACCATGCGGTGCTCGCCTGCGGCGATGCGCACCAGCGCGGACAGGGGCTCGCCCTGCGCACCCGTGCAGAGAATGGCAAGCTCGTTGTCGGGAATGCGTTCGTGCTCCTTCGGGGTGACGAACATGCCTGGCGGGACGTGCAGGTATCCCAGCTCCTCGGCCACCTTGATGTTCTTGAGCATCGATCGGCCGACGATGAAGCAGCGCCGTCCGCATGCCTGCGCGGCGTTGATCGCCTGCTGCAGTCGTGAGATGTTGGACGCGAACGTCGCCATCAGGATCCGTCCCTGAGCCGCGGCGAAGATGGGCGCGAGCCCCTCGCCGACGGTGCGCTCGCTCGGGGTGGTCCCCTCCTGTTCCGCGTTGGTGCTGTCGCTCAGGAGGAGCAGCACCCCTTCGTCGCCGACGCGGGCAAGGCGGGCCAGGTCGGGAGGCTCGCCCTGCACCGGCGTGCTGTCGATCTTGAAGTCGCCGGAATGCACGATGGTCCCGGCCGGTGTGCGCACCACCAGCGCGCAGGCGTCGGGGATGGAGTGGGTCGCGTGCACCCATTCGACGTCGAAACAGCCGAGCGTCCGCGTATCCCCGGGCCGCACCGTGTGCAGCTCGGTGGTCTCGATGAGTCCGTGCTCACGCAGCTTGTTGCGCAGAAAACCGAGCGTCAGCGCCGTCCCGTAGACAGGCACGGGAAGGCGCGGCAGCACGTACGGCAGCGCGCCGATGTGGTCCTCGTGCCCGTGGGTGAGGACGATCCCGCGGATGTTCGACACCCGCTCCTGCAACCACGCGATGTCCGGGATCACCAGGTCGACGCCGAGCATCTCCTGCTCCGGGAACATCAGGCCCGTGTCGATGACCACGATGTCGTCGCCACAACTGAGGGCGAGCATGTTGCGGCCGATCTCGCCAAGTCCTCCGAGCGGGATCATGGTCAGCTGCGCCGACCCGGGGGCGTCGGTCAAAAGAGATCCATCTGCGCACCGCCTGGGGCAGCAGCGACCTGGCGCAGCTCCGATGCGGACGCGCCCCCTGCGCGCCGGGCTCTCGCGGCCTCGGCATCAGCCAGGTAGCCACGCACCCGCCGCATGTCGGCTTCGAGGGTCTCTCTGAGTCCACCGTTGTAGAGCGCGGCCGCCGGGTGATACAGCGGAACGAAGACCCGGTCGTTGTGGCGCAGTCGTTCGCCGTGCAGGCGGGAGATGCCGCCGGCACCGGGCAGCAACCGTGCCAGTGCATGACGGCCGAGCAGGAGGATGACATCGGGCTGGAAGAGCGCGATCTGCTCGTCGAGATAGTGGCTGCACGCCTCGACCTCGATTGGCTCGGGGTCGCGATTGCGCGGTGGGCGGCACTTCACGATGTTGGTGATGTAGATGTCGCGACGGTCGAGCCCGGCCGACTCGAGCAGGCTGGTGAGCAGCCGGCCGGCTGCGCCGACGAAGGGTTTGCCCTCGCGGTCCTCGTTCTCACCGGGAGCCTCCCCCACCGCCATCACGCGCGCGGTCACCGGCCCGTACCCGGGTACGGCCTGGATCCGGGTGAGGTGCAGGGGGCACGCTGTGCAGTCGCGCACCTGCCCGTGAAGCTCGAGGAGCTCTTCGGTCGTCGCCACCATTGGCGGAGTTTAGAGCACCAAGCAGGGCGTATCCGAGCCGGCCATGCGGGCTCGCGATCAGCCGTCGCGGAGCAGCAGCTCCGCAACCTGAACCGCGTTGGTCGCCGCGCCTTTGCGAAGGTTGTCGGCGCTGAAGAACAGCGCGATGCCGTTCTCTCGCCCCGTGTCGCGACGTATCCGCCCCACCTGGACGTCATCGCTGCCGGCGACCGATCGCGGCATCGGATACCGCTGCGTCGCGGGGTCGTCGACGACGACGATCCCCGCCGACTTGCCCAGCAGCGCGCGCACGCCGTCAGGATCCGCCGCCGCATCGAGGTCGACCCACACCGCGGCGCTGTGTCCCACGCTCACGGGAACGCGGACCGTCGTGACGCTCATGCGCAGGTCGGGTGCGCCGAGGACGCGGCGGGTCTCGGCGATCACCTTGACCTCCTCCTCAGTATCGGCGCCCATCATCGTCCAGCCGCCGGGCACCACGTTGCCGTGGAGCACATGCGGGTAGACGCGCGCGGTCGGCGGTGTGCCCGCCGCGTCATCGCGGGTCTGCGTTTCGAGTTCCTCGGCGAGCCCGAGACCCGCGCCGGTGGCGGCCTGGTACGTCGCCGCGGTCACGTGACGCACGCCGTAGGCACGATGCAGTGGCGCGAGCACGATGCTGAGCGGGATCGCCACGCAATTCGGATTGGCCACGATCCCGCGATGCTCTCGGAGCGTCTCCGGATTCACCTCGGGGACGACCAGGGGCACAGCGGGATCCATGCGGTAGGCGCTCGACTTGTCGACGGCGATACCGCCCGCCTCAGCGACGGCAGGCGCGTGACGGCGCGATGTCCCGGCGCCCGCCGCGAAGAAGACGATGTCCGCCCCGCGCAGCGCATCGCCGCTGAGCGCGCGCACCTCGACATCACCGAGGTGTGTGCTCACCCGGCGTCCGGCGCTTCGCGCGCTGGCGTAGAGATCCAGCGTGGACGCCGGAAACGAGCGCTCTCCGAGGATGCGCACCAGCGTGCCGCCGGCCGCGCCGGTCGCACCGACGACGGCGACAGCCGGCCGCTGCGAGCGCACCAGACTGCTCGCTACGCGGGCCCGCCGGCACCGTTGCCGCCGGCTTCCTGCTGCTTGGAGAGCTCGCGGATCGCCTCGCGCCTCGAGAGGTTGACCCGTCCGCGATCGTCGACCTCGATCACCTTGACCATGATCTCGTCGCCGATGTTGACGACATCCTCGACCTTGTCGACATGGTGCTCGGCAAGCTGGCCGATCCGGACCAGCCCTTCCTTCTTGGGCATGATCTCGACGAAAGCGCCGAAGCCCATCAGGCGGGACACCTTGCCCTTGTAGATCCGCCCGATCTCGATGTCGTCGGTCAGGTCGTGGATCATCGCCACCGCCTGCTCGCGCGACGCGGCGTTGGCCGACGCGATGAACACGCGGCCGTCGTCCTCCACGTCGATCTGGGCACCCGTTTCCTCGACGATCTTGCGAATCATCTTGCCGCCGGGGCCGATCACGTCGCGGATCTTGTCGGGGTTGATGTTGATCACCTCGATTCGCGGTGCCCACGGGCTCAACTCGCTTCGTGGCGATGCGAGCGTCTCGGCCATCTTGCCCAGGATGTGCAACCGGCCCACGCGAGCCTGCTCGAGCGCGCGCTCCATCAGGTCCCAGCTCAGGCCGCTGATCTTGCAGTCCATCTGCAGCGCGGTGATCCCGGTCGCCGAGCCGGCGACCTTGAAGTCCATGTCGCCGAGCGCATCCTCCATGCCCTGGATGTCGCTGAGGATGGCGGCGTGCTCGGCGCTCTCGTCGGTGATCAGCCCCATCGCGATTCCGGCGACGGGCGCCACCAAAGGAACACCCGCGTCCATGAGCGCGAGGCACGAACCGCACACCGACGCCATCGACGTCGAGCCGTTGCTGGAGAGGATCTCGGTGACGATGCGCACCACGTAGGGGAACTTCTCCTCTTCCGGCATCACATTGTGGACCGCGCGCTCGGCGAGGGCACCGTGACCGATCTCCCGGCGTCCAGGCGAGCGCAGCGGCCGCGCCTCACCGACCGAAAACGGTGGGAAGTTGTAGTGGTGCATGAACCGCTTGAAGTTCTCGAGGCCGAGCCCGTCGATTTTCTGCTGATCCTGACCAGAACCGATGGTGACGACGGAGAGCGCCTGCGTCTGTCCGCGCGTGAACAGCGCCGATCCGTGGGTGCGCGGGAGCACTCCGACCTCAGACCAGATGGGCCGGATCTCGTCGGTGCGGCGTCCGTCTGGACGGATGCCCTCCTCGAGGATGGCGGAACGGACTGCTTTCTTGACTTCGGACTCGTAGGCCTTGCCGATGTCGGAACGCGCGTCGGGGAAGCGCTCCTCGAGCGCGGCGACCGCCTCCTGCTGGAGGTGATCGAGTGCCGCCTCGCGCGATGCCTTGTCGGGGTTGCGTGCGGCGCTGGCGATTCGCCCGGCGACGAATTCGTGCACGGCGGCCGAGATGTCCGGTGAGACCTTCTGCGACGGATAGCTCATCGCCGGCTTGCCGATGGCGTCGTGCAGGCCGCGCTGGAACTCGACGAGCTTGCGGATCTCGTCGTGAGCCATGCGCAGCGCCTGGAGCATGGTCTGCTCGGAGATCTGATGCGCCCCCGCCTCGACCATGACGATGGCGTCCCATGTGCCCGCGACAACCAGGTCGAGCGCGGACTCGTTGAGCTGCGTGAGGGTCGGATTCAGCATCAGCTGCCCGTCGAGCATGCCGACGCGAACGCATGCGACCGGACCGCCGTGAGGAATGCCGCTGATCTGGAGCGCGCACGAGGCGCCGGTGACCGCGAGGGTCGCCGGGTCCTGCTCCTGGTCGGTGCTCAGCACCGTCGCGACGATCTGGACGTCGTTACGGAAGTCCTTGGGGAAGAGCGGCCGCATCGGGCGGTCGATCATCCGGCTGGTGATCGTCGCGGCCTCGCTCGGCCGCCCCTCGCGTCGGGGGAACGATCCGGGAATCCGTCCCGCGGCGTAGAGCTTCTCCTCGTAGTCGCAGGTCAGTGGGAAGAAATCGATGCCTTCCCGCGGCGCTTTCGATGCGACAGCGGTGACCAGCAGTGCCGTGTCACCGAGGCGGAGCATCACCGCGCCGTTCGCCTGCTCGGCGATGTACCCGGTTTCGACGATCAGTCGCTTGCCGCAGAAGTCCGTTTCAAATGTTTTCTTGAGATTGTCGGGGATGGCCACGCGTGTCTCCTGGTGGTGACCCGCGCCGGAACAAATCCGCTTCGTCGCGCTCTACAGCGGTGAGGTGTTGGGGACTGTGCATCAGGACTCGCGACTCGCGCTGCAGCTGCGGCACCGCTTCCTGATACGCGGACCCCAACGTCTCACCTGTGAGTGCGACGTCGCCGGAAGGTGCCGGCACCGGGTCGGTTGATGGTGTGTGTTTCTTGGGTCTGATTGGTGGTCGCGCCTGACACTATCGGCGCAGACCGAGGCGCCCGATCAGCGCGCGATAGCGCTCGACATCGGTTCCCGACAGGTAGTCGAGCAACCGGCGACGCTGGCCGACAAGCTTGAGCAACCCGCGACGCGACGCGTGGTCTTTGGGGTGATCGCGGAGGTGTTCGGTGAGCGAGCTGATACGTTCCGACAGCACTGCCACCTGGACCTCGGTGGAGCCGGTGTCCGTGTCGTGGCGCCGATGCTCCGCGATTATCTCGGATTTGGATCT